>JANOFJ010000084.1:0-11367 GCA_031413595.1 Novosphingobium sp.
AAGGCGACCTGTCCCGGGTGCGAACGCATGTTGGAAGGGCGGTGGATCAGCAGGAAGCCCGGTCGCTCGCGCTCGGTAACCGCGACGAGAACCGCTGCTGCTCGCAATTGCTCAGGCGCGAGTTCCGCCTCATCATGCAGATCGTCCAATTTCCGCGCATGGCCCCGCGCATGGAGGCGTTGGAGGCGTGTGGCCAGAAGGCTCACGTCGGCACCAGCTCGAACCGTGCGCCCTGACTGGTCACGGTCAGATCTTCGTCCGCCAAAGCGATCAGCTGCAGATAGGTGCTGCGGTTGAGCCGCGCCTCGGTGCCGTTGCGCACTGCGAGGTACAGCGCAGGCGTATCGGGATCGCCGCGCGCGGTGATCGGGTGATCCGGCCCGGCGATCACCAGATCGTCAGTGCTAAGCCGCAGCGCCAGCGCACCGCCCTGACGCACGACGTCAGTCGCGATAAAAGCCGCATCCTCCACTTCAATTGACATGCGCTCATGCGGGGTCACCAGCCAATGCTGGCCTACATCGTCGCGCGTCAGCAGACTGGCGAAGGCTCGGACCATTGCCGGCCGCCTGATTTCGCCATCCCCAAATTCATTGGCATCATGAAACCAGCGTCCATCTGCAGCGATCCGCATCAGACTGTCACCGGTGTGGGCGGGGGTCCATTGATCGACCGGTGGCAGCTCGCGGGCTTCCACCAGCGCAGCAATCTGGGTCAGCGACAGTCCGGTCAGATTTGGCGGCGGCTCATAGGGCATGGGCTTTGCCCTGCCAGAACCTGTTACTTACGCCAAGGGCCGAGCATGCCTTCGCGGGGGAGCAAGGCGGGGTTGTCGGTGCGGGCGAGCAGTCGGCGCTGTTCTAAGGGGCCGGGCAAGCTCCACCCGCCGGTGTGGGCATTGCTGAAGCCGAAAAAGCGCTCGTAGTATTCGGGATCGCCGATCATCATCTGCGGCAGCGGCGCCTCAGGGCTAAGCGCGCCAAGGCTAGCCAGCATCAGCGCCTTGCCATAGCCAAATCCCTGCTGCTCGGGCAGCACCGCGACTGGTCCAACCATGATGATTGGATGGGCGCGGCCGGCTGGATCAGTAAGCGCCACGGGCCAGCACTGGATCGTGCCGACCAATTGATCGCTGCTGTCCAGCGCCGCAAAGCTTAGAGCGGGAAGCCAGTCAATCCCTTCGCGCAGCTTGTATGCCGTGCGGGTGCGGCGCTCCGGCTCGAATGCGCGGTCGAGCAAATCTTCGACGAGCGCAGGATCGACGTTATCGAGTGGGATCAAGTTGGTCTGGGCAAGCATAGCGCCGCGCCGATAGGGTGGCCCCGCGCGCTTGTCGACGGAAAAACCTATTTTTTGGCGGTAAGGCGTAGCAGCCGGGCGCTGTCACCATCTTCAAGCACCCAGATCGCGCCGTCTTCGGCCTGGACGATCTCGCGAATCCGGTTGTCCAGAGGCAGTCGCTCGATCTCACGCGCGGTTTCGCCTTCGATCTTGACGCGGACCAACCCGCCGCTACCGAGCGCGGCAATGATGGCTTGTCCGCGCCACTCAGGGAACATCGCGCCCGAATAAAAAATGAAATCGCCCGGCGCGATCACCGGGTTCCAGCTGATTGCTGGTGCGGCAAACTCGGGGCGAGTGGGATGACGGGGGATTGCCTTGCCACCATAATGATCGCCGTTCGAAACCAGCGGCCAACCATAGTTCTGGCCGGGTTTTACCAGATTGAGTTCATCGCCGCCGGCTGGGCCATGCTCCAGATCCCATAACCGCCCCTGCGCATCGAATTTGAGACCCAGTACGTTGCGGTGGCCGAGCGACCACACCTGCGCCGCGTTGCCGCCTTGCGACACAAAGGGATTTCCCGGTGCCGGGGTACCATCGGGCAGCAGGCGGATCACCTTGCCCAGGTTTTGTCCCATATCCTGCGCCGGGGTGAATTTCTGCCGATCGCCCGAGGAAATGAACAGGAACTTTCCATCGGGCGACAAGGCGATGCGGTGCGAATAATGGCCTTCTCCGCTGACTTTGGGGGATTGGCGCCAGATCACCTCAAGTTCGGTCAGCCGCGGTGGGGTCTGCTGCAGATCAAGCTTTGCACGCGCCACAGCCGCACCGCGTTTGTCGCCTTGGCCCGCCTCGGCGTAGCTTAGATAGATCAACCCGCTAGTCGCAAAATCCGGGGCAGGCACCACATCGCCGAGCCCGCCTTGACCGGCATAGTCGACCGCAGGAACGCCGGCCACCTCGGCTGCTTGTCCGCCTTGCTTCCATAGCATCAGCTTTCCGCCTCGCTCGGTAATCAGGGCGTAGGGCGTGCCGGGCAGGAATGCCATCGCCCAAGGTTCATCAAACCGGGCCATTTCGGTTGTGGTGAACGGCAAGGCCGCCTGTGCGATGCTCTTGCTTTCCCCAGATTGTGCAGCGCCGCAGCTTGCGAGGAAAAGGGGCAGGGGCGATAGGGCGATGAGCCAGCGGGATCGAAACATGCCGGAGAGAATGCCCATCTTTTTCCAGGATGCCAAGGCCTTGACCAAAAGCCTGAGTCGTCCGCTGATTATCGGCGTTGATGAAGCCGGGCGCGGACCTTTGGCGGGGCCGGTAGTGGCGGCTGCAGTCCTATTGGGCGCGGCAGCACCGGACGGGATTGATGATTCCAAGAAGCTGTCGGCCAAGCGCCGCGCAATCCTCGAACCGGCGATCAAGGCTAGCTGCCACTGGGCGCTTGGCGTGGTCGAGGCCGACGATATCGACCGGCTCAATATATTCGGGGCAACCATGCTGGCGATGACGCTCGCAGTTCGCGCGCTGTGTGAACAGCTCGGCACCGGGCCGGATGAGGTGCTGATCGATGGCAATATGACCCCGCATGGCCGCCAGCCCGCTTGGGTGTGGCCGGCCCGCGCGATCATCGGCGGCGATGCTCTGGAGCCATGTATCTCCGCCGCCTCGATCATCGCCAAGGAACACCGCGACCGGCTGATGCGGAGCCTTGCCCAACAGCATCCCCACTACGGCTGGGAACGCAACGCAGGTTACGGAACCGCGCAGCACTTGGCGGCGCTGCTGGAATATGGTCCAACCCGGCATCACCGCCGCAGCTTTGCGCCGGTAGCCAGAGCGGAGCGAGTTGCATGACTGGATTTACCGATGCGGATGTCGCCGATCAGTCTGGCAAATGCTTCATTGTCACCGGCGCGAACACCGGATTGGGCTTTGAGGCGGCCCGGGTTCTGGCAGCCAAGGGCGCGCGGGTTATGCTGGCGTGCCGCAGTCAAGCCAAGGCCGAAGCTGCGATGACGCTGATCGGGCGGGAAACCCCGGGCGCAGACCTTGCCTTCCTACCGCTGGATCAAGCGGACATCGCCAGTATCCGGGCTGCTGCCGAACTTGCGGACAAGGAACCGCGGCTCGATGTGCTGCTCAACAATGCGGGAGTGATGTTCCCGCCGCTGACCCGCACCGCGCAAGGTTTCGAGCTGCAGTTCGGGGTCAATCACCTCGGTTGTTTCGCCCTGACAGCGCTGCTGCTGCCAAAGCTGGCCGAGACAGCAGGATCGCGGGTCGTCATCACCGCCAGCCTTGCCCACAATGGCGGCAATCTGAGGTGGGACGATCTCAATGCCGAAAAGGGATACCTTCGCACCAAACGCTATTCCGACAGCAAGCTGGCTAATCTGCTGTTCCTGTTCGAACTTGACCGGCGCTTGCGCGCAGCCGGCTCGCCAGTGACGGCGCTGGCCTGTCATCCGGGCGTCGCGGCAACCGAATTGATGCGTCATGCCGGTCCATTCCGGATCGCCACGCCGCTGTTTGGCTTGATCCTCAACACCGCCGCCAAAGGGTCCTGGCCCGCGCTTCAGGCGGCCAGCGCGCCAGATGTCGAGCCGGGGCACTACTACGGTCCGCAAGGATTGGGCGAAATGCGCGGGCCATCGGGCGAAGTATCGCGGAGCCGCATGGCGAGCAATCCTGACCTTGCGCGCAGGCTGTGGGAGGTGTCAGCCCGGATGACCGGAATTGACCCCGGCTTGCCGCCTGCGTGATCCGTTCGGCGAATTTATTTTCGATCGAGAGTCCGTAACGTCACACCACTGCATATAGAGTCTCGGGCGAATCTCCAGACTCTAGATGCTGTGTCGGCCCCGTTTCGTTCACCTTGTGTTGACTGCTTGTTAACCATGAATCGCTAGGATTCCCGCGGAGTCGCTGCTTGACGGCGGCAAGCTAATGACTCACCCTATGGGGCAATCTAGGGGGTTGGACGCAGGATATGGGACAAATTCTGGTTGGCGATCGGGCACGGTTTCGAGCCGCGCAAGAAGCCTCGCGTCAAGCCGACGTCAAAGCGGATTTACCGCTCGGGCAAATCATTCCCGGCGATTGCGTCGCGGCAATGCGCAGTCTGCCCGATGCCAGTGTCGACATGGTGTTCGCTGATCCCCCCTATAACCTGCAGCTCGGAGGCGATCTGGCGCGGCCCGATGGCAGCCATGTCGATGCGGTGACCGACGCCTGGGACAAGTTTGACAGCTTCGCCGCCTACGACGAATTTACGCGGGCATGGTTGACCGAGGCGCGCCGGGTGCTCAAGCCCAATGGCTCGCTATGGGTGATCGGCAGTTACCACAATATTTTTCGGGTCGGCGCGATCCTGCAGGACCTGGGGTTCTGGATCCTCAACGACATCGTCTGGCGCAAGGCCAACCCGATGCCCAATTTCAAGGGCACCCGGTTCACCAATGCCCATGAAACTCTGATCTGGGCCTCGCAGGGCGAAAAGAGCCGCTATACTTTTAATTACCGCGTTATGAAGACATTGAACGATGAACTTCAGATGCGTTCTGACTGGGTTTTGCCGATTTGCGGCGGGCAAGAGCGGCTTAAGCGCGGCGGGGTGAAGGCGCATCCGACCCAGAAGCCCGAGGCGCTGCTGTACCGGGTCATGCTCGCCACCACTCACAAGGGCGATGTCATCCTCGATCCATTCTTCGGGACTGGCACCACTGGCGCAGTGGCAAAGCGGCTCGGCCGGGAATGGATCGGCTGCGAAAAGGAAGACATCTACCGCGAAGTCGCGATGGAACGGATCGAGCTGGCGCTGCCGCTCGATGAGAGCGCGCTGACTACCATGCAGGTCGGCAAGTCCGCCCCAAAGGTTGCATTTGGGCAACTGGTCGAAACCGGCTGGATCACGCCGGGATCGGCGGTTTTTGACAAGAAGCGGCGGATCAAGGCGAGCGTGCGCGCCGATGGCACTTTGCTGTCGGACACCGAAAGCGGCTCGATCCATGGCCTGGGCGCCAAGCTGCAAGGCGCGCCTTCGTGCAACGGCTGGACCTTCTGGCACATCGAGCATGAGGGCGAGCTCAAGCCGATCGATGCAATCCGGCAGCTCTATCTGCTGGCGACGGAGCCTTGACGGACACACTCTACCTTCGCCCGATTGCACTGGCTGAATCGCCACAGAGCGAGGATGGCGAAGCAATACGGCTGGCCGGCGGTATGGTTTATGCCAGCCGCTTTGCCATGATTGTCAGGCGCAATGGGCAGATTGTCCAACGCACGCGCGTTGCTGTCGCCGATATGGGCGATGTTCTGGCGCGGCTGCCCGATGGGCAGGCAGAGCAGGCTCAGGCGCAGTGGTCCTCGCTCACTGCCGCACGCGCGCCGCTGCAATTGGGCGCCCGCACGGTGCGGCTTGATCAGAGCCAGATCATGGGCATCCTCAACGTCACACCCGACAGTTTTTCGGACGGCGGCAAGTTTCTCGACGACCCTGCCGAAGCTCATGCCCATGCTGCGGCGATGGTTGAGGCGGGAGCGGCGATCATCGACGTTGGCGGTGAATCGACTCGCCCGGGCGCGGCCGCAGTTTGGGAGGGTGACGAACTCAAGCGAGTGATTCCCGCCGTTGAGCGTCTGGCTGCAATGGGGGCTGCAATCAGCATCGACACGCGCCGCCCGGCGGTAATGGAAGCCGCGATGGCCGCGGGAGCGAACATCATCAACGACGTTTCTGCGCTGCGCCACGATCCTCGCAGCCTGGAATTCGCCGCACGCTCGGGCGTGCCCGTGGTCCTGATGCATGCGCCGGGCGAAGGTGAAGACCTGCACAGCGGGGGCGATTACCGCGACGTGGTGCTCGATGTGTTCGATTGGCTGCGCGATCGGCGCGATGCGGCGATCGCGGCGGGTGTTGCGCGCGAGCACATCATCCTTGATCCCGGCATCGGCTTCGGAAAGTCGCTGGCCGATAATCTTACGCTGCTGAATGCCCTTTCGCTGTTCCACGCGCTGGGCCAGCCACTGCTGGTCGGCGCGAGCCGCAAACGACTGATCGGCGCGCTCTCCAACGAGGCCCCGGCGCATAAGCGGCTCGGCGGCTCGCTCGTGCTGGCGTCTAAGGCGTTCGACGCCGGAGCTCAGCTGGTGCGGGTCCATGATGTGGCCGAAACGGTCCAGACGCTGCACGTCTGGCGCGGATTACGCGACGCTGCCCTGACCGATTTCAGCCAGATACCTGCAGGCTAAACCGAAAACCCGCCATCGCTGACAAGGATTGCACCGGTCACGGTTCCGGCCATGTCGGACAGCAGGAATGCAATCTGCCCGGCGATTTCGTCCGCTGACGCAAAACGCCCGATCGGGCAGCCCAGTTTGCCAAACTCGCGGATTGCCTCCTCGCGGCTGCCGAAGCGTTCGACTTGCCTGGCAAATGCGTCGGATTGGTCCCAGATCGGCGTGTCGACCCCTCCCGGGGCGATTGCATTGACTCGCACCCCGTCCGGCCCGCCTTCGCGCGCGGCAATCCTGGCCATATGCGCAACTGCGGACTTCGATGCGCCATAGTCTATAGTCGAAACTGCACGGACTGCCGCCACTGAAGCGGTCAGTACTATGCTGCCGCCTCCGCTCTTGACCATCAGTGGCATGGCTGTGTGCAGCCCCAGAAAAACCCCGTCGAGATTGGTCGCCAGCGTGCGCCGCCAATCGGCGAACTGCATCTCGGCGATGGACTTGCCATTGCCCGCAATTCCGGCGTTGAGAACGGCGTGGTCAAGCTGGTGCAGGGTGCTGCCGATTCTTTCCCACAGGGCTGGGTCGGCAACATCGCCGATGAAGTCCCGCCGCTCACAGCGAACCTCAAGCGCCGTCAATCCCGCTTCGTCGAAATCGACCAGGATCAGCTCGGCCACGCCAAGACTGGCCAGAAGCTTCGCGGTTGCCGCACCGATGCCCGATGCCGCGCCGGTAATGAGCGCTGTGCGCCCGGTGAAATCAAATGGAATAGCTGTCATGCAGGACAGGCTAAGCCTGCCTAAGCGGCGTTGTCTATCCCCAGATCGCTGAGCTTGCGGTACAGCGTCGAGCGGCCGATCCCGAGACGGCGGGCGACTTCGGTCATCCGTCCGCGATAATGCCCGATGGCGAGGCGAATCACATCGGCCTCGATCTCTTCCAGTGGGCGCAGATTGCCGTCGGCGGTATAAAGCATCACGCCCACGCCCTCTTGCACCGCTTGTCCCTGAGCATGATTGCCATCACCCAGCAGGTCTGAAAGCTGTGGGAAATCATCGGCCGTCAGCGCGTCGCCATCGCAGAACACTGCGGCCCGGAACAATACAGCCTGAAGCTGCCGAACATTGCCAGGCCAGTCGTATGCGGCGAGCAGCGCCAGCGCGCTGTCGGTAATTCCCAACGGCCGCAGACCGGGCTGTTCGCCGATCCGGGTCAGGAAATGCCGCGCAAGGGCGGAAAGATCGCCAGTCCGCTCACGCAGCGGCGGGAGAAAGACCTGGACACCGCTAAGCGCCTGATACAGCGGCGCTAGAAATTGCCCGGCCTCAACCAGATCGCGTAGAGGGAAATTGCTGGCTGCGATCAGCCTCACATCAACGCGGAAACTGTGCCGCGCACCGATCGGGCGGACATCACCGCGTTCGAGCGATTCGAGCAACCGTTGCTGGACACCCAGCGGCAGGCGATCAATCTCATCGAGTGCCAGCGTTCCGCCATCGGCATGTTGCAACGCGCCGATATGGCGATCGAAGGCACCGGGAAAGGCGCCCTTCTCATGGCCGAACAGCAGGGATTCGACAGAGTGAGCGGGAACGCCGCCAATATTGACCAGCCGGAACGGTGCCTTGGCACGCGGGGATGCGGCGTGCATCGCGCGGATCAGCATTTCCTTGCCGGTGCCGCTTTCACCCTCGATCAGTACGGGAGTGTGGCCACGTGCCGCCTTGGCGGAAACCGCCAGCGCGGCGCGGAAAGTGGGAGCCGCGCCGATCATCGCATCGAAATTGAGCGTGCCGTGCATCTTCTCGGTCATCGGCATAAGTTCGTCGCGCGGCGCTTCGCGCGTGGTTGCCGCGCGCAAGGCTTGCATCAAGCGGTCCGGCGCGACAGGTTTGACCAGATAGTCGGTGGCTCCGGCCCGCATCGCTTCGACTGCGAGCAGCGGCGAGGCGCTGGTTGTTAGCATCAGGATTGGCAAAGCCGGTCGGCGGCTCTTGAGCTCGGCAATCAGTGTGCAGGCATCGTCGCCCGGAACCCACTGATCCAGCACGATCGCGGCCAGCTCCATCCCTTGACGCGTGCCCAGCGTGGCAATCGCAGTTTCCGAATCGCGGACGACCAGCGTTCGCCACCCTTCACGGGCAGCCAATGCCGTGATGAGCCGGCATTGGGCCGGTTCATCATCGATCAGCATCAGCAGGCGCTGTTCGATTTCCGCCATTGTTTTCCGTCAGGCCCCCAATTGTGTCCAGCCTGCCATAGCGCCGAGGGGTAAAGACGGAATTAAGGTTGACGATTCTGACTGGCTGTTTTGCTTTTGCGCCTTGAGCGTTGCGACTTGCGGCGATAGAGCGCGAGCTTGAACCAAACCCAATGGATACAGGGATCGAATTATGACTTCGGGCAATGACATGAAGGCAGCAGAATCGACCTATGCGAGCTTTATCAGTTTGATCAAAGTAACGGCTCCGGTGGTCGCGATCATCACCGCCGTTGTTATCATACTGATTTCCTGATCCCCAGCATGAGCCAGGGGCATCGGATCGCGGTTCTGAAAGAACGCGCGAGCGGAGAGTGTCGTGTTTCTGCGACCCCCGAAACGGTGAAGAAATTCATCGCGCTGGGGGCCATTGTGGCCGTGGAATCGGGCGCCGGAGAAGCTGCCTCTATTGGTGATGCTGAATATTCCGCCGCCGGGGCCGAAGTGGTGAAAGCCGCTGCTGCCGTCAAAAGCGCGGATATCGTGCTCGGCGTACAAGGCCCGGATGCCAAATTGCTGAAGGGCGCGAATCCAGGCGCATGGGTTGTCGCGGGGCTTGATCCGTTCGTACAGCGCGCGAGGGTCGATGAGTATGCCGCCGCCGGCCTCGAAGCACTGGCGATGGAATTCATGCCGCGCATCACCCGTGCGCAATCGATGGACATCCTTTCCAGCCAATCGAATCTGTCGGGCTACAAGGCGGTGATTGCGGCGGCCGACGCCTATGGCCGGGCCTTTCCGATGATGATGACCGCGGCTGGCACGATCAGTGCGACCAAGGCCTTCATTATGGGCGTTGGCGTGGCCGGGCTGCAAGCCATCGCCACCGCGCGGCGGCTGGGTGCGCAGGTTTCTGCAACAGACGTGCGTTCTGCGACCAAGGAGCAGATCATGTCGCTGGGGGCCAAGCCGATCTTTGTCGAGAATGTTGCGGGCATCGAAGGCGAAGGCGCGGGCGGCTATGCCACCGAAATGTCCGATGAATACAAGGCAGCGCAGGCCGAACTGGTCTCGTCGCACATTGCCAAGCAAGACATCGTTATCACCACCGCGCTGATCCCCGGCCGCGCCGCTCCGCGCCTGATCACCGACGCCCAGATCGCGACGATGAAGCCGGGCAGCGTGATCTTCGATCTGGCGGTGGCACAGGGCGGCAATGTCGAAGGATCAAAGCCGGATGAAATGGTGGTAAGGCACGGGGTCAAGATCATCGGCTATTCGAACACCCCAGCACATCTCGCTGCCGACGCCTCGGCGCTGTACGCGCGCAATTTGTATAACTTCCTCTCGGCGTTCTGGGACAAGGAAACCGGTAAGCCGGTCCTGGACGAGGAAATCGGCAACGCCGTGCGGCTGACGCAGGGCGGCAAGATTGTGAGCGAAAGGCTGCTGGGATGAGCTTACTTGCTACGTTCTTGCTAGCCAGCGCATTGGCAACGACGCCCGCAGAAAAGCCCGCGCCGCCTGCGGGCGTTGCTGGAAGCTGGACGGTCGACCTCAGATTAAGCCTTGCTGATGAACCCTATAGCCAGCCGATGGATTTGACCGTGGGCAAGGACGGTAGTGTAACCGGATCATTCTATAACAGTGAGATTCTCGCTGGGCGTATTGGGCAAGCGCAAGGTCGCAATTGCGTGGCCTTCCGAACCACAGATGGGACGGGCCTTTATCACAGTGCAGCCTGTCTGGTGGGCGGACGCATGGTCGGCCAGACCTGGTCTGAAGGACGCGGCTTCGTGCTGCCTTGGACAGCGGAGCGACGTTAAATGGACTTCATCTCAATCCTTTCGATTTTCGTGATGGCCTGCTTTGTGGGCTATTACGTCGTCTGGTCGGTCACCCCGGCCCTGCATACGCCGTTGATGGCGGTGACCAATGCGATCTCGTCGGTGATCATTGTTGGCGCGCTGATTGCCAGTGCGGCGGCGGGGTCTGCCTCGTCCAAGTGGCTGGGGCTGCTGGCGGTGGTGCTGGCGAGCGTCAATATTTTCGGCGGGTTCGCGGTGACGGCGCGAATGCTCGCGATGTACAAGAAAAAGGATCGCCCCACCCCCGGCCCCTCCCCTGAAGGGGAGGGGAGGTTACGCTAATGCTCCACGCGATCCCTGACTGGGCACTGATCGCCTACCTGCTGTCCGGCGTAGCCTTCATCTATGCACTGCGCGGGCTCAGCTCGCCCGCATCATCGCGCAAAGGCAACCGTTTTGGCATGGCGGGAATGGCGCTGGCTGTCGTGACGACGCTGGCGGTTTCGGCTCCGATCCCGCCGGGCAATTACCTTCCGCAGCCTTCACCCGATGATCTGGTGACGCTGGCGCAGATTGTCGCCGCTATCGCTCTTGGCGGCAGCATTGGCTGGATCATCGCGCGGCGGATCAAGATGACCGATATGCCGCAACTGGTCGCGGCGTTCCATTCGCTCGTTGGCCTTGCCGCGGTGCTGGTCGGCTGGGCGGCCTATCTCAACCCGGAAGCCTTTGGCATTCTGGGAGCGGACGGCTCGATTGATCCGGTCAGCCGGGTCGAGATGGGCCTCGGCATCGCCATCGGGGCGATCACCTTCTCAGGCTCGATCATCGCCTTCC
>JANOFJ010000085.1:0-5588 GCA_031413595.1 Novosphingobium sp.
GTCTTTTCCGGATGAGCGCGGATATCGGACTCTTCGGCCCCGATCTGATACCAGATCGCGTTGTCCGCTCCCACCGCCAAAGACTGCGCGGCTGCGCCAATGTCGACCCCGGTGAGCACCGACAAGGCCTGTCCAAGCAGCGGATCGCGGGCAACGCGCATGGCATCACCCAGCGCCGGAACCATCACATTGATCAAGGATCCGGCCATATTTTCGCGCAGAAAAGAGGTTGCAGCCGTTGGCCCTCCGCGGATCAGCGCGACGGCATTGGCAATTCCGATGGTCCGAACCGTATCGGCCACTACCGGCGCCGCCCGCCGCGCGCCCTCTTCGGCAAAAATATTGAGTCGGTGTTCAAGCTGCGAACGGAAGGCGGTTGAAGTCAGGATGCCCTGCATCACGCCGCCGCGTCGCCCGAAAACGTCCGGCAAGGCAATCCGGGCTACCTGGCTGTCCCAGAAGCCGCCGGGGGCGGTCAACCGGGCAAAGGCATTTTCGGCCGAAAGCATCAGCAAACGCCGGATTGCCTCGGTAAAACTATAACCGCCCATCGATGCGCAGCCGGGCAATGCGAGCACACTGGTTGCAGCAACACCAACCAGGAATTGGCGGCGGGCGACCGGGCTTTTTGTATCTAAGTGCATTATCCACTCCTTCGCGGGCAAACCGGGTGTCGCCCCGGGCAGTTGGTTCCCATATAGGCCGCGCAGATGAACCGTATCCGACTCCTCGTCTTCAACGCCGCGCTTGGCGTATTGGACTACCGCGTTCCCGATGGAATGGCGATAGAACCCGGCTGTGTAGTCATAGCGCCATTGGGGCCCCGGCAGGTGCTGGGGATCATCTGGGAACCAGAACGCTTGCCGGGCGATGAAGTTCCCGACAGCAAGCTTCGCCCGCTGCTGGAAGTGCTGCCGGTCCCGCCGCTGTCTGCCCCGCTCAGGCGGCTGATCGAATGGACCGCCGATTATTACTGCGCGCCGCTTTCGTCGGTGGCGCGGATGGCGCTGGGCAGCACCGCGGCATTGCGCGGCGGCGGGACGACTACCGAATATCGCCTCTCGGGCCGCGAACCGGAGCGTCTGACCCCGCAACGGGCGGTGGCGATGGATGCGTTGCAGGGCGAGCAGGCGACGATCCGCGAACTGGCCGAACTTGCCAGCGTATCGGACGGGGTGCTGCGCGGGATGGTAAATGCTGGACTGCTTGAGCCAGTCACTGTCGATCTCGACCGGCCATATCCGCGCGCGCGCGCCGATTTTGCCCTGCCGAGCCTCAACTCCGATCAGCAGGCCGCTGCTGACGCCTTCGTCGAAGCGGTTGAAGCCCACAAATTCGCGCCCTTCCTGCTCGATGGGGTGACCGGATCGGGCAAGACCGAATGCTATTTCGAAGCGATCGCGACCGCCATCGCGAGCGGACAGCAAGTGCTGGTCATGCTGCCCGAAATCGCGCTGACCGAAAACTTCCTGCGCCGGTTCGAGGCCCGCTTCGGGGTGCCGCCGGTGCTGTGGCACAGCTCGGTCAAGCAGACCGAGCGGCGGCGCGCCTGGCGGGCTATCGTTTCGGGCGAGGCGCAGGTGGTGGTCGGCGCGCGCTCGGCATTGTTCATGCCGTATAAGCGGCTGGGGCTGATCGTGGTCGACGAGGCCCATGAAGTGTCGTTCAAGCAGGATGACGGGGTGCGTTACAACGGCCGCGACGTGGCGGTGATCCGCGCCCGGTTTGAAAGCATCCCGGTAATCCTCTCCAGCGCCACCCCCGCGCTTGAATCAATGCAGCTGGCCGAAGCCGGGGTCTACCGCAAGATTGAGCTGCCGGGCCGGTTTGGCGGGGCCAGCCTGCCCGAAATCGAGATCGTCGACCTGCGCGCCGAACAGCCCGAACGCGGACGCTGGCTTGCCCCCCGGCTGGTCAGGGAGATGAAGGCGAGGCTGGAACGCGGCGAGCAATCGCTGCTGTTCCTCAACCGCCGCGGCTATGCTCCGCTCACCCTGTGCCGCCACTGTGGCTATCGCTTCCAGTGCCCCAATTGCAGCGCCTGGCTGGTCGAGCACCGGCTGTCGCGGCGACTGGCCTGCCATCATTGCGGCCACCAGGTGCCGGTGCCCGAAGCCTGCCCCGAATGCGGCACCCCCGATTGCATGGTCGCCTGCGGCCCGGGGGTAGAACGGATCGCCGATGAAGTTGCCGAGCTGTTGCCCGCGGCGCGCGTGGCGCTGGTGACGTCAGATACGCTCAATTCGCCGGGCAAGATCGCGGAATTCGTGGCGGCGGCCGAAGGCGGTTTGATCGATGTGATTATCGGTACCCAGCTGGTGACCAAGGGCTATCACTTCCCCGAGCTGACGCTGGTTGGCGTGGTTGATGCCGATCTTGGCCTTGAAGGCGGGGATCTGCGGGCGGCAGAACGCACCTATCAGCAAATCGCGCAAGTCGCCGGCCGCGCTGGGCGCGCTTCGAAGCCGGGCGAAGTGCTGATCCAGACCCGCCATCCCACTGCCGCCGTGATCACCGCGCTCGCTTCGGGTGACCGCGACGCCTTTTATGCAGCCGAAACCGAGGCACGCCGCGACGCCGGAGCGCCGCCGTTCGGGCGCTGGGCCGCTATCATCGTCAGCAGCGAAGACGAAGCCGAAGCCCGCGAAGCCGCCCGCGCCATCGGCGGCTCGCGCCCGGATGTGCCCGATATTGCAATCTACGGCCCCGCCCCCGCCCCTATGGCGCTGCTGCGCGGGCGATATCGCTACCGTCTGCTGCTCAACGCACGGCGCTCGGCGGAATTGCAGACGATCATCCGCGAATGGCTGGGGAACTTGCGCTTTCCCCCTGGCGTTCGGGTGGGCGTGGATATCGATCCCTATAGTTTCGTTTGATTTCTCCGCCACATCGGCGCAACAATCCCGCCGCGTGCCCGGTATAGCAGTATAACCCCAGCCAGCGTCGCCACCACCATTGCCACTGCTGAGGCTTCCAGCCCAAATTCCCCGCCAGTCAGCCAATCGGGTCCGACCCGGCGGGTTATCAGCAGGCCTAGCGGAGCATCTCCGCCCGAAACCGGAACGCTGAAAACCCAGCCCTGCGTGAAGTTCCACGCCGCGTGAATCCCGATCGCCAGCCACAGGCGGCGGGTGAGGAGATAGGCGGCCCCGAGCAAAACTCCGGCCTCTATCGCGATGGCGAAGGCGGCGAACCAGGTTGCGTCCGGGTTGAAAATATGACCCGCGCCAAACAGCGCCGAGGTGATCGCCAACGCGATCCAGCTGCCGGTCAGGCTCTCAAGATGGCGAAGCATCACGCCGCGGAACAGGACTTCCTCGAATGTGCCGCTGACGATTGCCATGGCCAGCATGCTCCAGATCTGGCCCGTGCCGCGTACGCCGATGATCTCGAACCCGCCTAGCAGGGCCACGATGCCGGTCATGAAACTGAACAGCAGGGCGCCGATTGCGATCCCCGCTCCCAGTTCAGGCAAGGCGCGGGTGAAGGAAAGCTCGGTATCGGGCGCGCGTTCAACCCAGCGCTTGTAGGCTTTATAGCCAAAGATCACGACCGCCGTGATCAATACTGCGCCGAACGCCTTTTCGGGCGTGTTGCGCTGAAAACCGAGCAATTCATAGGCCTGCCCGGTCCCGGCGGTGATCACGATGATCCATGCAAAGCCGATCACCAGCAAAGTGAGAGGAAAGGCGACAATGCGCCGGACGAGGCCGGGCTTGGGATTGTCACTGGGCACGGGTGCGGGTTGGTGTGTTACTACTTCCATACACCCTATTTCCCGATTTTTCAGCGGCTGGCAAATAGTTTTCAGTCAGGCCTGATCATACGGCGGGGGATCACCTGCCAAGACCGTCCTCGCCGCATCGGTCAGCCAGTTCATCGCGGCGGCCCATGGGCGATGGCCGTGGCTAATACGGGCTACGCCAAGCCCCGCCAGCTCTTCGCTTCCCGAAAAGCCGCCATTCGCAGCGGGCGTCCAGATGATATTGACCGGCAGCGGGGATCCTTCGCAGATCGCAGCGATGCAGCTGCGGCCCGTAGTGAAGGGAATGAACAGCCCGCTCGCCCCGGCATCGGCATAGGCATTTGCCCGCTCAAGCGCCAAGGCGACCAACGCCGGCCCGTGTTCTTCTGCCGGGCGCCCGCGAAACACATCGCAGCGAGCGTTGACGAACAGCCCGCTGGCCGCCGCCGCCGCAATCCTTGCAGCTTGTGTCGCAATCGGCAGCAGCTCTGCCGCGCCCGGCATCCGGTCTTCGATATTGATGCCCGCCGCACCTGCTTCCCGGGCCGCTGCCACAGATGCGCCGACCTGCGCCGGATCATCGCCATAGCCCGATTCCATGTCGATGGTGACCGGCAGTTCGGTGACATTCAATATCCGGGTCAGATTGAGCAGCGCGGCGTCCAGCGGAAAGGTCTCGCCGTCCTTCATGCCCTGCGCTTCGGCAACGCCGTAGCTGCCAGTGGCAATCGCCTTGGCCCCGGCTCCAGCAACTGCCTTGGCGCTGCCCGCGTCCCAGATATTGAATAATACCAGTGGATTGCCGGGAATGTGCAACTCGTGAAAGGCGGCGATCTTGTCCATCATGTCGTTTCCTTGTCCAGCAGCGCGCGTTTGATATCGAGGCCGTAAGCATAGCCGCCCAGCGATCCGTCTGAGCGGACCACGCGGTGACACGGGATCAGCACCGCGACGTTGTTCGCGCCATTGGCGGAGCCGGCTGCGCGGACGGCCTTGGGCTTGCCCACGGCAGCGGCAAATTCAGCGTAGCTGCGAGTTTCACCCTTGGGAATGCGGCGCAGCTCGCGCCAGACAGCTTCCTGAAAGGCGGTGCCTTTCACATCGAGCGGGATGTGCCCGAAATCGCCCGGCGCTTCGACCGCGGCGATGACATCGCCCAACAGCGCGGAAAAATCCGCTCCGCCTTCGGCAAGTTCCGCATGCGGAAAGCGCGATTCCAGCGCCTCGCGGCCTTCATTGAACGACAGGCGACACACGCCCTTGGCTGTCGCCGCAACCAGCATCGCGCCTAAGCTGGTCGGCACCACGGCCCAGCTGATTGTCGCCCCCTTGCCGCCGCTTACCCATGCCGATGGCGCCATGCCCAACCTCCCCTCATTGCCTTCATAGAACCGTGACGGCCCCGAATAGCCCGCCTGATAGATCGCATCGGTCACGCGGGCCTCGCTGCTTAATGCGTCCGCCGCCCGTTCGGACCGCAGCGCGCGCGCATAGGCGGCCGGCGACAGGCCAGTGTGGCGTGAGAACACCCGCTGAAAATGAGCCATCGAGTAGCCCGCGTCGCTCGCCAGCCCGGCAAGCGCTAGCGGCTGCTCGGCTGCCTTGATCGCCGCAATCGCCGCCAGCACCGCGCGCTCATCGCGTGACACATCGTCGGGCGAGCAACGCTTGCACGCTCGCAGGCCAAATGCGCGCGCCGCTGCACCATCGGCAAAGAAGCGCACATTCTCGCGTTTCGGATGCCGCGCCGCGCAAGACGGACGGCAGTAGATGCCGGTGGAGAGAACGCCGGTCACAAAGCGCCCATCAAAGCTGCGATCGCGCGACAGGACAGCGCGCCAGG
>JANOFJ010000086.1:0-8552 GCA_031413595.1 Novosphingobium sp.
CCGATCGCCCGCGCGGTCGGTAATCTGTTCTCGGCGCTGCGCCACCGTGCCGCCGCGGGCGAGTTCGACCGCGAGACAATGCACCAGATCGCCGAGATCCTCGACGAAGCCGCCCGCAAGATCGAGCGCCTGTAAATCTGCCAGCTGCAAATTTGGCGGCTTGGCCAACTGATGGTATCCTCACCCCTGTCGCGACAAATGGGGGAGAGGAACCATGACCGATACGACTTCCGGCAAAGTACCGTTCAGCTTCTGGATCGTCAGCGGGCTGAGCCTGCTGTGGAACGCCTTCGGCGGCGTTCTCTATGTCATGACCCAGCGCCGCGACCCTTCGGTGATGGAGGGCACTCCCGAGGCTGTGCTGCGGGGTCTGGAGACCATGCCAGTTTGGGCGGTATCGGCCTATGCCGTCGGCGTCTGGGCCTCGCTCATCGGTTCGGTGCTGCTGGTGCTGCGCTCACGCCATGCGGGCAATGTCTTTCTTGTGTCGCTGATCGGCGCGCTGGTCAGCTTTGGCTATCAGTTCAGTGCCGGCATGGTGCCGAGCCCGGTGATGCCAGCAGTAATCATCGCGATTGTTATCTTGCTGTGGTGGTATGCAAAGCGCTCTGCCGCACAGGGAATTCTTAAGTAATTCAGCGTTTTGTGGATGATTTCTGGCGGACCATCCGAAGGTAGGTATCGGCCACCGTCTGGTTGATCCGGTCCCAGCTAAAATCCAGGCTACGCGCCTCGCCGGCCTGACCGTGGTGGGCGCGAAGATCTGCGTCGGCAATGTATTGGCGCAGCGCTTGGGCAAAATGATGCACTGCGCCCGGGCGGATCAGCCGGCCCGAGACCCGGTCCTCGACCAGGCTCTCGCTGCCGGTCGCCGCCGCCGCCACCACCGGCAAGCCGCAGGCCATCGCCTCGAGCGTGACATTGCCGAAGGTTTCGGTGATCGAGGGGTTGAACAGGATATCCATGCTCGCCACCACGCGGCCCAGATCGGCTCCGCCTTGAAACCCGGCGAAGATCGCGTCTGGCAGCCGCGCCCCGAACCAGTCCTGCGCCGGGCCTTCGCCTACCACCAGCACCTTGTGAGCGATGCCGCGGCGGCGCAGCTCGTCGATCGAGTCGGAAAACACGTCGAGCCCTTTTTCCATCACCAGCCGTCCCAGAAAGCCGATCGCCACCTCATCATCGGCGATGCCAAGGGCGCGGCGCCAGGCCGGATCGCGGCGTCCGGGATGAAAGATCTCGCGGTCAACCCCGCGTGACCAGATATCGATATCATAGTTCATCCGCTGATCGCGCAGCACCTGCGCCATGCTTTCGGACGGCGCCACCAGCGCATCGCAGCGCCGGTAAAACCGCCGCAGCAGTGCCTCAACCACCGGCTCCATCCACGCCATGTTGTAATAGCGGAAATAGGTCTCGAACCGGGTGTGGACCGATGCCAGCACCGGGATCCCGCGATGCCGCGCCCAGCTGACCGCGCGGTGGGCGACGATATCGGGGGACGAGACATGCACCACATTGGGCGCAAATTCCTTGAGGTCACGGCGGATCCGATGAGAAAGCGCCAGCGGAAACCGGTATTCATCGCGCCCCGGAAAGGCGATCGAGGGCACCGAGACCAGCTCGCCGGTCGCGGGAAACGCAGGCTCGTCCACCGTTGGCGAATAGATCCGCACTGCCGCGCCCTCGCGCAGCAGATAACCGACCAGCCGGTTGAGCGCCTGATTGGCCCCATCGCGGACGTAATTGTAATTGCCTGAAAAGAGCGCGATGCGAAGCTGGCCGGTGGTCATTCCCAGTCTCATAGCCCGGAAGCGCCGAACGCGCGAGTGGCAGAAACAACCCGGTCATACTTCACAAACTTGGTAAACGTCACCGATGCGGCTTTGGGCTTGGCCGGATCGGGGGTGCAGGAAAGTGATAGCCGGCATGGCGATGTTATGCTGAACTCGGTTCGCCGCATGATGCGCTCGCGTTGCCCGCAAAGCGATGGCTCTTGCCGGGGCTGTTCATCTGCCAGCAAGGTTGACCTGAAAGGGGGCGGGCTTGGCGGGCACAGTTTATAAGGAGTAGCTTGATGCGTCTCATTTCCACAAGGTCCGGATCTCTCGTCCTGCTTGCGATGCTTGCCTTGCCTGCATCGACCGGCTTGTCTGCGCAGCAGCAGGACCCCACCAATTCCAACATCGTCGTAACGGGCGAAGTGGCCCCGGATATGAGTGCGATGACTCCCGGGCCAGAGATCAAGGGTATCATCACCGCGCGCAGCGGCGACAAGATGAAGGTCACCGCCGCCGACGGCACAAACACAGTCGTCTTCATCAACGATTCCACTAAGATCAAGGCGGGCGGCGGCTTGTTTGGCGGCGGGAAAAACAAGTTCACCACCTCCAATCTGCTCAACGGCCTGCCGGTTAGCGTCAAGACGATGCAAGCAGGCTCTGTTCTGCTGGCGAGCCAGATCACTTTCAAGAACAACGACTTCAAGACTGCGAATATGATTCGCAACGGCACTGCCCAAGGCTTTGCAGAGCAAACTGCGGCAACCGAGGCGCTGCGTGGCCGCATGGGCGATATCGACAAGTATAATATCAAGGGCACCACGAACGTGTACTTCGACACGGGCAAGTGGGCTCTGTCCGCGCAGGCCAAAGACGAACTCTGCACCACCGCAACCCAGGCCGAGGCGACGAATAACGCCCTGATGCTGGTCGTTGGCTATACCGATTCGGTCGGTAGCGAAGATTACAACCAGACGCTCAGCGAAAAGCGGGCCAGCAGCGTTATCAATTATCTTCAGCAGGCCTGCCGCTGGAAGCCCTATCGCATGCTCACCCCCACCGGGATGGCCGAATCCGACCCGTTGGCGAGCAATGACACCGAAGACGGCAAGGCCCAGAACCGCCGCGTTTCGGTCAACGTCCTGGTCAGCAAGGGCCTCGACGGTCTGTAAGCCGCGCTGGAACTGATTGCGAGCAGCCCCCGCGCGGGGCTGCTCGCAAGCATCCGCGCCGGGGGTTGGCGCACGAGCAATATAATCGTGCCGCTCAGTCCGCGTATAGTAACCCCTCGACCAACAGTTTGAACGCAGTCCTCGTGCGCCAACGGCCCGGGCACCAGAGTTGATATCCTGCAAAGGGCGGGCAGCAATTTGCCGTCCCCCGGCGAATTTCTCAAACTTCACAAACTTCACCAAGTTCGCCCTGATAAAGCACCGAATGTTTGCAGGGCCGAGTCGGTTGGTGGCGTGAGGAAAACTGTGTGCAATCAGATTTTTATGACGAACTTCTGACATGATGTGGCCCGGTTGCTGTTGCGGTAGTCAGCATGGCCGGATCGGGGGCGTGTAGGAAAGTGATTGCTGGCATTGCCCCTCCTGTTGAGCTCCACTCACCCGCTGCCCAAACTTGGCGTCAAAGACATTTGGTTGCTTCGCGCCCAAGACCGTCATTCAAATATGCTGGGCAGAAGCCCAGAAGCAGTCGTTCGGTTGGCAGGGCTGTGCCCCGTTTGAACGAGTTGGTCGTTAGACAGTCCGGAACGGCTCTTCATAGTATGAAGTCTTGGCAAGCGGACTTTCAAGACAACGCACGCAAGACAACGCAAGGCCATGGCAGCTATCAAGGTTTTCAGTCCAAAACCTGTCTGTCAGGACACGACAACATTGCGGACATCAGCAGATTGGCTGGGGTATCGGCCTCCGGCCTCGGAAGTGGCGACACCGCCATGGCTGCCCTCCGGTTCCGCTTCGCTCCGCCTGCGGGCAACCATGGCGCCGGAGGCAATCTTATACTAACAATCAACGCGGACCACTCAGTGGGGGCCGGTCACAGGTGATTGATTGGACTATTGCCTTCGCAAGCTGACCAAATGGGGAGACGCACGATGAAATGGTTGTTGGCCGTGATTGTGGGCTTGGTTCTGGCTGCCCACAGCGCCGCGCCCGCCGCAGCCCGGCCTTATGCGTGGCCGGAGGGCAAACGGTCAGCGATCGTGCTGACCTATGACGATTCCGCGCCCTCGCAGCTACAATATGCCATTCCCGCGCTCAACGAGGCCGGGCTTAAGGGCACGTTCTTCCTGACTGGGGGTAATATGACGCCCGAAAGCATTGCCGGCTGGCGCGCGGCGTCAGAAGCGGGCCACGAGCTCGCCAATCACACGCTGCATCACCCTTGCCGACGAGGTACGTACGTCATGCCCGAGCGCAACACCTCGGAATCCTATGACGTGGCCACGATGCTCAACGAGATCCGCACCATGAATGCGTTTCTTACGGCGATTGACGGACGCCCGGCGCATGCGTTCGGCGCGCCGTGCGGGCACACGACCGTGAGCGGCGTCGATTATTACGCGCCTTTGATCGCGTCCGGCGTGGCCACTTTCTATCGTGACGAAGACGCCCCGTCGGTATCGGAAAATCCGCCGATCTTCATAGTGACCTCGCCCAACGAGACCAGCGGCGCGCAAATGATCCAATGGGTCGAGCAGGTGCGCGCCGCCGGTGCTTTGGGCGTCGTGGTGTTTCACGGCGTTGGTGGGGATCACCTTGCAGTGTCGGACGAAGCGCACCGCGAACTCCTGACCCATCTCGCCGCACACCCCGACACCTGGGTGGCGACGTTCAGCGACGCGATGAGCTACATCCAGGCACATTGACACATCTCTTAACCGCGCGCCACGTCTGTTGACCAACGCGCCGCTCGGCGTGGCGCGGAATCGGGCGGGGATGCCGTGCCGATGCCCGGCGATAAAGGGCAAGGCGCGATGCAAGCGCCACGGCGGGGGTAACGGCGCAGGCGCGCCCCAGGGCGAGCGCAACGGCATGTGGAGGCATGGTGGTGACACCGCAGAGGCAATGGCGCTCCGGCAGGCAGCCATGCGGCTCTTGAAGCCAATCTTTGATCATTAGCTGTTCATGGCAGCTAGGTAGCATTTACAGCCCAATGCGGCCGTCCCGGACCCGACAACATTGCGGACGATTCCGGCATGCAATAATTGGGCATCATGAAGACCGCTTTTATCTTGGCTTTCGCGCTTTCCTTGCAGTCAATGTGATGACGCCACATGTTCCTAGTGGCGCGCTTGAATCGGTTGCAGAGATTGCAAGTGAGCTTCCTTTGGTGCGGCGCGTTTGGTTCTTTGGATCAAGGCTCACAGGAGTTTCGCATAAAGGCGGACCGGTTCGCCTGAATAGTGATCTTGATATTGCTTTAGAAATCGACCCTGATCCCACCATGCCCAAGGCCAATAGCCAGCTTGTGCTCTTTTGGGAGATTAAAAACCTTGAGGTTTGGGCCGAATTTGAGCTGCGTTTCGGTTGCCCAATCGGCCTCGCATTGTATGACGACGTGCGAACCTACTTCATTGAGGGCAATGAACCGAGGGAACTGATCTTTGATCGCGAGAGTTGCTAATAACGCTTTCGACAACAAATCAGACATTACGGCAGGCAACGTTACGCGAGTGGCTCGTCAAAAATGGTTTCAATTGAAAGGCCGAATAACCGTGCAATTTTGAAGGCGAGCGGCAGCGACGGATCGTGCTTGCCAGTTTCAATGGCGTTCACCGCTTGCCTCGACACTCCTAGTTGCGCGCCCAGATCGGCTTGGCTCCACGCTCGCTCTGCTCTCAATACCCTCAAGCGATTGTTCATCGTCTGGCTCTCGCTTGCCCGGTCATCGCTCGGTCTCGAAAGACTCGTCGACCATCCAACTTAGGACTGCGACGGGCATCACAACCGCGTAAAGAAAAACGCCCCAGAATAGACCGTTGAATTGATCGTAGTTGGTCGGAACCCAACCTCCATGGTCGCTTGCAATGGCGGCATAGATGATGGCCACCAGCGCGAGCGCGGTGAATCCACCATAAGACAGGTTCATCGCGCGGCTACGAAGCTGAAGCTCATACTCATCAATCTTGCTCGGCTGTTCCGCGACAATCCGTTGCAGGGAAGACTTTACAAGCACCGCCACACAAATCAGCGCGGACAATATGAGCGCGTATCCGCCCATGCTCGCCGGAAGCGACTTATCCGAGAAGTCGAGCATCAGTGCGCCTGCCGGGTATGCGGCTAGGGCAAACAGCGAAAGCGCGCGAGCCGCGCCAACGGGTAGCTTTGAAGCACTGGCGTTAGACCGATAGAATATCATGATGCTTCTCCTTGTCATACGTAGCTGACACTATGTCAGCATTACCTTACATATGGTTCGGGAAAGCCGATGTCAACACTACCTTACATCGACGTCCTCAAGTGACCGCTTTCCACCCCAAAAGGGGCCCTTCAGGCCGCCGATCCATGGTCTTGATTCCGGTCGATCGGGCCTCAGTCGTGGCAAGGGAGCGAATGGCCGGTTTCGACGGGCGATTTCATGACCTGGAACGGCAGCACAGTCAGCGGTAGCGGCCGTCAGTACCGCGACGCTGGCAATGGCGGCTTTCAGCCTTTCGCCCCCACAACCTGCCTATCCGGACACGTCAACAAAGCGGACATTGGCTAGACTGGCGACCGAGCCGTTGGATCGTTCACTCTCTTGTTGTCAGGGCAGGTACTCTGCTGGATAGAGGCGCGTGGACATCGATCCGCTAAGTCATGCCGGGGGAAACCCTTTTTGTCTGCAACCGACATCTTCCTCTCCTACAACCGCGAAGATGCCGCGACAGCGAAGCGCTACGCCGAAGCCTTCGCGGCGGAGGGCCTCAACGTGTGGTGGGACACCGCGCTGCGTTCGGGCGAGGCTTATGATGAGGTCACCGAGGCGGCCTTGCGCGGGGCCAAGGCGGTGGTGGTGCTGTGGTCGCCGCGCTCGGTGGTCTCCCGTTGGGTGCGCGCCGAGGCGACGATCGCCGATCGCTGCAAGACCCTGGTGCCGGCGACGATCGAACCTTGCGAGCGGCCGATCATGTTCGAGCTGACCCAGACGGCGGACCTGTCGCACTGGAGCGGCGATCTGAAGGACAAGGCATGGCTGGCGTTCCTGCAAGATGTGCGGGGGCATATCCGGCGAAAGGTGACGGAGACTCCACTCGCTCTGCCAATCCCCGAAGCTTCGACCATGCCGGAAGGAACGAGCCGAGGCGAAGCGCCGTCGCTCGCCGTTCTCCCCTTTACCAATCGTTCCGGCCTGCCCGAAGATGACGTTTTGGCCGACGGCTTGGTCGAGGATCTCACCGACGCGCTGGCCCGCGGCGTCCATGCGCGCGTGCTGGCTAGTTCGACAACTGCCCGTTTCTGCCGCGGAGCGATCCCCGACATCGAAGCCATGGGTCGGCAGCTCGGGGTTCGCTTTTTGCTGGAAGGCAACGTGCGACGGATCGGGACCAGCTTGCGTGTAACGGCGCAACTCGTCGAAGCAGCAGGTGGCGCGATTCTTTGGACGCAAAAGTTTGATCGACCTCTGGTCGCGCTTTCGAATCTCCAAGAAGACCTGATCGTCGAATTGGTATCCCATCTTGGCACCCAGCTCTTTCAGGCCGCGATGGAGAACGCCTTGAAACGTCCGGGAGGCTTTACAGCCTGGGAGCGCGTCACACGGTCGCTGGCAGCCAATCGAAATTTCTCCGGTGATTCGTTGCCCAAGGCCATTGATGAAGCGAGCATGGCCGTCGCGATTGATCCAGATTATGGGCTTGCCCATGCCGTGCTGGCTGCCAGCCTAGCCATGCACTATAATGTCTTCTGCCCGGATAATCCCGACGAGGTAAGTCGGATACGACACCATATCGACCGCGCGCTGGCTTGTGGCCACAATGCAGCTGACGTACTGGGCCAAGTCGCATACGCGCTTTGCTATCTCTATGAGCCGGAAGAGGCCTTGCAGCGCGCAACGCGTTCGATGGCAATCAGTCCTAGCTATGGGGTTTCCTATCTTTCAGCCGGGATCGCCAATGTCTTGCTCGACAAGCCCGAGGCTGCCCTTGCCAACTTTTCCGACTTTCGCCAGTTTGAGCCCAACTCACCTTATGAGCATTACGCCCACGCCTGGGACGTGAGTGCCCACCTGCAATCCGGCAACTGGACCGCGGCCTTGGACGCCAACGCCCAGAGTCTCGAACTCAATGCCGATGCTTCCCATACACTTTGCTATAGGGCTATGATCCTTCAGCACCTTGGCCAGGCCGAAAAGGCTCGCAAATCAATGCTTGAGGCGCGGCGCCGAGATCCATCCACATCTCAGGCCATATGGGAGCTTCGCCTTAGGCGATGGACCGCAGATGCGCCGATCCGCCAGCAACTGTTGAACCTCTTCCGCCCACTATGGGCGATGACGGAAGGGACACCGTGACCCGGCCCGACATCTTCCTCTCCTACAACCGCGAGGACGCAGCGACGGCAAAGCGGTTTGCCGATGCCTTTGCCGCTGAGGGCCTGAACGTTTGGTGGGACACCGCGCTGCGCTCGGGCGAGGCCTATGACGAAGTGACTGAGGCGGCCTTGCGCGGAGCCAAGGCGGTGGCGGTGCTGTGGTCCCCGCGCTCAGTGGTTTCGCGCTGGGTGCGGGCGGAAGCCACCATTGCGGATCGCTGCAAGACGCTGGTGCCGGTGACGATCG
>JANOFJ010000087.1:0-18365 GCA_031413595.1 Novosphingobium sp.
AATCAAGCTTCAGGCCGGGGGCTTCGCCTCGCAGGAAGCCGCCCGGGCGGCCTGCTCACGGCTTGCTGGCGCGGGAGTAAGTTGTCTCGCCGTCAAACGGTGATCCCGGCCAGCGCATTCCCGCGCTGGATTTTGTTCGCGGGATAGCCGTGCTTGGCATCCTTGCAGTCAATATCGCTGGTTTTGCCGGACCGACACAGGCGACCCTCTCGCCGAACATCCCCCTGCCGGGGTCGCCTGCAGATGAAGCTGCTTTTGCCTTCATCTTCGTGGTCTTCGAAGGCAAAATGCGCGCGCTGTTCACCCTGCTGTTCGGGGCCAGCATGCTGCTGTTCGTCGAACGGGCCGAAGCGGCAGGGCGCGACGGAACGGCACTGCAATATCGCCGCCTTGGCTGGCTGCTGCTGTTCGGTCTGCTGCATTATCTGCTGCTGTGGTGGGGCGACATCCTGTTCGTCTACGCCGCGATCGGCTTTCTTGCGCTGCGCTTTCGCAATGCCGAACCAAAGGCGCTGGTTGCTGCGGCGCTGCTGTTGTTCGCAGGCTGGCATGGCTACGGCGCAGTAACGGCCCACCCCGGGGTCAACAGCGAGGAGCAGGTCCGGCTGGGCGAGGCTCGTCCAGCGCTCATAGCTGAGGAGGCCAAGCAAACGAGCGAAGTGCGCAAGGAAGCTGCTCGCGAGATCGCTAGCTACGAGGCCCCGTTTGTGGAGCAGATCAAAGACAAGATCCTCAACCGCCCGTTCTGGCAAGTGGGTATGACGATGTTCACTTTCGGGGAGACTTTCCCGCTGATGCTGATCGGCATGGCGCTCTATCGCAGCGGGTTTTTCAGCGGAGCATGGCCGCGTCGGCGCCTGTGGCAGTTGGCTGGTGGAGGACTTGCGCTGGGCCTGATCCCGACGCTGCTGGTGCTTGGCTGGGTCTGGCCACGCCACTTTCCCATCCAGGCAATGACTGCGGCGACATTCTCCTGGACCGCGCTGCCCCACCTGACCATGGCGCTGGCCTATGCCGCGCTGCTGATGCTGGCCGCACCGCGCCTGTTGCAAACGAGGCTGGGCAAGCGGATCGAAGCGGCGGGACGGATGGCCTTCAGCAACTACCTTGGCACCACGCTGGTGATGACCGCGATCTTCTATGGCTGGGGACTGGGACTGATCGGCACAGTCGGCGCGGCGGGGCAGCTGATGTTCGTGGCACTTGGCTGGGTGCTCATGCTCGGTTGGAGCAAGCCTTGGCTGGCGCGGTTCCGGCAAGGTCCGCTGGAGTGGCTGTGGCGCTCGCTGACCGAGGGACGGCGGCTGGCGTTTCGTCGCTAATCCTTGGCGAACGGGTTCTTCGCGCTGCGCAGCGTCAGCCGGATCGGCACCGCGTCAAAACCCAGTTCGCGGCGGATGCCGTTGACGAGGTAGCGGCGGTAGCTTTCTGGCAGCAGTTCGAGCCTTGTGCCGAACACCACAAAGCCAGGGGGGCGGGTTTTGGCCTGGGTGATATAGCGCAGCTTGATCCGCTTGCCGCCCGGAGCAGGCGGTGGGTTGGCTCCCAGCGCATCATCGAACCAGCGGTTGAGCGCGCCGGTGGCGACCCGCTTTGACCAGGTCTCGCGCAGTTCGAATGCCGCGCCCAGCAGCTGGTCCAGCCCCTTGCCGGTGCGCGCCGAAACCGCAATCAGCGGCACGCCGCGAACCTGCGCCAGACCATCTTCCAGCGCGGCGCGAATGCCGTTAAACAGGCCCGAGGCGTCCTCGGCAATGTCCCATTTGTTGATCGCGATCAGCAGCGCCCGGCCTTCTTCAAGCACCAGCGAGGCGATTTTGAGGTCCTGATGCTCAAGCCCCTGGGTGGCATCGAGCACCAGCACCACCACTTCGGCAAAATCGACCGCGTGACGCGCATCGGCGACCGCCATCTTCTCCAGCTTTTCGGTAATCCGCGCCTTTTTGCGCATTCCCGCCGTGTCGATCAGCCGAACGGCGCGCGGCTCACCCAGCTTGGGATCGTTCCACACCCAGTCGACTGCGATCGAATCGCGGGTGATCCCCGCTTCCGGCCCGGTCAGCAGCCGGTCTTCGCCCAGAAATCGATTGATCAGGGTCGACTTGCCCGCATTCGGCCGCCCGACAATGGCAAGCTTCAATGGCCCCGACAGATCGTCCTCATCCTCGGGCTCGTCAGGATCGGGCTGCTTGTCATTCAGAAACGGCAGCAGTGCCTCGAACAGATCGCCCAGCCCCTGACCGTGTTCGGCCGAAAATGCGACCGGATCGCCGAAGCCCAACGAGAACATCTCGAATAGCCCGCCATCGCCGGCGTTGCCTTCGGCCTTGTTGGCGACCGGGATCACCGGAACCTTGGCGGCACGCAGCCACCGGGCGATTTCCTCGTCGAGCGGGGTGAGACCAGCGCGGGCGTCGATCACGAACAGCGCCACGGTGGCGCCAACGAGCGAAACCTCGGTCTGCTGGCGCATCCGGCCTGGCAGGCTGGTCGGATCACTATCTTCCCAGCCCGCCGTATCGACGATGGTGAAATCCAGCCCGAGCAGATGCGCTTCGCCTAAACGGCGATCGCGCGTGACCCCCGGCTGATCATCGACCAGCGCGAGCTTCTTGCCGACCAGCCGGTTGAACAGCGTCGATTTGCCGACGTTGGGCCGGCCGATGATGATGACTTGTGGGAGCATTGCGGGGCCCAAGTGGCGCTTGGCGGGCTGATTGGCAAGTGAAAGGGAAATCCTTGACGCGCTGTTAACCATAGTTGGCAAGCCGGAACTAACTCTCTCCTGCAAGGTTCCTGCAAATGAAGAGGCACCTTCTTGCATGCATCGCACTGGCGCTGACTGCCTTTACCGCCCCGGCGATGGCCGATTCGGTGGCTGATTTTGACGATTTCTCAGGCGGAGATCAGGTTTCCGGCGGCGGTGCCGCAAGTCTGCCGCCCTATCTGCAATGCGTCCCCTATGCGCGAACCGTATCTGGCATCCAGATTTATGGCGATGCCCATACCTGGTGGAATCAGGCCGAAGGGCGCTATGCCCGCGGCGATCGGCCTAAAGTTGGCGCAGTGATGGCTTTCAAGCCGCATGGCAATTCGCACCTTGGCCATGTTGCCGCGATCAGCCGGATCATCGATTCGCGGACCGTTCTGATCCGCCATGCCAACTGGTCCCCGATCAACGGTCGCCGCGGTCAGATCGAGGACGATGTTCGCGCAGTGGATGTTTCGCCGAACAATGACTGGAGCGAAGTTCGCGTCTGGTTCGCGCCGATCCAGAACCTTGGCGGCACGCACTGGCCGGTCCAGGGATTCATCTACAGCGATCAGGAAACGAAAAGCCGTAGCGGCACAGTCCTCGTCCGGGCGGAGAAAAGCTCCGACCCGATCGGCGACATCATCGCCGCGCGATTGCGCTAGAGCCTTGATCCTCCCTGTTTTCGCGCCAGCGCAAATGGGGAGGTGGCTGACCCGCAGGGTCAGTCGGAGGGGTTTCGACCTGGCCGCATGACCCCTCCGTCAGCGCTTCGCGCCGCCACCTCCCCGTTTGTGCTTTGCAAAAACAGGGAGGATCAATCGAGTTTCGCGACCGGTGCGTCTTCGCCCAGATCCTCGAACCAGGCTTCGACCGGACCATTGAGCTTCAGCGTCAGCGGCTGGCCCTTGCGATCCATGCTCTTGCCGGCCTGAACCCGCACCCAACCCTCGGAAATCGAGTATTCCTCAATATTGGTGCGGACCACGCCCTTGAAGCGAATGCCGATGCCCCGCATCAGAACCTCCTCGTTGAAAAACGGGCTACGCGGGCTGATTGCCAGATGATCGGGGGGCACGTCTGGCCCAGGTTTGGTTTCTTCGCTCATGGGATGGGCCTCTAGGCATCGCGGGCCGCTTGTCAATTCGGCAGAGTTTGGTTAGTGGCGCGCCTTCCGCTTCGGAAGCGGGCGCGTAGCTCAGTGGTAGAGCACACCCTTCACACGGGTGGGGTCGCAGGTTCAATCCCTGCCGCGCCCACCATACAACTAGCTGAAATATAATATTTATTCTACTTCGGCGCGACCGAATACGGATCGCCGCGCACGCCAGTGGTCAGCAAATGGTCAGCAGCATAGTGTTTGGCCGCCCTGCTGACCTGCAGCCACAGCGTGGTCAGCGACCGGGTAGCGGCTTTTAGCCGGGTTGGATCATACTTCGCGTAGACACGAGTCGTGCGGGCCAGTTTGCCCTCATGACCGAGCATTTCGACAATCTCGCGCTCTGGCACGGTCTCGTCAGCGTACAGCAGCGTTGCGATGGTGTGGCGGATCGTCTTCGGGTGGACGTCGTCGGTCAATTGCAGCACGCGGCGCATGATCCGCCAAGCAGTCTTGTGGCTGCTAACCGGCTTCGCATCTTCTTCAGCCCAGGCACGCAGGCTTAGATCCGCCCTGCCAATGTCTCGACAGTGCAGCCACCCTGATAGACATTCTGCAGATCAAGACTGGCTGCGTCCGCTGCGCGAGTCATGAACAGGTTCGCGGTGCCCTTGGCTTCATCGATTTCGCTTATGATGATGATATGCGTCAGCGGCGGTTCCAGCGCCGTCGCGATTTCCACCCGTGCGGGCCAAAGATCGGCCATTCGGCTGAATTTTCGTGGTATAGCAGTGGCGAGACCTGACGGATCTGCCACAATCCTTGCTGCCGGATCGACCGGTTCTGGATCGGCAGAGGGATCCGGCGGAGGGCCAACGTGCTTTGGCGCTGGTGGCAGGAAAAGGGTGAAGCTGTGAGCCCCTTCATAGCGGATTTCGTCTAGCGTCTGATGGCGCGACGGATCGAGGTTGAGCGCTCGGCCCAGCGTGCATTGCAAGGTGCGGGCGGGCAACATCGCAGCACGGACATGATGCCCGGAAGGCGCGGGCGCGGACGTTGTAAACGCCGGGAGCAGAATCAGTAACAAAGCGATGAGCAGTTTTTTCATATGCGCCCTTTGCCTGTGCGGCATGACAGTTCAGTGAAGTGCCTAGGCAGTTGTTTTGATTAGCCGGGCCGGAACCCCGCCAACCACGGTGCAAGGTGCGACGTCTACGACAACCACTGCCCCCGCCGCCACTACCGCACCTTTGCCGATAGTGACGCCGCCCGTAATGATCGCCCCTGCCCCGATCCAGACCTCGTCCTCCACAATAATCGGCCGGATGAGATCGTCCCGGCCCCGGCCCGGTTCGTAAACCAGGCCATGGCTAACGGTTTCGAAGCTGACATTCGGGCCGATCTGAACGTTGCGCCCAATGGTCACTGGTTCGCTGGGTACACCGAAGCGTACATTCGTATTGATGAAGCTGCCGATACCGACGCGGATATTGCGCGCGCCGCCGATGGGGCGAATCGTCAGCGGCCCCCAGATCAGGCACTTGCCCTCAATCCGCATCCCGGCCGCTGCGCACAGATATCGCCGCAGACTGTCGGAAATACGAAGCCTTGGCAAGTTATTGGCAAGTGTCAGGAAGATCACTTCGCGCACGTCATCAGCCTGAAACATTTGGGCGGTCAAGGGTGTCACATTGAGGCTTGGCCGGACCTTTCACACTGGACATCATGACTCCCTTACGCCTCATCGGCCTTGCCGCGCTGCTCGCTCCGAATCCGGGCTTTGCACAGTCGCGCGAGCCATTCGAGGTTGAACCTGGTGGACCTCTGTTGCGAGCCGATGTTGCAGGATCAAGACAGCCATCAGGGACCGAGGCGATCGGCGTGCAAGTTGGCAGCGCTTTAGTGCGCCCAACGGCAACAGTGCGCGCGGAAGCAGACAGCAATGTTCTCAATCGTTCATCCGACAAGCGCGGCGATGTGTTCGTAGTGCTTGCGCCAGCCGTGACAGCCACGCTGGATAGTGGGCGCAGTACTGTAGTGTTGCGCGCAGAGGCTGCAGTAGCGCGATTTGCCTCGCTCAACAGCCAGAATAGCGAGACCTTTGCACTTGAGGCCAACGGGAGCCTGAAAATATCCCGGAACACCGAGCTGTTTGCCCGCCTCAGCTATGATCACAAGGTCGAACCTCGCGCGTCGGCAGGCCGGGCGCAGATTGAGGGCAGCCCTGCAGAATATACCCAGCTTGAAGCCCAACTTGCTGCTCGCACAGAGATTGACGACCTGCGCCTGACTCTTTCGGTCAGCGGGAACCGGCGCAGCTATGAGGATATCGACACCAGCGCAGGCATCATTGCCGATCAGAGCTTTCGCGACGCCGAAACGCTGGCCGTTGCCATGAAGGCCGAATATGCGATTCCCGCAGGCGCGGTGTTGTTTGCGCAAGGATTCTATGGCTGGACCGACAGCATTAACCCCAACCCATGCTGTGATCGCAGCGCCAGTGGCGGCCAGCTGCTCGGTGGGTTCCGCGCCGACCTCACCAATCTGATCAGCGCCGAAGCGGCGGTCGGATATATGGTCCGAACCTATGACTCGGCAATCTACAAGGATTACAAAGGCCTGATCTGGCGCGGACGGCTGCAGTGGTATCCCACCCCCTTGGTCAGTCTATCTCTGGCAAGCGATCGACAGATTGCTAACAGCTCGTTGCCGAGTGTTTCTGGTGTGGTGGTCGATACAATCACCTTTCAGACATTCTACGAAATGCGCCGCAATCTGAACCTGATCGCCACTCTGTCACGCACCTCCGAAAACTACCGCGAGGCCCAGACAACCGCGCGCGGCACTGTGGTGGGGATCGAGGGCAGATATGTTTCCAGCCCGTTGCTCACAACCGGAATATTCGCGCGCTACCGTACCCGCGAATCGAGCGGGACCCTGCCGCTCCGCGGTGGTGACGGGGTGGAAGGCGGAATGTGGCTTCGCGTTTCAATTTGATTGGATGATAGTTCGATGAACCTTCCTGACGTTCACCGAGGCTCCGAGCTTCAAGCGCCCGCAATGGCCGACGCCCGTCCGGGCGCGGCGCTAGCCAGTGCTTCGGCTGATCGGCTCGACTTGACCTATCTGATCACTATTTTCCGGCGGCGCCTGTCCTTGTTCCTCGGCATTGTCGGCATCTTTGTGCTGTTGGCATTTGCCTTCACCCTCACGCAAACGAAACTCTATCGTGCCAATGCAGATGTTGTCGTCAACAAAGACAAGGGCGCGATCGTCCCCGACGAAGCCGCGACACGAGCGGATGCTCCCCTCCGCTCGGAAGAGATCGATACCCAGCTTAAGATCATCAAGTCGCAGGAATTGGCGGCGCAGGTGATCGCCTCGCTAAAGCTGGATCAGGATCAGGCATTTCGCGAGGCGATGCTTGGCGGCAGCGGGCTTACGGGCTGGCTCAATCGGCTGTCCGGGAGAACCCCCGCGCCACAAGCGCCAACCGACCTCAAGCGCAGTCTGGCCGATGCCATGCTGGCCAATCTGAAGGCGGACCGGATGGAAACAGCCTATGCCATCCGCATATCCTTTACAGCGCCAAGCGCTGCACATGCTGCGGCAGTCGCAAATGGCTTCGCTACTGCCTATGCCAATAGCGCGGTCAACACCAAGCGACTGGAGAACCAGAAGGATCTGGCTCTGCTCAGGTCTCGGATCGACGAACTTCGTGCCCAGGCGCAGGCCGATTTCAAGGCGGTTCAGGATTTCCGTGTGAGGAACAATCTGCTCAGCGCACAAGCCACCCAGCTGTCCGAGCTGGAAGCTTCTGCTTATGGCCAACAACTGGCGGTCGCACGCGCCGCTGCGGCTTCGGATCAGGGCATGGCGGGTAACTCCGGCGGCGCAGGACAGGCCGCGCTGGTAACATCGCCGGTTGTTTCCTCACTGCGTTCGCAGCGCGCCGCGCTAAGCGTCAAGGTCGCCGAGATGTCGGGCCGCTACCTTGATACCCACCCTGACCTCATGCTCGCCCGCCGCGAATTGTCTGATATCGATGGTCAGATTAATGCCGAGATAGGCCGGGTCCGAAGCGGTGTTTCTGCCGGCCTTGCGTCTAGTGCACAGGCCAGTGCTCAGCAGGTGGGAGCGCTGCAGGGCAATCTCTCCGCCGCTCGGGCAACGCTGGCAGCCAACAACCGGGCTATGGTTGGGCTCGACGATCTGAGCCGTAAGGCGCAGGCCTCGCAGTCGCTCTATGACGGCTACCTTGGGCGATATAAGGAAGTCTTGGCCCAATCGGGCACGGAACGACCCGATGCCCGCCTGATTTCCGGGGCCAAGGTACCTGCCGGATCGATCAGTCCCAACCTGCTCCTCAACCTGGCATTGGGGTTGATCATCGGAACGCTGGTGGGTGCTGGCACCGCAATAGCTGCTGAATCGGCGTTTTCCGGCCTGACTACGGGTGAAGAAGTCGAGGCGCGTCTGGGCATACGTTATCTTGGCGGCGTTCCATCGCTGGCCTCGATCAACGTGAATGCCGAGACGCCGCTCGCTTCGCTGATTTCCGAGCCCAGTTCAGCCTATGCCGAGGCCGTTCGCGGCTTGCTGTCCTCCACTCGCAGTAGCGACGCCGATCGTGGGCTTGTGGTGGCCATCACTTCTGCTTTGCCAAGCGAAGGCAAGACTTCGCTTGCCGCCAGCATGGCGCGCCTGGCTGCGCTCGCCGGCGAAAGCGTGATCGTGATCGATTGCGATCTCATCCGTCACAACCTCAGCACCATCTTCGTTAGCGATGCAGGCAGGCCGGGCCTGCGCGAAATGATGCGCGAGGGGGCTAAACTGGGTGATGCGATAATCAAGGACCCGGCCAGCAATGCGATGATCTTGCCGATCACCACGCCGTTCGCGCAAGGTGAACGGCTGCTCGAGCGCGGACATTTCCACTCGATGATCGCGGTCCTGCGCGAGCATTTCCGCCTGATCATCCTCGATGGGGCACCGATCCTGCCGATTGCCGAAACCCGGGAAGTCGTATCACTGGCTGACACGGTCATTGTTGCTGCCTTGTGGCGCAAGACACCGGATGCAGCGATCCGCGCCGCCCTAAAACTGCTGCCGCAGCATCTGATCAGCAATATCGGAATTGTTCTCAACCGGATCGATATGAAAAAGCAGGTTCACTTCGGCGCGGGCGACGCAACTTTCTACTACAACAAATATCAGAAATATTATGTCGCTCTCGATGCAGCGTAGAGTCGCCATTATCCATTATTGGCTGGTGGGCATGCGCGGCGGCGAGCGGGTGCTTGAGCGCCTGTTGCACCTATATCCCAACGCTGACATTTTTACCCATGTGGTAGTGCCCGAAGCGCTTTCGGAAAAAATCCGGTCACATCCGATCAGGACGAGCTTCATCCAGCGGCTGCCAGGCGCGCGCCGCCACTACCAGAAGTATTTGCCGCTGATGCCGCTTGCGCTGGAACAACTTGATCTGCGCGGATACGATTTGGTCATCAGCAGCGAATCCGGTCCTGCCAAGGGTGTTATCGCCGCACCCGACGCGCTGCATGTCTGCTACACCCATTCACCAATGCGCTACCTGTGGGATCATTACCCCGACTACCGCGCTTCGGCTGGTCCTTTCACCCGAATGCTGATGCCGCCGGTGTTTCATTACCTGCGCAACTGGGACGCGGTATCGGCGGCACGGGTCGATCATTTTGTCGCCAATTCGCAGTTCATTAAAAAGCGGATTGCACGGGCCTGGCGACGCGATGCCGATGTGGTTCACCCCCCGGTGGCGACTGGCGAGTTTGCCCCTTCCCTCGACGTGACCGAGCGATATCTGTGGGTCGGCCAGATGATCGCCTACAAACGCCCCGACATAGTGGTCGAAGCTTTCAACCGCCTGAAACTGCCGCTGCTGATGGTGGGGGACGGCGATCTGGCAGCGGCGGTGCGCAAGTGCGCCGGGCCGAATATCACGATCAAAAATCGGCTCGATTTCGCGCAATTGAAACAGGCCTATGCCAGTTGTCGGGCGCTGATTTTTCCGGCTGAGGAGGACTTTGGAATAGTCCCGGTCGAAGCCAACGCGAGCGGCCGACCTGTGATCGCCTATGGCCGTGGAGGAATTGTCGATTCTATTGTTCCTGGGAGTACCGGATTGTTCTTTCACGAACAGAGTGCCGAAGCCATCGTTGACGCGGTAGTGGAATTCGAACGCTGGCTACCGCATTTCGATCCGCAGACAGCGGTCGCAAATGCAGCCCGTTTTTCACCCGAACAATTCGACCAAGGCTTCCTCGCCGCCGTTGCAAGGGCCGGACAGTGAGCCGGCTGAAGTCCGCTCTGATTATGGGCCTGCCGCTATTGCTTGCCTCGCCGGCACCCGCTGGCCCGCTGCGGCCAGGCGTGACCACGCATTTCAGCCAGGGCTGGCCCGCGCGGCTAGTCGACAAGGCGGCCGATCTCGGTACGGGCACAGTCCGCGACTCGCTCCACTGGGCGGAGATTGAAGCAAGCCCTGGGGTCTACAATTTCACTGACAAGAATTCCGGCCATATTGAACGTCTCTGTGCCGCTGGGATGACCGTGCTGCTGGGGATCGATCCGCGTAACCGGATCTACGATAGCGGCTATACTGCGTATTCTCCACAAGCGGTGGCCGCCTTTGCGAGCTATATTCGGACCATTGCCGAGCGCTACCAAGGCTGCGTGATCGCGATTGAGATCGGCAACGAAATCAACGGACGCAACAACATGACGGGTCCCGCTGCAACCAACCGCGTTGCCTCGCACGTGGCGTTGCTGAAAGCGGTGCATGGTCAGGTCAAGCCAAGTCACCCCGAACTCAAACTGATCGGTGGATCGACTAATTCGATCGCGACCGGATTTCAGGTGCGGCTCATGGCGGCGGGAATGCTGGACTATGTCGATGGGGTGGCCGTCCACCCCTACCGCAATGCACCCGAAGGGGTCGAATGGGAACTTGGTCGGCTAAAGGCGGCGATGCATCGCATCGGCAAAACAAAGCCGATCTGGGTGACCGAATTCAGTCGCGAATTCACGACGCCAGCTGATGCGGCACCATTTTACCTCAAGATGATCTCGCTGATGCAGTCCGCGGGGAGCGAGCAGCATTTCTGGTACGCGCTGATCGACCAGAAATGGTTTCCAACCATGGGGCTGTTGACCCTAGCAGGTGAACCCAAGCCGGCTTCGCAAGCTTACAGCTTTGCCGCCGCGAAACTTACCCCGCTAGGACCAGCGGTCCGGGTGGATCATGGCGATCCGGCGTTGTTCCATTTCCGGTTCGGCAGCGGTGCCGATGTCATCTGGGGGGCACGGCGAACACTGTCGGTGAGCGGAGCAACCCAGGTCTACCGCGCAGATGGATCGCAGATCGCGCTGCCCGGCGAGGTTTCTGACAATCCGATTGTGATTTTTGGTTCAAACACTATCGGATTTGGCCAGGCGCAGGTCCTGGCCGATAGTCTGTACGGGTTCGGCCAATCCCCGCTCAGCTGGTTTGGCCGCAATGACACGACTGGCACGCTCGTACCGCTGATCCCGATCGACTGGCAATGGACCACCTACCTCGGCAGCAAGGTCGCGCCGCGGATAATCGTAAATCCGGAAGGTATCGGCCCGGCGCAACGCGCTAGTGCGATTGTTCGCTATACCGCCGATCAAACTGGCGATCTGATCGCTTCGATTTGCCTCGTACCGTTGGGCATTTCAGGCGATGGCACCACGGCCTCGCTGCTGCTCAACGGCCAAGCCCAATGGACCGCCAAGGTCGGCCCGCTCACCGGAGGACGAGCCGCAAGCGCGCCGGTTTCGGTCAAGCCTGGAGACCAGGTAGATTTCGTTCTTGCCCCGAACACTAGTCCTGCCGGCGACCGCATGCGCTATCGCTTCCGAATCTCACGCGGCAGCGCCGATCGCGCCAGCTGTTGATATGACTCCGACCCTCTTCGGTGTGCTGGTGCTGGGATTGTGTGCCTTATTGCTCTGGCGCGCGGGCACATTGGCGATGTTTCAGACAGTGCTGTTGTTGTCCTTGATGGGTGGGTCGGCAGCGCTCGTGCTCTCAGGGCTTGGCGGATCGACACTCCAGCCTGCAATTCTTGCCCTCGCTTTCCTGCTGGTGAAATGCATCCTGCCGGGTTCAGGCGGCACAGTGAAATTCTACCGCGCGGTTGGCGATCTTGCTCCGCTTGGCATCTTCGTCCTCTACGGCGCCGCTGGTGCGTTCATTCTGCCTTATATCTTCGCCGGACAAATCAACGTCACACCGCTGCGCCCGATCCCCAACGGCTATATCTATGCCTCGTTCCCACTCGGTTTCAGTCCGCAAAACGTAACTTCCGCAGTGTATCTCTTGGCCACACTGATTGCCGCGATTTGCGGCCATATCGCCTGCCAGGCACCCAATGCCGAAGCCAAGGTAGCGCGGACAATGAGCATCGTTGCAATGGTCCACGCTTTTCTGGGTATTTCTGGCGTGGCTCTGGCTGGAACTGCCTGGACCGAAGTACTCAGCTTTTTCCGCAACGGCTTCTATGCGCAGCTGGATCAACGCCTTGACGGTATTATCAGGATGAACGGTATCTGGCCCGAGCCGGCCGCCTATGCCGCTTATGGTTTCACGATACTCGTGTTCGTTGGCGAGTTGTGGCTGCGCGATGTGGATCGGCGCTGGACCGGCTGGGCTGCGCTCCTGCTTGGCCTTGCCCTGCTCGCCTCAACTTCCACCACAGCCTATGTCGGCCTCTTCGCATATGCGCTGGTAATCGCCCTGCGCATCTTGCTGATCCCAGGCTCGACATCGATCCGCAAGGCGTTGGTGTTTATCGTCGGCGGAATGATTGCACTCGCAGCGGCAATTTCAGTGTTGGTGGTCAATCCCGATCTGGCAGTCGCTTTTGGCGACTTTTTTGCGCGACTGACAACGGAGAAGGCCTCCAGCGCCTCGGCGTTGCAGCGATCATTCTGGGCCCGTCAAGGGATAGAGGCGTTCTGGGCTTCGGGCGGACTCGGCGTCGGCCCTGGCAGCTTCCGGTCATCCAGCATCATCACCGCAGTGCTCGGATCGACTGGGATTATTGGGTTTTCAGCGCTGCTGTTTCACTTATTCCGTGTGTTCAAGCCCACTCTTAGATCGACGTATCTGGAGCTTGCCGACCGACGAACAGCAACCGGCGCTGCAGCATCCTGGGCGGCACTGCTCTCGCTGATACCGGCGTCAGTCGCTGCAGCGACACCAGATCCAGGCTTTGTCTGGGGCTTCCTTTGCGGAATTGCGCTCTCACTGCGTTCGTCGCCTTTGCACCAAATCCGGATGCATCACCCGCAATTACGCGCTGTCGACGCCAACTTGTAACATCCATCGGCATAGCGTCAGAAAGATTCGTTTCCTGACCGAGGGTAAATTGCATGCGCGTTGTCGTTATCATTGCATCGACCGGGCGCGCGCCCTTGCTTCGCAAAACTGTTACCCAACTGGGCCGGCAAATTCGATTGCCGGACAAGCTCATAGTTTCCGCAGCGGGCGAGGCCGATGCCGATGGACTGATCGGGGTGGCACATATTCCGATGGATATAATCCATTCCCAAAAGGGACTTCCCCGGCAGCGGAATGCAGCATTGCGCCATCTGGACGGACAGGCTGATCTGGTCGTCTTTTTCGACGACGATTTCGTACCCGCTGATGATTACCTCCAGAAGCTCGAAGGAGCATTCATCCTGCGGCCCAATCTTGTTGGCGCGACCGGCAAGCTCCTCGCCGATGGGATCAAGAGCCCGGGCATTTCCTTTGAAGCTGGTGCCGCGATGGTGGCCGAACACAAGCCGGTCGACATTATTCAGGAACGAGCGCTGCCAGCGCTCTACGGCTGCAACCTATGCGTGAGAATGAGCGCAGCTGACGGATTGTGGTTTGACGAAAATCTGCCGCTCTACGGCTGGCAGGAAGACGTCGACTATTCCTTTCAACTCGGTCGGAAGGGAACCCTGATCTACACCAATCTGCTCACCGGGGTGCATCTTGGCACCAAAGGCGGCCGGACTTCTGGCAAGCGGCTCGGCTACTCGCAAATTGCCAACCCGGTCTATCTGCTGCGCAAGAAGACCATCCCCCGAAGACTCGCCTGGCGGCTGATGTCGCGCAATGTCATGGCCAACGTCGCATATTGCTTCTTTCCAGAGCCTTATATCGATCGTTTGGGCCGATTGCATGGCAATGCGCAGGCAATTTTCGATTTCGTGATGGGACGCATCCACCCCGAACGCATCCTGAAGATCTGAGGCAGAGGGCATGTCTTCCAATCAGGCTGGAATCGTCAGCGGAAGTGTCGGTTTCGCATCTCGCGCACTCGTCCAGCTCCTCATGTTCGGGGTGACAATTGTCGCGACGCGAGTGCTGACGATCGACGCCTTCGGTGCATATGCGCTGGCGTCGCTGTTCCTCATCCTCGCGCGGGCTTTGTTTTACGTCGGGCCGTACGAATATCTTCTCAAGTCGAAGCCAGATCCAAAGCTTTACAGCGCCTGCTTCAGTGCAAATCTGGCACTTGCAGGGCTTTCGGGCTGTGTTCTGGCGGGTTGCTATTTTATGGCGCCGCTAGTGTTCGAGACGGATGTGGTCGGCATGCTGATCGCGCTGCTGGCCCCGTCGATCTTGCTGGTAGCCACCACTGCCTGGTACGAAGCGATGCTGCTGCGCTCGGGCCGGGTGCGGCGATATTATCTTGGTACGCTGATTGGTGACATTTGCGGGGCGACTGTGGCCGTTGGCTTGTTACTCAACGATTTCGGGGTAAAATCCCTCGTCGTCCAAACTTACGCCCGCCTATTCGTTTTGCTGCTGTTTTATGTACTGGGCGCAAAGGACCATCCGGGCTTTGGCCATGGCATTAAGCGGATTGCCGAAATTCTGAGTTGGTCGCGTGCGCGCTACGCGGCTGTTCTTCTCAATTTCACCTCGGCTTATGGTGCCGACATCCTCCTCGGTGCGTTGCTTTCTCCAGCCGCTACGGGCCTATACCGCGCTTCGAGCCGGATCGTCTCGTCGCTGACCGATCTCTTTGCTCAGCCATTGCAGAAGATCGCCCAAACCAATCTCTCGGCCCGATTTGTTCGCGAACAGGGCCTTGGCAACTCCTGGCTGACGATGCTCTCCGGGGTTGGCGCAATTGCCTGGTCCGCGCTACTGACACTGGCGTACCTGGCCGGTGATCTCGTCCCGTTTGCGCTGGGTGAAAAATGGAGTCCCGCCGTACCGGTGGTCATAGCGTTCTGCGTCATCAAATCATTCTCGATGCTCGATGCGGTAACAACCTCATTCCTCGTGTGCCATGATCGCCAGCATGCGATGCTGGGCGTGCAGATAGGGGCTGCTGCGGCGGTGATCGCACTCGCGTTGGCATTTGCACCCTGGGGTGTGACGGCGGTGGCGATCGCGGTTGGAGCGGCGACTACGGCGATGAGCATAATCTATGGTGTGATGGCCATGCGCATCTCGCAGCAAGGCGCCGATGCACTGATAAGCCTTGCCCGGACCAGCGCCCCGCCCGTGCTATGTGTGGCCTTCGGACTGGCACTGATGGATTGGTTTACCCCGGGTCTCAAAGGCGAGACTGCTATTTTGGCAGGAATGATGGCGGCGCTGTTCGGGTTTGCAATCGGCAGCTACGCGGTGCGCTACCGAATGCTCTCGGCGATCGGAAGCCTTGGCCACGCGGCACCGGGCGCCTTGCCCGGAGGCCCCGCGTGATCAAGCCACTGGCCGGCCAGTTGGTTAGCCACATCGCACCTCAATGTCGTTTTCACAGGGTCATCTTCGTGCTCGGCCACATGCGCTGCGGCTCTACGGCGCTGGCGAATATCCTGTGCAGCCGCGCAGACATCAGCGGCTACGGGGAAACGCATATCCGATACGATCATCGCCGAGCCTTGGGAATTCTGGCGATCAATCAGCTACGCCGGAAAGCATGGCGACCGCGTGCGAAGTACCTTTTCGACAAGATACTTCATTCGCGTTATGACGCAGATCCTGCTCCGGACTTTTTCGAAGCCAGTGCCATTTTCATAGTTCGTGAACCCGTCGCAACGGTGCGATCTATCCGCAAACTGTTCCAGGCAATCGGTTCGGCCGAGTATGCCACCGACAGTCTGGCTGCCGATTATTATGAACGGCGGCTGGAACAACTGCTAACGAATTGGAGCCAGTTTCCGGCCGACCGGCGTATCGGGTTGTCGTTCGATCAGTTGACCTCGGATCCTGACACGACGCTCGCCGCAATTTCATCCAGATTGCGCCTGACCCCACCCTTGGCCAATCGCTACAATGTGCCGATCAAGGCCGATACGCCCGGCGCCGGCGATCCGCTATCGGCACACCGATTTAACAGCATCGTCAGTGGCGACCGGTCGACATCGCTGGCCGGCAAGTCACAAACAATTGATATCTCAACAAGTCGTCTTGTCCAGCTCGAGAAATTGTACTGGACAACACACCAAACTGTAACAGAAATGTAATAGCGAATGTCTTATTAATGCAATAATTAACTTTACATATCGAATACAATTACGCGTGTGTTGGTAGCACCAATATATTATGTCCCTTCCTTCTGTGCATATTCGTGCGAAATATTTCTGCAACGCTGCCGTGCGATAGTGCAGGTTCAGCGATTCTGGCAAAGGAGTATTGAAGATGGAAGTGTACAATGGAACTGATGGCAATGATGCCTTCGCTGCTGGCACGATCGATCCTTGGACCATCGATGGCGGCAGAGGCGACGACATTTTGATCGGCAACGCTGGCGCCGACACCATTATCGGCGGACAGGGCGACGATTTGATGCTTGGCCTGGGCGGCGATGACCAGTTTTTGATCGGCGTGAATGCCGGCATCGATACCTTCTTCGGTAACGATGGCAACGACACCATCAGTGCTGATGCTAACAATGCCAGAATCGGCATTCGGTACATGGCGGGAATTGAAGTCATCTCGAGCGGAGGCTTTGAAAATGTCCAGATCGGCCTGACCCCAGACGACGACCTGATCGATTTCACTAATGTCGTGCTTGACGGGATTGTCGCCATCAATGCCAGCACCGGCAATGACAATGTCACTGGCAGCACCGGCGATGATTTCATTATCGCCGGGAGCGGCAACGACCTGATCAAGGGCGGACTGGGCAGCGACATCATCGACGGCGGCTCTGGCAATGATGTACTCGAGGGCGGTGACGGCGACGATATCTTCCTGGTCGGGCTGGGAGCCGGTTACGACACCTATCGGGGGGGCACGGGATACGATACTATTCAGGGCAACGCCGATAGCGCCAAGATTGCGATCGGCTCGACAAGCGCATTCAGCGGTATCGAGGAAATCAGTGCCGGCGGCTTTTCTGAAGTCATTATCAACGGACAGGCTGGCGCATTTAGCGATGTGCTGAATTTTACGGCCATCACATTGACTGACATTGCCGGGATCTACGTCGGTGCCGGCGACGACCGGATAACCGGTTCGATCGGCGATGATTTCATCTTTGGCGAGGACGGCAACGATTCCCTTAACGGCGGCATGGGAAATGATTCGCTCGATGGCGGCATCGGCAATGACAAGCTGGTGGGTGCCGCAGGTGACGACTCGCTGTTCGGTGGCGAAGGTGACGACGCCCTCGACGGCGGTGTGGGCTTTGATTTCCTTGATGGTGGTGACGGCATCGACAGGCTTATCGGCGGAGCAGGCGATGACACCCTCCTGGGTGGCGCGGGAGCCGATACGCTTCTTGGCGGGGCTGGCCTTGACAACCTTGATGGCGGCGACGGAGACGACATCCTCTCTGGTGGCGGCGGAATTGATATTCTGACCGGCGGCGCAGGCTCGGATAAGTTTGAGGATACACTGACCAACTTGGTCAAAGATCTTATTACCGATTTCTCTGTCGGCGATTCGCTTCACATCACCAATCTCAATTCGAGTGTGGCAACTTTCAATTTCCTCAATGGTGCGCTGATGGTGGATGCCGACGGTGCTGGTGCGGCCAAGCCGGTCGCGATCTACTTCGATGGCGCCCTCAGCATCGCCAATTTCGCTATTCATAGCGATGGCGGGCTTGGGACATCGATCGATTACATCGTTTGAAGTCCATTGGAATCCGCAGCCTTAGGGTTCGCGGTATCGCCGATTAATTGCAAAGGCGTCATCCGATCAAATCGATCAGGTGGCGCCTCTGCATTTCCATCAATCGCATGCCGCGAAAGTGCCGCCACGGAACAGCCGCGGCGTTTCGGCGCCGATCGAATACGCTGGAGGGCGAGGCTCCTTCCGAACGCAGCTGAGGTCACAACCGTTTCCCGTTCCGCAACAATCCAAGACGATTAGCGAACTTGCGCTGCCAGAACCTGCCCCCCCTTTCAGGTCGGAAGCTGCTGGAAATTGATCATGTTTCGGCTGCGCACCGCAGCGTTACCCAATCGTCGTAAATCGTGCATCGGCGCAAAAGC
>JANOFJ010000088.1:0-56729 GCA_031413595.1 Novosphingobium sp.
TCTTCGAGATCGAGCGGCGGCTGCTCATCAAGAAGAGGCCCGACTAGTCGCGGAGCCCCTCCCAAAAAATCAACCGCTTGTACCAAGGCCGGTAGGCCGAGCCACCCATCGCGGCGAGGCAAACTACGGCCGGCAAATCTCGCTGATCGGGCTTGGCTGACCGCTGTGCACAGTTCGCAACGACTGATGTAAAAATGGCTGTTGGCATGGCGCGACTGTGCGTCTATCAGGCGCGCCAAGTCGGCACTCCGCGCAGCTTGTAACTGCCGGGATGACGAGCGGGAGGGGCATTCCGGAAACGGAAAGTTTGGGCGAAAGCACGATTTAAAACGATTCTCTGACCGCTGCAATCTGCAGTGGGCGGAATTCAGCTAAGGCAGGATACGGTTCACCATGTCACAGGATGCGGGCATCGACACCTCGACGCTTTCGGGCCAAGACGGCGTGCGGCGACGCGATTTTATCAATATTGCGGCGGTCAGCGCGGCTGGCGTTGGCGCAGTTGCTTCGCTGGTGCCGCTGATCAGCCAGATGTCGGCTTCGGCCGACGTACTGGCCGAAAGCTCGACCGAGATCGATATCAGCGCGATCAAACCGGGTCAGGCGATCAAGGCGATGTTCCGCAATCAGCCGGTTTTTGTCCGCAATCTGACCCCGGCTGAAATTGCCGAGGCGGGTAAGGTCGATATGACCGGCCTGCGCGATCCTGAGACGCTGGCGGAGCGGACCAAGGAAGGCAAAGAGAACTGGCTCATCACCATGGGCGTCTGCACTCACCTCGGCTGTGTGCCGCTGGGCGCGGGCGACGGTGAAGTGAAGGGTGAATTCGGCGGCTATTTCTGCCCGTGCCACGGTTCCTATTACGATACCGCCGCGCGTATTCGTAAGGGCCCCGCGCCCAAGAACCTTGAGGTTCCGGAATACGCTTTCGTTTCCGATACCATTGTCAAGATCGGCTGAGGTTACACAACATGAGTTTCCCCTGGGCCCAAGAATACAAGCCGCAAGCACCGCTGATGAAGTGGTTGGACGAGAAGCTGCCGCTTCCGCGTCTGGTGTTCAATGCCGTCGGAGCCGGCTATCCGGTACCGCGCAACCTGAACTATTTCTGGAATTTCGGCTTTCTGGCCGGGATATGCCTGGTGCTCCAGATCGTCACTGGCGTGGTCTTGGCGATGCATTATGCGCCTGATCAGCGGATTGCCTTTGATTCGACTGAACACATCATGCGCGACGTCAACTGGGGCTGGCTGATGCGCTATATGCACGCCAACGGGGCCTCGGCCTTCTTCGTGGTGATCTATGTCCACATCTTCCGGGGCTTTTATTTCAGCTCCTACAAGGCCCCGCGCGAGATGATCTGGCTGCTGGGCGTGACCATTTTCCTGCTGATGATGGCCACCGGCTTCATGGGTTATGTCTTGCCGTGGGGGCAGATGAGCTTCTGGGGTGCCAAGGTGATTACCGGGCTGTTCGGCGCAATTCCGCTGGTGGGTGAGCCGCTGCAGAACTGGCTGCTGGGCGGTTTCGCGCCAGGTAATGCCACGCTCAATCGTTTCTTCAGCCTGCACTTCCTCCTGCCGTTCGTGATTCTCGGCGTGGTTATCCTCCACGTCTGGGCGCTGCACATCCCGGGCTCGTCGAACCCGACCGGGGTCGAAGTGAAGACCGAGAGCGATACTGTGCCGTTCCATCCCTATTACACTGCGAAGGATGGCTGGGGCGTTGCCGCCTTCCTGCTGCTCTATTTTGCGGCGGTGTTCTTCGCACCCAACGCGCTCGGCCATCCGGACAATTACATCCCGGCCAATCCGATGAGCACGCCAGCGCATATCGTCCCCGAATGGTATTACTGGCCGTTCTACGCGATCCTGCGCGCCTTTACCCAGGATTTCTTCTTTGTTCCGGCCAAACTGATGGGCGTGCTCGCCATGTTCAGCGCGATCCTGCTGTGGTTCTTCCTGCCCTGGCTGGATAAGTCGCCGGTCCGCTCGGGCACCTATCGCCCGCTGTTCAAGAAGTTCTTCTGGTTCGGCCTGATCCCCTGTATTTTGGTGCTTGGCTATTGCGGCGGCGCACCGGCGGAAGAGCCCTTCGTGATACTCAGCCAGATCGCTTCGATCTACTACTTCATGCACTTCCTGGTGATCCTGCCGATTGTCTCCTCGATCGAGCGGCCCGATCCGCTGCCGTTCTCGATTACCGAGGCGGTGCTGGGCAAGGATAACCAAGCCGTGCTCAGCCCCCCGGTGGCCGCGACTCCAATGGCTTCGGCCTGAACCCCGCGAGACGGAAAGAGATACCCATGATCCGCATCTTCGCCATTCTCGCCGGCCTGTTTTTCTCCGTCTCGCTACTGTGGTCGCTTGGAAAAGGCGTCGTCAGCTATATCGCCGAGCCCCCGGTGGCGACGGTGGAGCATGAGTTCCACCAGTACCCCAAGGAACTTGCGCTTGCCAGCGACGGTGTGTTCGGTCGATTCGACAAGCAGCAGCTCCAGCGCGGCTTCCAGGTCTACAAGGAAGTCTGCTCGGCCTGCCACTCGCTCCGGCTGGTCGCATTTCGCGATCTCAAGGCGCTCGGCTATAACGAAGATGAAGTGAAGGCGATTGCCGCTGGCTTCCAGGTACCCGGGGTCGATCAGGCCACTGGCGAGACCAATATGCGCGCCGGCATTGCGACCGATTACTTCCCCAAACCCTACCCCAATGATATCGCTGCCCGCGCTGCCAACAACAATGCGATCCCGCCCGATCTTTCGCTGATGACCAAGGCGCGCGGCAATGGTGCGGCCTATGTCTATTCGCTGCTGACCGGTTATCAGGCCCAGCCGGCCAAGCTGCTCAAGGAGTTCCCGGACGCGAAGACCGGCCCGAATCTCCACTATAACCCATATTTCGCCAATCTGAACATCGCCATGGCTGCGCCGATTACCGCCGAAGGCCAGGTGACCTATGGTGATGGGACCAAGGCAAGCGTTGATCAGATGTCGAAGGATGTCGCGGCGTTCCTCGTCTGGACTGCCGAGCCCACGCAGGACAAGCGCAAGCAGACCGGCTGGCCGGTCGTCGGCTTCCTGCTGTTCCTGACGATCCTTGCGTATATGGCCTACCGCAACATCTGGGCCGGCAAGAAGCACTAGGCCCTTCGCCAAGCGGATAAGAAAACGCCCCTTGCATCACGGGGTGCAACGGGCGTTTTCATGTCTGCAAGGCAAATTCGCGCGGCGATTGACCTGCCGCGCACACTATCGCATAGGGCTGCGGTCCACGACCACCGAGCGGGTATAGCATAGTGGTAATGCACTAGCCTTCCAAGCTAGCTAGGCGGGTTCGATTCCCGCTACCCGCTCCAACTTACCGTCAGCTGCCAGACTAACCGACCGGCAGATTGTCGATCAGCCGGGTTCCGCCTATCCGTGCGGCGACGAACAGCCGTGGTGTTCCAGTGCCGGGGCCGGAAACAAGGGCCAGTGTCTCGCCGTCGCGGATCTCGGCATAGTCGATCGCATTGAAGCCGCTGCTCAGCAGCTGCTCGCGCAAGGCTGCCAGCGCGTCTGCGTAATCCTTGCCGGCCCGGATCGCCGCAACTGCGCCCTGCATCGCGGCGGGCAGCATGGCGGCTTGCGCGCGCTGCTGCGGCGAAAGGTAGGCATTGCGCGAGCTCAGCGCCAGTCCGTCGCCCTCGCGCACGGTCGGCACGCCGATGATGGCGTCGGCCGCCGGCAGCGCCAGATCGAGATCGCGGGCCATCCGCCGGATCACCGTAAGTTGCTGCCAGTCCTTCTCGCCGAACAGCGCAAAGTCAGGCTGCACCTGGTTGAACAGCTTGCAGACGACCGTCGCCACCCCGCCAAAATGGCCAGGCCGGATCCGGCCGCACAGATCCTGGCTGACCCCATCGACCGTCACGTGGGTGGCGTATCCGGCGGGATACATTTCGCCGACTGACGGAATCCACAGCAAGGACACGCCCTCTTGGTTCAGCAATTCCCCATCCTGGGCCGGCTGGCGCGGATAGGTTCCCAGATCTTCGCCCGCGCCGAACTGACGCGGATTGACGAAGATTGACACCACGACGTGGGCCGCGCGCTTCCGGGCTTCGCGGACCAGCGCCAGATGGCCCTCATGCAGCGCGCCCATGGTCGGGACCAGCGCCACAGGTCCATCCTTGCGCAGTAGCGCAATTGCACTGCGCAGTGGATCAAGCCGATTGACGGTTTGCACGCGGCTAACCCCTCCGATAAGACGTCCACCGGGGGTGCTTCGCCGCCCCGGCCCATCTTTGTGCAGTGCAACAACCCAGGAAAGAGTTCAACCCCGGCCGTGTCCGAAACCAATGCCCCTCATCGCATCGTCTTCGCCAATGAGAAGGGCGGGACGGGCAAATCGACCACGGCGGTGCATATCGCCATCGCGCTTGCCTTTCAGGGCGCACGGGTGGCGGCAATCGATCTCGATCCGCGGCAGCGCACCTTGCACCGCTATTTCGAGAACCGTGCTGAGACCGCCAAGCGACGCGGGATCTCGCTCGCTGGCGGCAGCTTCGATGTCTTTAATGGCAGCTCCGTGGCCGAGCTTGAAGTGCTGATCGACGAGGTGGGGCAAGGGATGGACTTCCTGATCTTCGACACGCCGGGCCGCGACGATGAATTTGCCCGTCATGTGGCGACCGGCGCCGATACGCTGGTCACCCCGCTGAATGACAGCTTCGTCGATTTTGACTTGATCGGCCAGGTCGATGCCGAGACCTTCAAGGTCCGTAAACTGTCGTTCTATGCCGAACTCATCTGGGAAGCGCGCAAGAAGCGCGCGATGGCCACGATCACCGAAAAGCGCCGCGAGATGGACTGGGTCGTGGTCCGGAATCGCTCAAGCCACGTCGAGGCGCGCAATATGCGCCGGCTTGACGGGGCGCTGACCGAGCTGTCGAAGCGGGTTGGCTTCCGGATCGCCAATGGCCTGTCGGAGCGCGTCATCTACCGCGAGCTCTTCCCATCGGGCCTGACGCTGCTCGACAAGGGCTATCTGGGCGAGCTTGGCACCAGCCACCTCGTCGCCCGGCAGGAATTGCGCTCGCTGCTGGCGGGCCTCAATCTGCCGGTCCCGGCTGCGCGCACGCCGGATCTGGCGCTGACCGGCAGCGCATGAGCAAAATCCTCCTGCTCCTCGCCGCCGTATCACTCGGCTGCAAGTTGCTCACCGGGCGCTGGCCGTGGCAGTTCATTCTTCCGCCGTCGCGATCGGCAGCAGAGCAGCACGCCCGGGCTTTGCTGGGGGTCGCCCGGCTTGCCCGCCGCGAGGAAATCATCGAAGCGCATCGGCGGCTGATCAGCCAGGTCCATCCGGACCGCGGCGGCACGGCGGGGCAGGTGCATGAAGCCAACGCAGCGCGTGATCTTTTGCTTGGCCAGCTGACGCCCGGAAAATCTTAATTCTCGCGTGATTTGCAACGAAAAACCGGTTCCCGCGTTTTTGCTTCACGCTTTCAATCGGAGAAGTCATGTCCCATCAGTTTCACCCCAGCGTCCTGCGCGAATATGACATCCGCGGCATCATCGGCGAAACACTGGGGCCCGATGACGCCCGCGCGATCGGGCGCGGCTTTGCGACGTTGCTGCGCGGCGCAGGCGGCAGCAAGGTTGCGGTCGGCTATGACGGGCGGCTGAGCTCGCCAATCCTTGAGGCGGCGCTGATCGAGGGGCTCAACGCCAGCGGCTGCGATGTCGTCCGGGTCGGCATGGGGCCAACCCCGATGCTCTATTATGCCGAAGCCTCAATAGAAGATGTGGACGGCGGCATTGAGATAACTGGCAGCCACAATCCCGCCAATTACAATGGCTTCAAGATGGTATTTATGGGCCGGCCGTTCTTCGGCGCGGACATACTCGAGATTGGCCGGCTGGCCGCCAGTGGCGCCTGGCTGGACCGAACCGGACTCAGCGGCCAAGGCGTCAATGAGAGCCGCGATGTGATGGCTGCCTATATCGACCGGATGCTCGAAGGGCTGGCCGGGATCAGCCACGAGCGGCTGGCCGCTCTTCGGATCGGTTGGGACGCGGGTAACGGGGCCGCCGGCCCCGCGCTCGAGGCGCTCACTGCGAAATTGCCAGGGGAGCATCATCTTCTGTTCACCGAAGTCGACGGGAATTTTCCGAACCATCATCCTGATCCAACCGAGGAAAAGAACCTTGCGGATCTGAAGGCGCTCGTCGCGGCCAAGAACCTCGACTTCGGAATTGCTTTTGACGGAGATGGCGACAGGATTGGCGCAATCGATGGCCAGGGCCGGGTGATCTGGGGCGACCAACTGCTCATGATATACGCCGAAGACCTCCTGAAAATGCTGCCCGGAGCCACGATAATCGCGGATGTGAAGGCTAGCCGTGCATTATTCGAACGAGTCTCTGCATTGGGTGGACAGCCGCTTATGTGGAAAACCGGACACAGCCTTATTAAATCCAAAATGAAGGAAACAGGCGCCCCATTGGCCGGCGAGATGAGCGGCCATGTGTTTTTCGCGCATCAATATTATGGCTATGACGATGCGCTGTATGCCGCGATCCGGCTGATTGCGGCCTCGGCCCGGCTTGGCAAATCGGTGACCCAGCTGCGCGGCGAGTTGCCCGCGCTGGTCAATACGCCCGAGATGCGCTTTCAGGTCGATGAAACCCGCAAATTCGCGGTGATCGACGAAGTGAAACAGCGGCTTTCCGCCGCCGGGGCCGATGTAAACGCCACCGATGGGGTGCGGGTTTCAACCGAGGATGGCTGGTGGCTGCTACGCGCATCGAACACCCAGGATGTGCTGGTCGCCCGCGCCGAGAGCGAGGATCAGGCGGGGCTTGTTCGGCTGATGGCGCAGATCGACGCTCAGCTTGAGGCATCGGGGCTGAAACGCGGCGAGCAGGCCGGGCATTGAATCGAGGCTAGATCATCAAGGCCGGATCGAAGCCTTCTTCGACCGGGTTACCCGCCTCGCGCCAGGCCTTCATGCCGCCATCCAGCGCGATCGCGCGGCGAAAGCCAAGTTGGCGCAGGGTTGCCGCGGCGAGGGTAGAGACCTTGCCGATCTCGCATACTGTCAGGATCTCGATATCCGGATCGGGAAAGCGGTCATCGACCTTGAGCTCAAGCTGGCCGCGCGCCAGATGCTGCGCGCCTGGAATCCGGCCCTTTTCCCAGGCATCGCGTTCGCGCACATCGAGCACGATGAAATCGTTTGGCCGGGAAACTATCCGCTCGTTCAGCTCGTCCATTGCCATGAAAGGCGTTGCTGCGGCGGCATCGGCAAGCAGTTGCTGCACGGTCATCCCGCCTGAGATGTTGGTGCGCAGCGCCTCGGTCAGATGGGTGGGCATGGCCATATCAAGCGACTGCATCATGGTCACAAAATCAGCCCGTTCGCGGTGCTGGAGGCGGCGGTTGGTATCGCGTTCGGTGGCGATCGTCGAAGAGCCCTTGCCCAGATAATCATGGGCCGGAAATATTCTGGTTTCATCCGGCAGCAACAACAGCTTGCCAAACAGACTGTCATAGAGCGCTTCGGGATCGCCGGTCGGCAGATCGGTCCGGCCAGTGCCGCCGATCAGCAGCGTGTCGCCGGTAAACACCAGATCTTCGACCACAATGCACATCGAATCGCGGGTATGCCCCGGGGTGTAAAGCGCCTTCAGCCGCAATTCGCCGAGCACCAGCTGATGGCCATCATCGAGGTGCATATCGACATCGCTGGCGCCGGCGTAGCGATGCATGACGATCGGCGCGCCAAACCGCTGGCGCAGCATTCGCGCCGCCGTGAAGTGATCGGCGTGGGTGTGAGTTTCGATCACATAGCGCAAAGACAGGCCTTCGCGCGCCAAAAGCCCGGCGGTCCGCTCGATCTGGCCCAACGCTGGATCGATGACCGCAGCGGCCCCGGTCGCAGTGCAGCCGACCACGTAGGATCGGCACCCGCCGTCAGCAATCGTATGGAAGTGCATCGGCATTTCCCCATCCAGTTCCAGCGGCCCATTTCCCCCCGGCAAGCGGCTCGCCGGGTTCAGGCCGGAACTTTAAATCGCCAGCGGCAAAGCAGCAAGCGAAGCCGTCGCCGCCGCCACCAGGGTCGCAGCGGCAGGCCAGGCCTTGCGCCAGCCGGCAATGCTGATTGCGGCGGCGGCCTTGAACAGGGTGTTGAGCACCACCGGAGGCAGCAAGACCAGCCCCGCAACATGCGGCACAAGCGTACCCTGGGGCAGATTACCCATGGTTATGATTGCCGAATCGACATCGAGCGTCCCGGTCATCGCCAGCACAACCGCAAGCCCAGCGTCGCCATATCTGTCGAGCACCCAGCGCGCCGCAACCGACATCACCATGACCATCACCATCAGCAAAAGCGCGGGGCCGATATCAAAGGGATTGCGGATCGGAACCTTTTGGTCTGCGGGACCAGCGCTGCCGCGTGCGCGCATCAGAAAAATGCCGGTGGCGGCAAGGCTCACCAGCAGGCCTGGAATGGCGAGCAGCGCAAAGGTCGGCAAGGCAAACCGGGCCAGCGCCCAGGTCAGCACCATCACCCGCACGAACATGACTGCCGATGCGGCCGCGACCCCGGCATAGAGGATCGCCGCGTCCTCCTCGCCATTGCGCAATTTGGTCGCCAGCGCGGCGGTGACGGCGGTCGATGACACCGCCGAGCCCGCCGCTGCGGCAGCGATCGTTCCGCGCGAGGCGCCCAGCTTCCGGCTGGCGATATAGCCGAGGAACGAAAAGCCCGAGACCAGCACCACCACCATCCACAGCTGACGCGGACGCCACGCGCCGAACGGTCCAAGCGGAGTGTCGGGGAGCAGCGGCAGGATCACCAGCGCGATCAGGGCGAAGCGGGCGATCGCGATCACCTCCACCTCCTCAAGGCTAGCGATCCAGCCGTGGAGCTGATTGCGCAGCGCGAGGATCAGCACCATTACCCCTGCGGCGGCCGAGGCCAGCACCGCCTCTCCGCTTCCGGCCAGAAAGCCGCAAGCCATGGTCAGCAGGCTGGTCACGCTGGCAGTCCCGCTGATAACAGGTTGGCCGCTGATCGCCTTGTTGCTTTGGGTCGTGCGCCAGTAACCGATCAGGACGAGCGCTGCGGTGGCGGCCAGCAGGATCGTGGCGAGACCTTCGGCGCGTTGCTGCAAGGCCCCGGCAATTGCTCCAGCGAGGCCGAGCAGGGCGAAGGTGCGGATGCCCGCAAAGCGCGATCCGGCCGCATCGTTGCGCAGCGCCCAGCCGCGCTGGATGCCGACCAGCAGGCCCAGTGCCAGCCCCAGGCCCACGCCGCTCAGGTCGCCATAGGTGCTCAGGAGGGATTGCTGCATCGCACGGTGATGGCAGTGTGGGCCGAGTAGGGCAAGCATACGGAAACTTGCAGCCATCTGCCGCGCCGCGCACTATCAGGTGGCATGGCCGCCGCTTCATCCATTCCGCCAGAAATCGAAACCTGGTTTGCCGGCCGCGGGTGGCAGGTGCGTTCCCACCAGACCGAGATGCTGGCCGCGGCCGATGCGTGCCAGCATGCATTGCTGGTGGCCGATACCGGCGCGGGCAAGACGCTCGCCGGGTTCCTGCCGACGCTGGCTGCATTCACCCCGTCGCGGCTGGCGAATGCTTTGCCGCCAGAGGGGTTGCACACGCTTTACGTCTCGCCATTGAAGGCGCTGGCGCATGATGTGCAGCGCAATCTGATGGCGCCGATCGCGGAGATCGGCTTGCCGATCCGGGTCGAAACCCGCAGCGGCGATACGCCGTCCGACCGCAAGGCCCGCCAGCGCGCCCGCCCGCCACACGTGCTGCTGACCACGCCCGAATCGCTCTCGCTGCTGCTCAGTTACCCCGAAAGCGCGCAGCTGTTCGGCACCTTGCAGCGGATCGTGATCGACGAGGTGCACGCGTTTGCGAGCGGCAAGCGCGGCGATCTGCTGGCGCTGGCGCTCACCCGGTTGCAGGCGCTGGCGCCCGGGCTACAGCGCGCGGCCTTGTCCGCCACGGTCGCCGATCCCGATGATTTCCGCGGCTGGCTGGCGCCGTTTGGCGAGATTGATGCGGTGGCGCTGGTTGAGGGCGAGCCGGGTGCGCCGCCGGAAGTTTCCGTCATGCTGCCCGACGAGCAGCGCGTGCCGTGGGGCGGCCATGCCGCGGCCTGGGCCGTCCCCCAGCTGATGCAGGCGATCAGCGCCAACCGCACCACGTTGATCTTCACCAACACGCGGTTCCTGGCCGAGTATATTTTCCAGCTGCTGTGGGATGTGAACGAAGACAAGCTGCCGATCGGAATTCACCACGGCTCGCTCTCAAAGGAGGCACGGCGCAAGGTAGAGGGGGCAATGGCGCGGGGCGAGCTGCGCGCGCTGGTCTGCACCTCGAGCCTCGATCTGGGGGTTGATTGGGGCGATGTCGATCTGGTGGTCCAGATGGGCGCGCCCAAGGGATCGTCGCGCCTGCTCCAGCGGATCGGGCGGGCCGGGCACCGGCTCGATCTGGCCAGCCGGGCCTTGCTGGTGCCGGGCAACCGGTTTGAATTTCTTGAAGCCATGGCGGCGCTCGATGCGGTCAACCAAGGTCAGCGTGATGGTGAGAGTTTCCGGCCCGGCGGGCTCGATGTGCTGGCCCAGCATGTCATGGCCTGCGCCTGCGCGGGGCCGTTTGACGAGGCGGAACTGTTGGCGCAGGTCCGCTCGTCGCGTCCCTATGCCTGGGTCGATCAGGCGATCTGGGCGCGGGTGCTGAATTTCGTGGCGACCGGCGGCTATGCCCTCAAAGCCTATGACCGGTTCCGGCGGATTGTGCGGACGCCGGAAGGAACCTGGCGGCTGACCCACCCGGAGCTGGCGGCCCGGCACCGGATCAACGCCGGGATCATCCTCGATGCCGAAATGCTCGATGTACGGTTCCGGAATGGCCGCTCACTGGGCCGGGTCGAGGAGGCGTTTGGGGCCAGCCTGAGCGCCGGGGATACGTTCCGGTTTGCCGGGCTGGATCTGGAAGTCGAATCGATCCGTGACCTTGAACTGGTGGTGAAAGCCGCCAAACGTTCGGGAACGATCCCGAGCTATATGGGCGCACGGATGCCGCTGACCACGCATCTGGCTGAGCGGGTCCAGGCGATGCTGGCCGACCGCGCCGGCTGGGCGCGCTTTCCCGATGATGTGCGCGAATGGCTTGAGGTGCAGGACTGGCGGTCCGAGCTGCCCGGGCCGGGCAAGCTGCTGGTCGAAAGCTTTCCCCATGCCGGCAAGCATTACACCGTCTATTATACATTCGACGGGTGGAACGCGAACCAGTCGCTCGGGATGCTGATTACCCGGCGGATGGAACAGCAGGGCCTCGCCCCGTTGGGGTTTGTCGCCAATGACTATTCCTTCGCGGTGTGGGGATTGCGTGCCGTCGAGGATCCAGCAAGCTTGCTGTCGGCCGACATATTGGCGGATGAATTCACTGCATGGGTGGAGGATTCCTACCTCTTGCGCCGGGCCTTCAAGGAGGTGGCGGTAATCTCCGGGCTGATCGAGCGCCAGCAGCCGGGCCAGGGACGGTCCGGCCGCAAGACCGGGCGACAGGTCACTTTTTCGACCGATCTGATTTACGATGTGCTGCGCAAATACGAGCCGGGTCATGTGCTGATCGAGGCGGCGTGGGCCGATGCGCGCTCACGGTTGACCGATGTCGGGCGGGTCGGCGATCTGTTGCAGCGCGCCGCTGCGCAGCTGGTCCATGTGGTCCTGGACCGGGTCAGCCCGCTGGCGGTGCCGGTGCTGGTGATGATCGGCCGCGAAAGCGTGCCGGCAGGTGCAGCCGACGATGAGCTGCTGTTCGAGGCGGAAGGTCTGGCCGCGGCGGCGATGCGGCCCGAGCGAAGCCCGGGGCAGATGCGCGGCGATTGAGCGCATGGGGGCGGGGCAGCGCTCCACAAAAAAAGAGGGGCGGATCGCTCCGCCCCCCTGATCTGGGTGCCGTGAATGCAGCTCAGCCTACCTGGTGGCCTTAGGCGCGTTGGCGGCCTTGCCGAACTCGGAGTACATTTCATTGCCGACAAAACCGAACTTGGTGACGCCTGAGCCTTTGATGATGTTCAGCACCTTGGCCGAAATATCGTAGGCGGCCTGCGGTTCGGGCTGGAACTGCAGCTCGGGCTCCACTGGATAGGTCAACGTTGTCTGCAGCAGCGAAAGCAGCTGCCCATCGGTAACCGTTTCGCCGTTCCACAGGATCTGGTTGGTGGCGGTAAGCACGACCTTGTTCTTGTCCGTCTTCGGCGGCGGCATGGGTGGCGGCGGAGTTGGCGCGGGCAGATCGATACTCACCGCGTGGGTTGCGACCGGGATGGTGATGATGAACATGATGAGCAGAACGAGCATGACGTCGATAAGCGGCGTCGTGTTCATTTCCATCATCGGCTCGCCATCATCGGAGCCGCCTGACATTGACATGGGATGTTACTCCAGAATTGAGTGAGCGAAGGTTTCAATAACAGCTGGATCAGCCGTTGGGATCAACCTTGTTCGAAATGAAGCCGATGGTCGGGTAACCGGAAATCTGCACATTGAAGATCGCCCCGGCGACGCAGCGCCACGGCGCCTCAACGTCACCGCGAAGATGGACCTGCGGGATCTTCTCGGGGTTGTCCCTGAGTGCCTCGGGACCGCCTTCACGCTTCACGATCGCATCAAGCCGCTTGAACGCCAGATCGCGCAGCTCAGCCGAATCCACCGCCGTTACGTTGTTGAAATAGATCCGGCATTCGCCGCCCCGATTGGCGCCTTCGAAGCCAGGATCGCCCGCGCTACGACCGCTCGCATCGGTGGTGGTCACCGTCAGCAGCAGGTTTTCAACCTTGTCCTTTGATTCAACCGATTCGAAAGTCGGGATCTTGAGCTTCTCGATCGTCTGGATCGCGATCGGAACCGCGATCAGGAAGATGATCAGCAGCACCAGCATCACGTCCACGAGTGGCGTGGTATTGATGTCCGACATGGGCTTTTCTTCACCGCCCGCGCCGCCTACCGAAATCGCCATTGTGTCATCCTATCCTTGCATTGCCCCGGTCATGCAGCGGGCTTGCAGCCTGCCTGACTGACGAGGGAGAAGCGTGGCCCTGGCCAAAGCCTGGACCACGCATTGACCCTTGCGAATTAAGCCTTGGCAGCCGCCGGAGCAGCAGCCTTCGCCGTGCCAGCTACGGCCGGACGTACCGCGCCCTTGGAGTTGATGTAGGCCAGGACGTCGGTCGAGAAGCTCGAAAGGTCGTTGGCGATGTTCTTATTGCGCGCCTGCAGGTAGTTGTAGGCAAGCACGGCAGGAACCGCGACGAGCAGACCGAGCGCGGTCATGATCAGCGCTTCACCAACCGGCCCTGCGACCTTGTCGATCGAGGCCGAACCGGCAATGCCGATTGCGATCAGCGCGCGATAGATGCCGACCACCGTTCCGAACAGGCCGATGAACGGCGAGGTTGCGCCAACCGTGGCGAGGAACGGCAGGCCAGAAGCGAGGCGGGCATTGATCGAATGTTCCGAGCGAGCGAGCGAGCCGTGAAGCCAGTCATGCGCTTCCATCGAATCGGTCATCTTGCCATGCTGGTCTTCGGCGGCGAGGCCGTCTTCGACGATCTGGCGCCAGGCGCTGTTCTTTTCAAGCTTGGCCGCGCCCTCACGCAGCGAAGGTGCACGCCAGAAGGTGTTCCGCAGATCACGGCCCTGGCGCATCAGCTTCGCTTGTTCGAACCATTTGGTGAACAGGATGAAGAATGAGCCGAACGACATGACACCAAGAATGATCACGGTGGCATAGGCGATGAAACCGCCCTGTTCCAAAGCCTCGGCGAAACCAAACTTGTTCTGCGGTGCCGCGGTTGCGCCAGCGGCTAGAAGTTCAAAAAGCATGCGATAAGTCCTCTCAAGCAATTGGATGGTATTGGGCCGTATCCCCCGGATCTCGGCCCGATAGTTGAATAATCAGTCCTTGGGAATTTCCCACTTCACCCGGCTGGCCCAGCCACTGGCAATGGGTTGGCCTTCGCCATCGGTGGCTGGGTTGAAGCGTGCCCGGCGCGTGATCAGCGAGCAGGTTGCCGAGTCGAGTTCGGGCGAGCCGCTCGACCCGGTAATGCTACAGCCGGTCACACGCCCATCGGGCCCGATCGTCACGGAAAAGCGGGTTGTACCCTCTTGTTCCTCGCGCAGCGCACGGGACGGATAGTCGTTGGAATTAGCCCAGTTGCCGGGGTTGCCCTTCGGTGAAGGACCCTTTGGCTGAATCCGTGGCGGTGGCGGTGCAACCGGCGCGGATGGTGCCGGCGCGAGCACGATCGGCGCTGGCGGCGGAGGCGTTTGCACCGTGGTGATCTGCGGCGGCGTGGTGGCGACGTTGATCCTGACCGGCGGCGCTACGGGCGGCGGCGGCGCATCAACCTTCTTGGGCGGAGGCGGCGGTTCGTCCTTCTTGACCTCTTCCTTGATATCGATTGCCGTCACCTTCTTGATGAGCTTGGCAGCTCCTTCATAGGCGAGGCCCGTCACCAGCGCATAGCCGAGGACGACATGAATAATAGCAACGACAATAAGCGCGGTAATCCGGTTGCCGCTCATCTGTTGGTCAGCGTAAGCCATTCAGACGCATCACTCCTAGCAGTTCCTCCCGAGCCGAAGCCCGGGCCGGTGTGTGGTGCGATTGTGATCGATCCACACACCCAGTTCCCAAAATTTTTCCCTGCCGGCCAAAACCGGAACTCCCACCGGGCGCCCGCAGCCCGGCTGGGCTATATACGGGCGCTGTTTGTTTTTTCGCCCGGATTTGCGTGATCTTTAACTCCGATATTTGGGAGGCGCAACGCTTTATCGGTTAACTGGCAATTCACATGTGTTACGGTCATGTTGCAGTCGGAAACGTTGAGTTTCCGCGGGATGTGCAGCGCCGCCAGGCAAGGAGAGCAAGTGTGAGGATTTTTCCTTTTCCCCGAATATGTCGGGCCGCGGCGATCTTGCTTGCCTTGGCGGGGGTGCAATTCGCGCCGCTTGCCCATGCTGATTCGCAGGCTCCCGTGCCTGCAACTGCCGCGGCTCCGACGCTCACTTATGCCGATCTGGCCGGCCTTGCCGATGCCGCCCCACTGGTGGTCCGGGTCTCCCCGCGCAAGATCGCCCGGCTCGAACCCGCGCGCGCACCCGGTTTAAAGCCAGGCCGCGCCCGGCTTTATATCGAGGCGAAGACCGAAGCACTGGTCGCCGGGCAAGCCTCGCTGGGCGAGGTGCTGCGCTATCTGGTCGATGTGCCGGTTGATCCCAAGGGCAAGCCGGCGAACCTCAAGAAGAAGAGCGTCGTGCTGTTTGCGCGTCTCGGCCGCCCGGGTGAGCTGCAGCTGGTTTTGCCCGATGCCCAGCTGATTTGGGATCCCGTGCTCGATGTCCGGCTCCGCGGTATTCTGGGTGAGCTGCTTGCGCCCGGCGCGCCGCAGCGGATCACCGGGGTGCGCGAGGCAATTCACGTCGGCGGCAATCTGGCCGGTGAGGGCGAGACGCAGATCTTCCTCGCCACCGCCAATGAAGAGCCGGCTGCGATCACCGTCAATCGCAGTCCCGGTCAGCCGCCGCGCTGGAGCGTGTCGTTTTCCGAAGTGCTCGAACAGTCCGGCAAGGTCCCGCCGCGCGACACCCTTGCCTGGTACCGGCTGGCCTGCTTCCTTGCGCCTGAGCTGCCGGTCGGGGCGACCGAATCCGGCAGTGCCGCCGACCGGGCGATGGCGGCGGAGGACTACCGGTATGTGCTGAGCCAGCTCGGCCCCTGCCCGCGGACGCGCCGCTAAGCGGTTCTGGCTGGAATTTCAGATACTGGCCCAATTTCAGATACTGGCCCAATTTCAGATACTGGCCTAATTTCAGATACTGGCCTTTTGCACTCTCCTCGCTTAGGGCGCGGCGCGATAGGGAGCATTATGTCAGAGCCACTTCTCACCCCGCCACTTGCCGGCCAGCCACCGGCCATCCAGCCGCTGCGGATTGCCCTTGCTGGCCTTGGGACCGTCGGTGCCGGGGTCATCCGCCTGGTCGAGGCCAACGCCGCGCTGATTGCCCGCCGCGCCGGACGCCCGATCGTGATTTCCGCGGTCAGCGCACGCGACCGGAACAAGAACCGCGGCGTCGATATCACGCCCTATGCCTGGGAAGACGACATGGTCATCCTGGGCGAGCGCGCGGATGTCGATGTGGTGGTCGAACTGGTGGGCGGCTCGGACGGCCCGGCGCTGGCCTGCGCGCGGGCAACGATCGAGGCCGGCAAGGCGCTGGTCACCGCCAACAAGGCGATGATTGCGCATCACGGGCTTGAGCTGGCCGGCAAGGCGGAGGCGGCAAAGGTCGCGCTGAAGTTCGAGGCAGCGGTCGCGGGTGGGATCCCGGTGATCAAGGGCCTGCGCGAGGGCGCTGCCGCCAATGAGATCGAGCGGGTTTACGGGATCCTCAACGGCACTTGCAATTTCATCCTCTCGACCATGGAAGATACCGGGCGCGACTTTGCCGATGTGCTGGCCGAGGCGCAGTCCCGCGGCTATGCCGAGGCTGACCCGGCGTTCGATATCGAAGGCACCGATGCGGCGCACAAGCTGGCGATCCTGGCGGCAATAGCGTTTGGCGCAAAGGTCGATTTCGGCGCGGTTGAAACTTCCGGGATCACCCGGTTGCTGGCTGCCGATATCGCCCAGGCCGATGCGCTGGGCTATGTGATCCGCCTGATCGGGATGGCCGACACCGATGCGAGCGATGGCACTTGCCGCCTGTTCCAGCGGGTCCAGCCGCATCTCGTGCCGTTCGATCACCCGCTCGCCCATGTCGATGGCGCGACCAATGCGGTGGTGGCCGAGGGCAATTTCTCCGGCCGGCTGCTGTTCCAGGGCGCGGGCGCGGGTGATGGGCCAACCGCCAGCGCGGTGGTCGCCGACATCATCGACATCGCACGCAGCCAAGCCGGCGGCGAAATCGGCGCGGCGTTTTCGGTCCCGGTGGGCGAGCTTGAGGCGATGCCGCCTGCCAATGCGGGCTTGCGCTTGGGCCGCAGTTATATTCGCTTTACCGTAGCCGATCGCCCCGGGGTGCTGGCCGAGATTACTGCTGCGATGCGCGATGCCGGCGTTTCGATCGAAAGCCTGATTCAAAAGGGCCGGGCCGATGCTGGCGGCGAAGTGCTGGTGGCGCTGGTCACACATGAAGGCCCGGAAAGCGCGGTTGCCGAGGCGGTTCGCCTGCTCGACGGCTCGCCCAGCCTGACCGCGCCGCCGCTGGTGATGCATATTCTGGGGGATTAAGGCCCCAACCTAGGGTTCCGCCTTCTCGCCCCTCGCGATCAGGTCGGCGTCGGAGCCGGCGGGGGCCTCGGGCAGCGCCTTGATGTCGATGTAGTAGATCGGCGGCGGGGCATAGCCAAAGCTCATGCAGCCGCCCTCGCCCTTGCAGGATCCGCGATCGAGCTGCGGCGCGCGCGGCAATCCGTCATACAAGGCCTCGCGCGAAGTGGGGTTGCTCTCGGTGGTCGAGGGGATCCGCTGGTCCTCGCCCCGATCAATCCCGCAAACTACGATCTCGCCATTTGTAGCCGGCACGCCGCAGCGCCGCTGCGGCGGAGGCGGGCCGTAAGCCTGCTTGGTGGCGGCGATCGCGGCATCTACTTTGGCGTCGGCAGCGTCTTGCGCTGCGGCGGGCACAGTCACACTCAGCCCGATCCCAAACCCGATCAGGGCGAGTGTTCCCAGCAGTGCTCTGGGCAATCCGGTCAGCCTTCTCGACAAGCTCGGCTCCCCTGTCTAAGTCCCGCCGATAGCGTCCTAGCCCCTTAATCCGGAATGAACATGACCAAACCGATTTCTCCCAAGCCCACGCCGCGCAGCCAGGTTCTTGACCGCGTCCTCGTGCTCGAAATGGTCCGCGTGACCGAGGCCGCGGCAATCTCTGCGGCCAAGCTGATCGGGCGCGGTGACGAGAAAGCCGCCGATGCCGCCGCGGTCGAGGCGATGCGTGCTGCGCTGAATGAGCTGGCGATGGACGGCACCGTGGTGATCGGCGAGGGCGAGCGGGATGAGGCACCGATGCTCTATATCGGCGAAAAGGTCGGCTCGGCGATCGGCACCGGGCCAAAGATCGACATTGCGCTCGATCCGCTGGAGGGCACCACCATCACCGCCAAGGCCGGGCCAAACGCGCTGGCGGTGCTGGCGATTGCCGAGGAAGGCAATCTGCTCAACGCGCCCGACGTTTATATGGACAAGCTGGCGGTTGGCCCGGGCTATCCCGCTGGCGTGATCGATCTGGACAAGACGCCCACCGAAAACGTCGCCGCTGTCGCCGCCGCAAAGGGGGTTGAGCCGAACGAGATTATCGTCTGCGTCCTCGATCGCCCCCGCCATGCCGCGCTGATCGCCGAACTTCGCGCCATCGGCTGCGGCATCCAGCTCATTCCGGACGGCGATGTCGCCGGCGTGATCGCCACCACCAATGAAGATACCAATATCGATATCTACATGGGCTCCGGCGGCGCCCCCGAAGGCGTGCTGGCGGCAGCCGCTCTGCGCTGTGTCGGCGGGCAGTTCAAAGGCCGCCTGCTGTTCCGCAACGACGACGAACGCGGCCGCGCGCGCAAATGGGGGATCACCGATCTGAACAAGATCTATGATCTTGAGGAACTGGCAAAAGGCGACTGCATCTTCGCCGCCACCGGCGTCACGGACGGCTCGCTGCTGGCCGGCGTCAAGCACCGCCGCGACGGGGTGATGACCACCGAGACCGTGGTGATGCGGGCGAGTTCGGGGACGGTGCGGTGGGTCAAGGGCGAGCACCGCAAGGGGCGGTAGGTTTGGGGGGCGCCGCGCCAACCTTCAGCGCGCAATCTCCAGCGAGGCCTCGGCGACCCAGCCCTTGGTGCCCATCTCGTCTTCGACTTCCCACCAGCCGGGTGCCTTGGTCCCGGTGGGATAGAGCATCGCGCCGGCGTCGAGCGACTTGACGATCCGGCCCTTCAGGCTCGCAGTGGCGCGCAGCTGGCCAGGGCGTTTCATGGCGACAGCGCGTTCGGCCTGCGGTCCGCCGATCGCCTCTTTCATGCCGCCCAGATCGCCCACCAGCTTGGTATAGGCATCGAGATAAGCGAGCGCGATGACCTGGCCGATCTCGGTATTGTCATAGCCGGTGGCACCGCCCGCGCCAAGGAAGCCGCCCGCGAATATCCCGCCGCCGCCGCCCCAGCCAAGGTCGGTTTTCTTGGCCTGGCCCTCGGCGACGAATTCCTCGGATGACTTGTTGTTGACGAAGTTGATGACCACGTTGGCTGAGCGCTTCTTGACGTTGATCCCGCCGAGCAGCGCGCCGCCGACCCCGGGCACGAAGGCGCCAAGCAGTCCGCCGACATTGAGCCCGCCCTTGTTGGCATTGCCGGTGACGATATCGGGGATCGCGGTGAAATCGGCCTCGACCATCTGGCCCTTGCCGATGGTGCCGCCGCGCCGCGTCTGGCCGCTGGCGGCAAGGCTACGCTCTCGCTCCATCGCGGCCATTCCGCGCTGGCTGCGATTAACCAGCCGGAAGCAGCGCGAGCGCTGGACATAGACCCGCAGCAGCGCTTCGGGCGAGCCGAGCCCGAGCCCGCCCCACCACTGATTCTCAGGCTCTGACAGCGCGAGCGTACCGAGAGGGCGCGGACAGACCGGCAGTTCGGCAGTCTTCTGCGCGCGGGTTTGCTCGGCCGATTGATTATGCTTGGATTTGATTTGCGCCTGCGCCGATGGGGCCGCCAAGGCCAGCCCCGCTGCTGCGATCGCGATAGTCAGTCTGCCCATGGGCGTATCTCCCGTTTGGCTGCGACTCGAGCAAGTCTAGCAGGTTTTTTTGGCGAGCGAGACAGTTTACTTGAACCTTAAACGCCCCGGCGAACCGCCCGGTCGCGCCGTTGATCGACTTTGCGTTTCTTGCAATGACTGGCCGTGCAAATGCTGGCTTCGCGGGCCTTCCTTCCACGGCTTTCACCGTCGCCGCTCGCAGGTAATATTGCAATCCCGCGACTCCTCGCTAGAGCCTCGCGCAACGATCCGCGCAACAGAGGGCACCTCGCATGAAGATCATGGCCGGCAACAGCAATCTCCCTCTGGCCGGGGCGATTACGGCCTATCTGGAACAGCCGCTGACCAATGCCAGCGTGCGGCGGTTCGCGGATGAGGAAGTGTTCGTTGAAATCCATGAAAATGTCCGGGGCGAGGATGTGTTCGTGATCCAGTCAACCAGCTTTCCGACCAATGACAATCTGATGGAGCTCTTGATCTGCATCGATGCGCTGCGCCGCGCCTCGGCCAAGCGGATCACCGCGGTGATGCCTTATTTCGGTTATGCCCGGCAGGACCGCAAGCCCGGCCCGCGCACGCCGATCTCGGCCAAGCTGGTCGCCAATCTGATCACTACGGCAGGGGCAGACCGGGTGCTGGCGGTTGATCTCCACGCCGGGCAAATCCAGGGCTTCTTCGATATCCCGACCGACAACCTCTATGGCGCGCCGGTCATGGCGGCGGACATTCAGGCGCGGTATGGCGGGCAGGAGCTGATGGTGGTCTCGCCCGACGTTGGCGGTGTGGTCCGCGCCCGGGCGCTGGCCAAGCGGCTCGACAATGCGCCACTCGCGATCGTTGACAAGCGCCGCGACAAGCCGGGCCAGTCCGAAGTGATGAACATCATCGGCGATGTCAAAGGCCGGACCTGCATCCTGATCGACGATATCATCGATTCGGGCGGCACACTGTGCAACGCGGCGCAGGCGCTGATGGATGCGGGCGCTGCCAGTGTTACCGCCTATATCACCCACGGCGTACTGTCGGGCGGGGCGGTGGCGCGGGTCGATGCCTCGGCGCTCAAGGAACTGGTGATTACCGATTCGATCCTGCCAACCGATGCCACGATGGGCTGCGCGCGGATCCGGATCCTGCCAATCGCACCGCTGATTGGCGAAGCAATCCGGCGGATTGCGGATGAAAGTTCGGTTTCGAGCTTGTTCGACTGATGCGGCTTGATGCTGACATTGCGCTGGCCCAGCGATTGGCGGATGCAGCGCGCGAGGCGATCCGGCCCTATTTCCGCACCGCGATGACGGCGACGCGCAAGGACGATGCAACGCCGGTAACGCTGGCCGATCAGGCCGCCGAACAAGCGATGCGCCGGATCCTCAAGGCCGAAGCCCCGCGCGATGCGGTGCACGGTGAGGAATTTGGCGCCGAGCCTGGCACTTCGGGGCGGACCTGGGTGCTTGATCCGATCGACGGGACCACCGGGTTCCTCGCCGGTCGGCCACTCTTCGGCACGCTGATCGCGCTGGTGGTCGAGGGCTGGCCGGTGGTGGGGGTGATTGATCAGGCGATCTTGAACGAGCGCTGGATCGGTGCGACCGGGCAACCGACCACGCTCAACGGCAAGCCCGCCCGGACCCGTGCCTGCCGCGCGCTGACCGATGCAGCGATTGCCACCACCGGACCGCATTATTTTGACGATCACGACGGTGGGCATTTCATGGCGCTGGCCGCCAAGACCGATCACAAGCGGATGGTGATGGGCGGCGACTGTTATAACTACGCCATGCTTGCCTCGGGGCATCTCGATATCGTCTGCGAGGCGAACCTCAAGCTGCATGATTATGCCGCGCTGGTGCCGGTGGTTGAAGGCGCGGGCGGGACGATGTGTGACTGGCACGGCGATCCGCTCCATGCGGGCAGTTCGGGCCATGTGCTGGCGCTGGGTGATCCGGCGCGGCTGGAAGATGTCGTAGCGGCGCTTGCCTGCGGGCATTGAGGGGCTTGCGTTTCGGGCAATCCTCGCATAGTTGCGCGCACTTCAATCGATACGGACTAGGTCTTTCCTCGAAAGATTCGCGAACCGCCTGGCTAACAGGGCTGCCAGGGCAGTTCGCTCGTATCGCTGTTTAGGAGACGAAAATGCCCAAGCTGAAAACGAAGAGCGGCGTTAAGAAACGCTTCAAGCTCACCGCTACAGGCAAAATCAAGCACGGCGCTGTTGGTAAGCGCCACCGTTTGATGAGCCATAATGCCAAGTATATCCGCCAGCACCGCGGCACTGACACGATTTCCGATGCAGATGCGCGGACGATCAAGAAGTGGGCGCCCTACGGGCTGGGCTGAGCGATTTCGCGCTGGATCAACCATCCGGCATGATCGAAATCGCGGTAACAGGAAATCGGAGTACTGAATTATGGCACGTGTCAAAAGGGGTGTAACCACCCGCGCCAAGCACAAGCGGTTATTGGAACAGGCAGCGGGTTACCGCGGCCGCCGCAAGAATACCATTCGCGTTGCGCGTCAGGCGGTCGAAAAGGCCGGCCAGTATGCCTATCGCGATCGCAAGGTTAAGAAGCGCAGCTTCCGCGCCCTGTGGATCCAGCGTATCAACGCTGCGGTTCGGCTCGAAGGCATCACCTATTCGCAGTTCATTCACGGCACCAAGCTGGCCGGGATCGAACTCGATCGCAAGACGATGGCCGATCTGGCGATGAACGAAGGCGGCATCTTCTCGACCGTCATCGCTCAGGCGAAGGCCGCTCTTCCAGCCTGATTGGCGTTAGGCGGGACGAAAAAGGGACGCGAACCGTGTTTGGGTCGCGTCCCTTTTCGCGTCTTGGATCTTGCTACTTGAGGTCTTCGACCGAGACCCAGCCCTTCGTCCCGAAGTTGTCGGCCAATTCAACGAACGGCCCTTCGCGCTTACCGGTCGGGGTTAGCGTCGTGCCCGAACGAAGCGCGCGCAACGCGGCGAACCGAGGCCATATTTGGTCCAGCCTGCTTGATCGCCGTCAACCAGGGGCGACCGTGCCCAGCGCGGTTTCGCAATGCGCCAGTGTTACCGGCGGTGGCTTCTCTGCCATCGCCTGCTGCGGCAAGACCAGCGCGCCAAGTGCGATGCCCAAAATTGTCCAATCTGTATTTTTCATCATCATTCCCCTGCCAGATCCAATTAGCATCTGATAAGGGCATGATATTGAGCAGCATTGTAAAATCGCGACGCGCTTGATTAGGCGTCGCGTGGGGGTTTGGATGTTGAATCAGTTGATACAGGGGCGGGTTACTGTGCGCTTCTTTATGCCATCCGAGCGGCTGGCGCCCTATTTCAGTACCTATTATCTGACCGAGGCGGTCTTGCCCGAGGGTGAGGTGATAAGGGATCTGCTCCATCCCGAATGGAGCAATTTACGGTTTAGCAAAAACGATAGCTGGCAGGCCGCCATCGGCGACGATCCGGTGGTGCAGGCTCCTCACTTCATAGCCACCGGACCGACCAGCCGGGCGGCCCAGTTCGTGACTGGCAGCATGCGCGCCTGGGGGATCGGCCTGTTGCCGCAAGGCTGGGCCCGCCTGATCGATGCCAATGCCGAACAGCTTGCCGATCGATTTGTTGACGGGGCCGAAGATCCGGTCTTTGCCGCATTTGCGCCGCTTTTGGACGAGTTGTTCGCTGGTGATCCCGATCCCTCGGCCGAGGCTGCGCGGATAGATGGTTTTCTGCTTGATATGCTCAACCGCCGCCCTCCGCCCGAAGATGAACGACGGCTCCATGCGGCCCATACTGCGCTGGTCGATTGCGACGTCAGCTCGGTTTCTGAATTGGCTGAGCGGCTGGGAATGTCGTCCCGTTCGCTTGAACGACTCAGTCTCAGAGCTTTCGGCTTTCCCCCCAAGCTCCTGCTTCGCCGCCAGCGCTTCTTGCGGAGCTTGGCGCAATTCATGCTGGACCCATCGCTCAAATGGATCAGCACGCTGGATTGGCATTATGTCGATCAAGCCCATTTCGTCCGGGATTTCCGCCGTTTCATGGCAATGAGTCCCAGCAGCTACGCGGCGTTGGATCATCCCGTGTTGCGTGCTGCGGCGACCGCGCGAACCGCTGCGGCTGGTGCGGCAGTACAGGCCCTGCACCAGCCATAATCGTGGCTCTTGCCAATCCGGTCCAGTGATCGCAGTATGACGATTAACAATTCGGGGGGAGAACCTTCGGTGTCGCAAGTCAATACAGTGAATGTGCGGTTTCATCCGCCGCCAGAAGACTTACGCCGTTTTCTGACGACATTTTATCTCGCTGAAATCGAAGTGGCGGACGGTAGCGTTATTACGGATGCGCTCCAGCCAGAGTGGGCTAATCTCCGCTTTTTCTCTGGTGAGAACCCAGACTGCTGGATTGAATCAGGAGACCATGTCCATGGGGCGAGTTTTGTCGCCACTGGTCCCAGCACGCGTTGTACCAATTTCAGGCTTGGCTCTAGCCGTCTGTGGGGGATGGGGCTGCTACCGCTGGGGTGGGCCCAATTCATCCATTTGCCTGCCGCTGACCACGCCAACCTGGTGGCCGATGGACAGGCGCATCCCAGCTTCAGCAGCTTTGTGCCGATCGCTAAGACCCTGTTCGAAGCTGAGCCGGATGAAGAAGCGGAACTCGCCCGGCTGATCGCCTTCTTTCGCGCCAGGCTCGCAAATCCTGTCGCTGATGCCGAGCGCATCTTCCTGATCCATGCGGCAATTGTCGACCCCCAAGTGGCGAGCGTGGCCGAACTGGTTGATCGGGTCGGCACGGGGCAACGCACGATCGAACGCCTGTGCAACCGCGCGTTCGGCTTTCCGCCCAAGATGCTCTTGCGGCGCCAGCGGTTCATGCGCAGCCTGTCACAATTCATGCTCGATCCCTCGTTAAAATGGATCGGCGCGATCGACAGCCATTATCACGATCAGGCGCAGTTCGTCCGGGACTTTCGCGAGTTCATGGGGATGACCCCGCGCGAATATGCCGCCCGGCCGCATCCGATTCTGGACAAGTTCATCCATGAGCGCGCCCGTGTTGCCGGAGTTCCGGTTCAAACCATGGACCGGCCCGAAGGATTCTCTGGAGCGGCGGCGCTGTAGATTTAGGGTTTGGAACCGCGCGCCGCATGGCTAAGGAGCGGCGCACACAACCCAATTTCTTCAATCGAACGGAATTCGCCCCAGTGGACTATGCAGCAACCAGGCAAGAGGCGCTCTCGCGGATCGCGGGTGCAGATGATCTCGACACGCTGGAGAAACTGCGGGTCGAGTTTCTGGGCAAGGCTGGCTCGATTTCCGGTCTGCTCAAGACGCTCGGCGCGATGTCGTCCGAGCAACGCGTGGTCGAAGGTCCGCAAATTCACGCTCTGCGCGAGGCGGTGACCGAGGCAGTGACCCACCGCAAGGCCAAGCTCGAAGGCGCAGCCCTCGAAGCGCAGCTGGCAGCCGAGATGATCGATCTTTCGCTGCCCTCTCCGGAAACCCCCCGCGGTTCGATCCATCCGGTCAGTCAGGTGATGGATGAACTGGCGGAGATTTTCGCTGACATGGGATTCGCCGTCACCACTGGCCCTGAGATCGAAGACGATTGGCACAATTTCACCGCCCTCAACATGCCCGACAGCCACCCGGCGCGGGCGATGCATGATACGTTCTATTTCCCCGATCAGGGCCCGGAAGGCCGGGCAATGCTGCTGCGCACCCATACTTCACCGGTGCAGATCCGCACCATGCTGGCGCAAGGTGCCCCCTTGCGGATCATCGCCCCGGGCCGGGTCTACCGCTCTGACAGCGATGCGACCCACACACCGATGTTTCATCAGATCGAAGGTCTGGTAATCGATCGCGGAATCCACCTCGGCCACCTTAAATGGACGCTGGAAACCTTCCTCAAGGCGTTCTTTGAGCGCGACGACATCGTCTTGCGCCTGCGACCGAGCTATTTCCCGTTCACCGAGCCTTCGGTGGAAGTCGATGTGGGCTGGACGCAAGCTGGTGCGAGGCGGATCCTGGGGGGGCATGGTGATCAGCCGGGCAAGGGCTGGATGGAGCTGCTCGGCAGCGGCATGATCAATCGCCGGGTTATCGAGTTTGGCGGACTTGACCCTGATGAATGGCAGGGCTTTGCTTTTGGCGTGGGCGTCGATCGCCTCGCGATGCTGAAATATGGGATGGACGATCTGCGCGCCTTCTTCGACGGCGATGGTCGTTGGCTCGGACATTATGGCCTGTCGCCGCTCGATGTGCCGACGCTCTCTGGTGGCGTGGGAGCGGCAGCATGAAGTTCTCGCTGACCTGGCTCAAGGATCACCTCGAAACCGACGCCTCGGTGGAGGCAATCGCTGCCAAACTCAATTCCATCGGGCTGGACGTCGAAGGCGTGGAAGATCCGGCGGCACGGTTGACCGGCTTCCGCATCGCCCGCGTAGTGTCCGCAGCGCCGCATCCCAATGCCGACAAGCTTCAAGTGCTGATCGTTGATGCCGGAGACGGGGATCATCTGCAGGTCGTCTGCGGGGCATCTAATGCCCGCGCGGGGCTGATCGGCGTGCTCGGGCTGCCCGGCGCGGTCGTCCCGGCCAACGGCATGGAACTCAAGAAGTCAGCCATCCGCGGGATCGAATCCAACGGCATGATGTGTTCCACGCGCGAGCTGGAACTGGGCGACGATCATGACGGGATCATCGAACTGCCCGAGGGCGCACCAATCGGCACGTCCTATGCGGACTATGCCGGGTCGGACCCGGTATTCGATGTCGCGATTACTCCCAACCGCCCCGACTGCATGGGCGTGTATGGCATCGCCCGCGATCTGGCAGCAGCCGGGCTTGGCACGCTGAAACCGATCGCGGCCCCCCCGGTTGCAGGAACTTTCCCCTGCCCGACCGAAGTGCGCACCGATGATCCTGAAGGGTGTCCGGCATTCTTTGGCCGCGTCATAAAGGGCGTAAAAAACGGCGCCTCGCCCGACTGGATGCAGGCCCTGCTCAAGAGCGCGGGACAGCGGCCGATTTCGGCGCTGGTCGACATCACCAATTATGTGATGCTGGGCTATGGCCGTCCGGCCCACGCCTATGACCTTGCGCAACTGAGCGGCGCGGTCGTCGCGCGGCGGGCGAAGGACGGCGAGACTGCTCAGGCGCTGAACGGCAAAGAATACATGCTGGACGGCGCGATGACCGTTATCGCCGATGCCTCGGGGGTGCACGACATTGCCGGAATTATGGGCGGCGAGCATTCGGGCTGCTCGGCAGGAACCACCGATGTATTGCTCGAGGTCGCTTACTTCGATCCGGCCCGGATTGCCGCGACGGGTCGCAAACTTGGCCTTACCTCCGATGCGCGCAGCCGGTTTGAGCGCGGAGTCGATCCGGCCTTCCTCGATACCGGGCTGGATCTGCTGACCCAGCTGATCCTCCAGATTTGCGGCGGCGAAGCGTCTGAGCGTGTCCATGCCGGATCGCCGCCGCTGGAGGCCAAAGTGGTGGCCTATGACCCAGCTTTGGCTGAGCGGCTGGGCGGGGTTGCGGTGCCGCTGGCCGAGCAGGAGACTATCCTGGCTGCGCTGGGCTTTGGCGTTGCTCAGGCCGGCCGGGGCTGGAACGTCAGCGTCCCGGGCTGGCGCCCCGATGTCGATGGTGCTCCCGACATTGTCGAGGAAGTGATCCGGATCCACGGACTGGACAAGGTCGCCTCAGTGTCGCTTCCGCGCGCCGATGGTGTGGCCAAACCCACTGCGACCCCGGTCCAAAAGCTTGAACGCCGCTTGCGCCGTGCTGCGGCGATGCGCGGGCTGAACGAGGCGATAACCTGGTCGTTCCTGCCCGAGGCTGAGGCCGATCACTTCACAGAGGGAAATGGCGGGCTGTGGGTGCTTGCCAATCCTATCAGCGAAGACATGAAGGCGATGCGCCCTTCACTGCTGCCGGGGCTGCTTGGGGCTGCCGCCCGCAATCTGGATCGCGGCGCGTCCACCTTGCGGCTGTTCGAGATCGGTCGGCGCTATTTGCGAGGCAGCGATGGCACCAGCGACGAACGGCTTGCGCTGGGTTTGCTGCTGGTGGGCGAAAAGACCCCGCGTGGCTGGGCGATGGGCAAAGCTGCGAATTTCGATGCCTTCGATGCCAAGGCCGAGGCCCTGGCGTTGCTGGCCGAGGCAGGCGCGCCGACCGAGAATTTGCAAGTGCTGGGAGAAGCGGGCAAGCAGTTTCATCCCGGCCAGTCGGCCACGTTGCGGCTTGGGCCCAAGACCGTGCTGGCGCGCTTCGGGATGCTACATCCAGCCACACTCAAAGCATTCGACATCGATGCGCCAGTGGCGGCGGTCGAGCTGTTCCTCGATGCCATCCCGGCCAAGCGCGGCGCTGCCAGCTTTGCGCGCGCCGCCTACGCGCCGCCCGCGCTGCAGGCGGTGACGCGCGACTTTGCCTTCCTCGTCCCGATCGAGTTACCATCGGGCGATCTGGTCCGGGTGGTCAAGGGAGCGGACAAGGCCAATATCGTTTCGGTGCGGCTGTTTGACGATTTCCGGGGGGCTGGCGTTCCGAACGGGCAAAAGTCGCTAGCGGTCGAAGTCACGCTCCAGCCGGGCGAGAAAAGCTTTGACGAGGCCGAGCTCAAGGCGATTGCCGAGCGAGTGACGGCTGCTGCGGCGAAGCTTGGCGCGACGTTGAGAGGTTAGGCCGCTTTGACCGCAGGAATCGGGAGGCGCGATGCAGAAGCCTCGTCTAGCCGGGCAATCGCAATAGGAGACGGCAGACGTGGCTGACATGGCTGATGAGTTCAAGGTACTGGCTGGCGCGGCCGAGATTGCACAAAACTACCGCCGCCGGATCGCGACGGCCGAACGTACACCAACCGCTGATTATTCGGCGATTCACGCAAGCTTCGCGCGTCCCGTGCCCGAAATCGGGGACGATCCCGAACGGATCATCACCGAGCTGGCCCGACTGGCCGAGCCTGGGCTCAGGGCGAGCACAGCGCCGCGCTTCTATGGCTGGGTCATCGGCAGCTCGCACCTGACGGGTGTGGCGGCAGACTGGCTGACCAGTGCCTGGGGGCAGAACGCCGCCAACATCGCCGCATCGCCTGCTGCATCGGCGGTCGAGGCTGTGGTTGAAGGCTGGTTGCTGGACCTGCTTGACCTACCGCGCGAGGCCTCGATCGGGTTTGTGACCGGGGCGACCGTCGCCAACACCGTCTGCCTTGCCGCCGCCCGCAGCGAGCTGCTGCGCCGTCACGGCTGGGATGTGGAGGCCGATGGTTTGTTCGGGGCACCTGACCTGCCGGTGCTGATCGGTGCTGATGCCCATACAACGGTATTTACCGCGCTGAAACTGCTCGGCCTTGGGACCCGTCGGGTTATTACCGTCCCGGCCGATGATCTGGGCCGGATGATCCCTGCTGAGCTTGAGCGCGCGCTGGCGCAAATCAGCCGGCCGGCGATCGTGATCGGCCAGGCTGGGCAGATAAACACCGGTGCCAGCGACCCCTTTGCCGAAATCGCCCCGCTGGTCCGCGCTACTGGCGGCTGGCTGCATGTTGATGGCGCATTCGGCCTGTGGGGACGGGCAAGTCCGCTGACTGCTGCGCAAACCACCGGTATCGAGCAGGCTGACAGTTGGGCAACCGACGGACACAAATGGCTGCAACTGCCTTATGATTCGGGCTTTGCGATTGTGCGCGATGCAGCCGCACACCGCCGCGCGATGGCGGTTTCGGCCAGCTATCTGCCACCACCGGTCGGGGCCGAGCGCGACCCTACGGCCTATGTTCCGGAACTGTCGCGCCGCGCCCGTGGCTTTGCTGCCTGGGCCGTGATCCGGCGACTGGGTCGCGCCGGAATTACCGCGATGGTCGATCAATGCTGCGCTGTGGCAACGAAGATCGGGGCGGATCTGGCAGGCGATCAGGGGATTACTCTGGTTGCCCCGGTCGTGCTCAACCAGACGATTCTGCGGTTCGGCAGCGGCGGTCAGGCTGACGCGCAGACGCTGGCGGTGATCGAGGCGCTGCAGGCCGACGCAGTCGCCTATGCCGGGGCTTCGCAGTGGCGCGGGCAATGGGTGATGCGCATTTCGGTCTCATCGATCGCGACGACGCTGGCCGATGCCGACCTTACCGTTGATGCGATCCGCCGCGCCTGGGCAAAAGTCCAGCAGCAAGGCTGACCTTTCCAATCGGGCAAGCAGGCCCTAGAGGGCGCGGCCATGACTTCTAACAGACGCACCTTCGCGATCATTTCGCATCCTGACGCGGGCAAGACCACGCTGACCGAAAAGCTGCTACTGCAAGGCGGTGCAATCCACCTGGCGGGCGAGGTCAAGGCACGCGGAGCTGCGCGGCGGGCGCGGTCTGACTGGATGAAGATCGAGCAGCAACGCGGGATTTCGGTGACCTCCAGCGTCATGACCTTCGAGCGGCCCAATCCTGACGGAAGCGTCATTACCTTCAATTTGCTCGACACGCCGGGCCACGAGGATTTCTCGGAAGATACTTACCGCACGCTCACCGCGGTCGATTCGGCGATCATGGTGATCGATGCCGCCAAAGGGATCGAGCCGCAGACCCGCAAGCTGTTCGAAGTCTGCCGGTTGCGCTCGGTGCCGATCATCACCTTCATCAACAAGGTTGACCGCGAAGGCCGCTCGCCGTTCGATTTGATGGACGAAGTGGCTGATGCGCTGGCGCTCGATGTTTGCCCGATGGGCTGGCCGGTCGGGATGGGCGGGCAGTTCCAAGGCGTGCTCGATCTGTCCACGGGCCGGGTCAGCCGTCCCGAAGGGGGCAGCCGCGAATTTCTCGGCAAGGTTGAGCAGTCGCCGGAATTGCCGCCAGAGATCGCCGATGAGGTGGAACTGGCAAGTGGCGGCTATCCCTCGTTTGACATCGAGGCCTATCGCCACGGCGATCTGACGCCGGTTTATTTCGGTTCAGCGCTCAAGAATTTCGGGGTGGCCGATTTGATCGACGCGATTGCAAAATTCGCCCCGCCGCCGCGCCCTCAGCCCAGCAATTGCGGGGTAATCTCGCCCGAACGGCCCGAAGTTACCGGATTCATCTTCAAGGTGCAGGCGAATATGGACCCCCAGCACCGCGATCGGATTGCCTTCATGCGGCTGGTCTCGGGCACCTTCAAGCGCGGCATGAAGCTCATTCCTTCTGGCCTTGGCAAGCCGATCGCGGTCCATTCGCCGATCCTGTTCTTTGCGCAGGACCGCGAGATTGCCGATACGGCCGAGGCCGGCGACATTATCGGGATCCCCAACCACGGCACGCTTCGGGTGGGCGACACGCTGTCCGAAAAGAACGAGGTGCGCTTTACCGGCCTGCCGAACTTCGCGCCCGAAATCCTCCGCCGCGTCGCGCTGAAAGATCCGACCAAGACCAAGCAATTAAGGAAGGCGCTCGACGATCTGTCCGAGGAGGGCGTGATTCAGGTATTTTACCCCGAAATCGGTGCGCAATGGATCGTCGGGGTGGTTGGCCAGCTCCAGCTTGAAGTGCTGATATCGCGGCTGGAGGCGGAATATAAGGTCGAAGCCGTGCTTGAAATCTCGCCCTTCGATACTGCGCGATGGATCAAGGGATCGGACGCGGCGCTCAAGGATTTTGGCGATTTCAACAAGGCCAATCTGTCGCATGACCGCGATGGCGATCCGGTGTTCATGGCCCGCTCTGCCTGGGATGTGAATTACCAGCAGGAGCGGCATCCCGAACTGGCCTTCAGCGCGATCAAGGAGCGGTGAAGGCTTCCGGTGGCCGCCCTTTTGGGCTAGCAGCACTGCATGTCCGATTTCACCGAAACGCTGGCAGAAGACCATATCGCGATGATTTCGCGGCAGAGCGTTTTCTTTGTGGCGACCGCTGCCGCCGACGCGCGGATCAACCTCTCGCCCAAGGGCTATGATGCCTTCAGGGTGATCGCGCCGAACCGCGTCGCCTATCTCGATCTTGGCGGCTCGGGGAATGAGACCAATGCGCATCTTTTGGCGGATGGCCGGATTACCATTATGATGTGCAACTTCCAGCAACCCGCTCTGATCTTGCGGATTTATGGCATGGGCCGTCCGGTGCTCCCTGCCGACCCAGATTGGACTGGGCTCGCGGCAAATTTCACTCTGCTCGCGGGGACCAGACAGATCTTCGATATCGCGGTAGGCAGCGTCCAGACCAGTTGCGGCTGGGGCGTGCCGGTGATGGAGCTGGAGGCGGAACGCGCAACGCTGGTCAAATACCATGCTCAGCAGGATCCTGAAAAGTGGGCCGCCAAGATGAAGAGCCGGACCACCAGCATCGATGGCCTGGCTGCGCGGCCAACAGATCGCTATATCGCGGGCGAGGCCTGACCCACCGAGTGCAACTGACTTTCGCCAGCTACAATATCCACAAGGCGGTCGGGCTCGATCGACGCCGTGATCCTGACAGGATTCTTTCGATCCTGCGCGAGATCGACGCCGATGTGATCGCGTTGCAAGAGGTGGACAGGCGCTTTGGACGGCGCGAAAGCGTACTTCCGCTGGCAGCGATTGACGAGCACACGCCCTACCGCGCCGTGCCGTTGACCATGCGGCCCGACAGTATCGGCTGGCATGGCAACGCGCTGTTGGTGCGGCGCGAATTCCGCATCGTTGAAGCCGGCATAGTGCCATTGCCGACGCTTGAACCCCGCGGAGCTATCCGGGTCGATTTGCTCGCAGAAGGTCGCCGCTTGCGGGTGGTCGGGATGCATCTCGACCTGTCGGGCCTGCGCCGCCGCCAGCAACTGCGCACCATCCTGGCGCACGTCGTTGGATGCGGTCATCCTTGTCCGACGGTGCTGATGGGTGATACCAACGATTGGGCGCTCCACGGCGGCGCGCTGCGTGAATGCCACGCGCCTTGGCGGGTGCTGGGACCGGGAAAAAGCTTTCCGGCGCGGCGGCCGGTGGCCCAGCTTGACCGGATTGTGATCTCGCCCGAATGGGAGCTCCACGACGCCGGTGTACATCACAGCGCGCTTGCCGCGCGAGGTTCCGATCATTTGCCCGTCTGGGCGCGGCTATCGCTGCCTAAAAATTAGGCAGCTGCGCGATTCGCGGGCGACAGGCGATCCGTCAATGATCGCTCCTCTAACAGAATGGCCCTGAAATCCAGGCTATCGTAGATAATGGCACAACCCTTGCTGCAGTAGCGAAGTCGACGAATTGGTCGGCGGCTAAAAAGGGACGGGCATGAAATTCATCATCGCCATCATCAAGCCGTTCAAGCTTGACGAGGTACGTGAAGCCCTCAGCGCTATCGGTGTCGCGGGAATGACCGTGTCCGAGGTAAAGGGCTTTGGGCGGCAAAAGGGGCAGACCGAGATTTATCGCGGCGCTGAATATTCCACCAACATGCTGCCGAAAGTGAAGATTGAGGTTGCGGCCAGCGACGAGCTGACCCCGCAAATCATCGAGACGATTCAGCAGGTCGCCAGCACCGAGGCAATCGGCGACGGCAAGATATTCGTCCTCGACCTCGCATCAGCAACCCGCATCCGCACCGGTGAAACCGGAGATACAGCGCTGTGAGAGCAGTGTCCGACAGGAGGGAAACCACCATGATCCGCAGATTTGCCACAATAAGCAAAGTTGCATGCGGCGCCGGCGCACTGGGAGCATCGCTCTTCACCGCCGCCACCGCCTTTGCCCAAGATGTTGCCGCTGCAGCAACGCCCAGCCCCGCCGCGAGCGAGGCTGCTGCCGCTACCACCAGCCTGATCAAGGCGCCAACTGTTGAGCAGATGGCCACCATGGTCGACAAGGGCGACACCAGCTGGATGCTGATCTCATCGGCACTGGTGCTGATGATGAGCGTTCCGGCGCTCGCCCTGTTCTACGGCGGTCTGGTCCGCACCAAGAATATGCTCAGCGTGCTGATGCAGGTTTTCATGATCGTTTCGATCGCCGCGCTGGTCTGGGTTGGCTGGGGCTATACAATGGCTTTCACAACCGCAGACAGCCCGGCGCCGCTATTCGTAGGCGGTCTGTCCAAGGCATTTCTTTCGGGTGTTTCGGCATCGACATATGCCGCGACGTTCTCGAACAACGTCTACCTGCCGGAATATGTGTTCGTCGTCTTCCAGATGACCTTTGCCTGCATCACGCCGGCACTGATCGTCGGCGCATTTGCCGAACGCGTGAAGTTCTGGCCCTTGATGCTGTTCGTGGTTCTGTGGCTGACAGTGGTCTATTTCCCGATCGCGCATATGGTATGGTACTGGGCTGGACCCGACTTCCTGCCTGATGCGCCAACTGACTATGGCTATCTGTGGGGCAAGGGTGCGCTCGATTTCGCTGGTGGCACGGTGGTCCACATCAATGCCGGTATTGCTGGCCTGGTGGGTTGCCTGATGATCGGCAAGCGCGTCGGCTTCGGCAAGGAAGCCACCCCGCCGCACTCAATGACGATGACCATGATCGGTGCCTCGCTGTTGTGGGTGGGCTGGTTCGGCTTCAACGCCGGGTCCAACCTGGAAGCCAATGGCATCACTGCCGTGGCCTTCATCAATACATTCGTCGCGACTGCGGCGGCGGCGGTAAGTTGGGCTCTGGTAGAACAGGTTCACCACGGCAAGCCTTCGATGTTGGGCGTCGCTACCGGTGCGGTTGCGGGCTTGGTTGCGATCACTCCGGCTTCGGGCTTCGCAGCTCCGATGACCTCGATCGCCCTCGGCCTGATCGTTTCGCCAATTTGCTACCTGTTCGTCTCCAAGGTCAAGAATGCGTTCAAGTATGATGACACGCTTGATGTGTTCGGGGTCCACTGCATCGGCGGGATTGTCGGCGCACTGGGCACAGCGATTGTCGCGGCACCGTCGCTCGGCGGTCAGGGCTGGCTCGATTACACCGTCTTCCCGGCAGTCCCCGGCGAATATGATATGGTTGCCCAGCTGATTACCCAGGCCAAGGCTGTCGGCATTACCCTGCTGTGGTCAGGCATCGGTTCTGCGATCCTGTTCTTCGTGATCGACAAGACCATCGGCCTGCGTCCCACCGAGGAAGCCGAACGCGAGGGCCTTGATCTCTCCGAGCACGGTGAACGCGCTTATAATTACTGAGTTACCGAAATTGGCGGGGCCGGGGTTCCTCCTCTCCTCCCCCCCGGTTCCGCCAACCCATGTTCCTCCTGCGAACATAAACTAGACGGGCCCGAGCCAGCCGCTCGGGCCCCCTTTTTTGTGGGCCAGGATTGCGAATTTTCCCGAGGTCAGCGCTCCCCGCTCAGTTGAGTGCCGCTTTGACGAAGCTGGCGGCGCGCTCGCCGATCATGATCGAGGGGGCGTTTGTGTTACCGGAGATCAGCCGGGGCATGATACTGGCATCGGCCACCCACAGCCCTTCGAACCCGCGCAGTTTCAGAGCAGGATCAACCACGCTGGCCGCATCGCTGCCCATCCGGCATGTGCCGACGGGGTGATAGACCGTGTCAGCCCGGCTGCGGATCAAGGCATCGAGCGCAGCATCGTCAGCCAGATCGACCGGATGGCGGTCCTTGGGTTGATAATTAGCGAGCTGCGGAGCCTGGGCGATGCGGTGCATCAAGCGCACCCCGGCGCGCAAGGTGGCGATATCGCGGGGATCGTCGAGGAAATTGGGATCGATCTCCGGAGCCGCAGCGGGATCGGCGGATTGCAATCGCACAGTTCCGCGGCTTTCCGGACGCAGCACGCAGGCGTGGCATGAAAAACCGTGACCCTTGACCTTGGCCCGTCCGTGGTCTTCCAGCATGGCGGGCACGAAGTGAAACTGAATATCGGGAGCGGGCAGATCAGGGGACGAGCGCCAGAAACCGCCAGCCTCGGCATAGGGCGTGGTCATGATCCCGGTGCGCTTGCGGCGATGCTCGAAGATCGCCTTGAGCATCCGCCAGCTTCCGGCAAGACTGTCGCCGATGAAGTCCTTTGATGCGGTCTCCCAGCTCGCCACATAGTCGATGTGGTCCTGCAAATCGCTACCGACAGCGGCGCGATCGAGTGCCACTTCGATGCCGTGCTGCTGGAGATGCGCGGCAGGTCCGATACCGGACAACATGAGGATCTGCGGGCTCCCGAAGGCCCCGGCCGACAGGATCACGCCGCCCCGGGCGCGGATCACTTCGCGGCGCTTGCCAAACCGGACAGCAACGCCCGTTGCGCGGCCATTTTCGGTCACGATCCGTTCAACCAGTGCGCCGGTGCGGATCGCCAGATTGGGGCGGGGCGCAAGATAGGCGCGTGCCGCGGACCAGCGCTCGCCGCCTTTTTGCGTCACCTGATAAAGGCCAAATCCGTCCTGCTGCGCTCCGTTGAAGTCCGAATTGCAAGGCAGTTGCAACGCCTCTGCACTGGCTATGAAAGCGTTTGAACCGGGGTTGGTCCAACGTTGGTCGACAACCGAGAGCGGACCCTTGCCGCCATGCCACTCATCACCGCCGCGTTCATTGCCTTCAGAGCGTTTGAACCAGGGCAGCACATCGGCATGGCTCCAGCCGGTGCAGCCAAGTTCGGCCCAGCGATCGTAATCATAATGGTTGCCGCGAATATAAACCATGGCGTTGATCGCGCTCGATCCGCCCAGGCCCCGGCCGCGCGGCTGATAGCCGGTCCGGCCATTAAGTCCAGTTTGCGGGACGGTATCGAACTTCCAGTTCGAGGCACCCCGGATGAAAGGCATGAAGCCAGGTGTCTTGACCAGAACATTATCATTGGTGCCGCCCGCTTCGAGCAGGCAGACCCGCAGCCGTCCGTCTTCGGCCAACCGCCCCGCCGCTGCGCTGCCAGCGCTGCCGCCGCCGATCACGATGATATCAAACTCGTCCATGAACTCTCCTTGCTTGGCGGGAGAGTTAAGCGAGCGATTAAATCGGCGCAATACTAATCGGAACTGGAAGCCGACTGCTGCTCAGCCCAGCGCGCGCGAATTGCATCGGAGGTATCGCGGCTGCCATCGTGGCTCCAGCCCGGCTCGCGCCACATGTAGGAGAATTTGTGCCGCCACGGCGCGGCCCATACATCCTGCGCGATGCCGATCCATTCGTGAAACACGCTCCACAACAGGTTGAAGCTGCCAAGCTGCTTGACGATCCCATAGCGGATTCGTTCGGTGCCAAGTTCGGGCTGGAACGTGCCGAACATCTTGTCCCAGATAATGAACACCCCGGCATAGTTGCGATCAAGATAAACCGGATTGGTGGCATGGTGGACCCGGTGGTGCGACGGCGTGTTCATTACCGCCTCGAACCAGCGCGGCATCCGATTGATCGCCTCGGTATGGAACCAGAACTGATAGATCAGATTGAATGCGCCGCAAATCAGGATCATCGCGGTGGGGAAGCCGACCAGCGCCAGCGGCAGCCGGAAAATAAAGCTTACTGCAATAAACCCGGTCCAGGTCTGACGCAGTGCGGTGGACAGATTGTAATGCTGGCTGGAGTGATGGTTGACGTGGCTGGCCCAGAACCAGCGGACCCGGTGTGCCATCCGGTGGAACCAGTAATAGGCCAGATCATCCAGCACGAAGCACAGCGCCCACGCCCACCAGGCCCAGCCGATGTCGAATAGCCGGTGCTGGTTAGCCCACAGAAGCAGCGCAAGAATAAACCCGCCAGCCAAGGCGCCGGCGACGGTGCTGCCCGTGCCGAGCGCCAGCGAAGTCAGCGTATCACGAGGTTCGTATTTCTCCGGCGCACGCTTGCGGGCCCACAGCATCTCGATGATGATCAACAGGATGAAGCCGGGAACAGCATAATCGACCGGATTGAAGCTTGGGGGGCTGAAGTCGGGCATGGCTCAGGCTCCCAGACGGCGCAGGCTGCTGGCCCAGATCTGCGCATCGTCGCCCAGATCGAGCGTGAAGGCGCCAAAATGCTTCTCGCCATTGGCAACGGTCAGGAAATTACGGTCGAGCCGGGTAAAGCTGTGACTGTCGAGCAGCCGCGCGGCGAACTGGCCGCCGTGGCGGCGCACCAGCATGACCCGGCCGGCTGCATCGCGCAGCAGCGCGCCCATCCCCGCCCGGTCGATCACCAGCTCTTCGGGGGAGAAGCCGTGTATCGCATCCTCGGCCAGTTGACGGACATGATCCTCATCGCGAATCCGGACGTCGCCCCCCAATCCCAGTTTGATCGCAAGCCACCACAGCGCCAGGATCGCGAGGATCGAGCCGCCAAGTTGAAGCAGCTGGGCAATCAGCGCCCCGTTCACCGCTCGTGTGCCGCCAGCATGTCGATCATCTCGCGAACCGGGGTCAGATCATAGCCTGCCGCAGCTGCTTGCGCCGCCAACACGCCGGGATTGCGGCCCCGGCTTGCCTCGGCCAGCGCCCACAGCAAGGTCGATCTCGTGCCCGAACGACAATAGGCCAGCACCGGGCCACTCGCTTCGCCGAGCGCCTTGGCCATGGCTTCCATCTGCCATTGGCTGAAGCCGGCATGCGTGACCGGTATGGCAGCATAATCCATTCCTGCTGCGCGGGCCGCGGTCTCGATCTCGGCGCCGGGGACCTGATCGTCGCTCTCGTCTTCGGGGCGGTTGTTGATGATCAGAGTCACGCCCTGCGCGGCGGCTTCTGCAACTTCGGCCAGGCTGATCTGGGGGCTGACGAAAACCTGATCGGTCAATTGGCGAAACATTTTGCAGCCCTATCCGTTTGCCGTCTGCGCTTTGCGCTGGCGGCGGTTGCGGCTGATAATGTTTAGCGTTTCGACCAGGGCTGAAAAACCCATCGCGGCATAAATGTAACCCTTGGGGATATGCACCCCGAAGCCATCGGCCAGCAGCACCACCCCGATCATCACCAGGAAGGCCAGCGCCAGCATCACCAACGTTGGGTTGTGCTCGATAAACCGGGATAGCGGATCGGCGGCCAGCATCATCACCCCGACGGTGAAGACCACGGCCGTGATCATGATCGGAATATGGTCGGTCATGCCCACCGCAGTCAGGATCGAATCGACCGAAAAGACCAGGTCGAGCGCGATGATTTGCGCGATGGCGGCGTTGAAGCCGATCTGGGCAATGCCCTTGTCATGATCAAGCAGCTCGCCGCTTTCTCCCTCGGGATCGAGGTTGTGGTGGATCTCGTTGGTTGCCTTCCACAGCAGGAACAGCCCGCCTGCAATCAGGATCAGGTCGCGTCCGGAAAAAGCTGTTTCAAAACCGGGCTCGCCATACGGACCCGGTGCGCCGCTGATGCCCAGATCGAACAGCGGCTGCTGCAGCGTCACGATCCAGCCGATCAACAGCAGCAATACAATCCGCATGACCAGCGCCAAGGTCAGCCCAATCCGCCGGGCCAGCGCCTGCTGGTGCGCAGGCAGCTTGTTGGAAAGAATCGCGATAAACACCAGATTGTCGATGCCGAGCACGATCTCGAGAGCAATCAGGGTCAACAGGGCGACCCAAGCGGCCGGATCGGTAAGAAGTGCAAGAATGTCCATCCGCACCCTGTGCCAACGCTGATCGGCACTGGCAAGTCTCGCTCTCTTTACGGCTGGCAACTTGGCAGAAATGTCACACTAGTCTTATGGGCGCGGGCCCGAATCTAAATCGATTCGCCAACATGCTGATTATGGTCTATTACCGTCCGCGCAGCGGGAAGGGCTTTGTTGCCGCTTGCCCTGTCGTCTGGCGCGATTCGTCCGCGCGGCCGGACAGAATCAATATGGGGCGAAGCGAAGGTACGTTCGGTTTTATGGGTTTTGATCGAGGACGTCGTGGCCGCGGGCGCGACAAGCGGGATGGTTTCGGCGAAGAAGGGTTTGATCCCTTTGCGGCAACTGGTGGTGGTGACCGGTTTGGTGGCGGTGCGCCCCGAAGCGGCGGTTTTGGCGATCGCGGTGGCTTTAGCGGCGGTGGTGATCGCGGCGGCGGCTCTGGTGGCGGCGGCGGCTTCAGCGGCCCGCGCGGCGGCGGGGGTGGCGGCGCAAGCATGCCGGCTCAGGTCGTTGGCGAAGGCAAGGGCGTCGTCAAATTCTTCAACACCCAGAAGGGCTTTGGCTTCATCCAGCGCGAAGACGGCGGCGAAGATGTGTTCGTACATATCAGTTCGGTCGAGCGTGCCGGCCTCGAAGGCCTGGCCGAAGGTCAGCAGCTTGAATTCACTCTGGTTGATCGCGGCGGCAAGGTTTCGGCAACCGATCTGGTCGTGGTCGGCGATGTGATCCCGGTGGCCAAGCGCGAAGCGCCAGAAGCGCCGCAGCGCGAGCTGACCGGCGAGAAGGCGACCGGCACGGTCAAGTTCTTCAACTCCATGAAAGGCTTCGGCTTCATCACCCGTGATGATGGCCAGCCGGATGCGTTCGTGCACATCAGTGCGGTCGAACGTTCGGGCATGCGCGATCTGGCAGAGGGTGACCGGCTGGAGTTCGACATCGAGGTCGATCGACGAGGCAAATACTCGGCGGTTAATCTGGTGGCGCGCCAGGGCTGATACCGTCCGCATTAACCCGGTCAGTTTGACCGGAGGCATGCGACATCTTAAACGCGCGCAAATGGCGGCTCGAAAGAGCCGCCATTTGTCGTTTCCCTTCCCCTCACCCGGTATATTTTCAGATCGCAAAGGATGCCTGCAATGTCGATCACCCCGCTGATGCCCGTTTATCCCCGTTGCGGTGTGCGCCCGGTCCGCGGTGAGCACTGTCACCTGATCGACGAGGATGGCCGGCGGTTCCTGGATTTCGCCAGCGGCATCGCCGTGAATTTACTGGGCCATTCGCATGAAGGGCTGATCGGTGCGATCCAGCGTCAGGCGGCAAAGCTGATGCATGTCTCCAACCTCTATGGAAGTCCGCAAGGCGAACACCTCGCCCAGCGGCTGGTCGATCTGACCTTTGCCGACACGGTGTTCTTCACCAATTCGGGCGCCGAGGCGATGGAATGCGCGATCAAGACCGCGCGGGCCTATCACCAGCACGCAGGCAATGATCAGAAGTTTGAGCTGATCACGTTCAAGAATGCCTTCCACGGACGGACCATGGCGACAATCAGCGCCTCCAATCAGGACAAGATGCACAAGGGTTTCATGCCTTTGCTGCCTGGCTTCAAATATGTCGATTTTGACGATCTCGAAGCTGCCAAGGCCGCGATCGGGCCCAATACGGCGGGCTTCATCGTCGAACCGATCCAGGGCGAGGGCGGGATCCGTCCGGCCTCGGACGAATTCCTGCAGGGCCTGCGGGCGCTCGCGGATGAGCATGATCTTATGCTGGTGCTGGATGAGGTGCAGTGCGGAATGGCCCGGGCCGGCACGCTTTATGCCTATGAGCAATACGGGATCACGCCCGATATCATGGCTACGGCCAAGGGTATCGGCGGCGGCTTCCCGCTCGGCGCCTGCCTTGCCACCGAAAAGGCTGCGCGCGGCATGGGTCTGGGCACACATGGCTCGACCTATGGCGGCAATCCGCTGGCGATGGCGGCGGGCGAGGCGGTGCTGGATGTGGTGGCAAACGAGGAATTCCTCGCCGAAGTCCGCGCCAAAGGTGAGCGGATCCGCGCGCGGCTGGAACAGTTCATCGGCAATTATCCCGAGCTGTTTGAGCTGGTTCGGGGGCGCGGGCTGATGCTGGGGCTGAAAATGCGCAGCGAAAGCCGGCCGTTCGTCGCGCATCTGCGGGACAATCACGGTCTGCTCACCGTCGCTGCCGGAGACAACACCGTGCGGGTGATCCCGCCGCTGGTGATCGATGACAGCCATATCGATGAGTTCATGGATCGGCTCTCCGCCGGCACCGCCAGCTACCAGCCACCGGAGGGGGCAGGATGACGCGACATTTTCTGGATCTGAGTGATGCTGGCGGAGATGCTATCGCCGCCATGCTGGGTGATGCCCAGGACCGCAAGGCGGCCCGACTGGGCTGGCCAAAGGGCCGTGCGGATAGCGATGCTCCGCTGGCTGGGCACGTGCTGGCAATGATCTTTGAAAAGAACTCGACCCGCACCCGCGTCTCTTTCGACATGGCTATGCGCCAGCTTGGCGGCAGCGCGATCGTGATGGATGCGGGTACTACCCAGATCGGGCGGGGCGAGAGCATCGCCGATACCGCGCGGGTACTCAGCCGGATGGTCGATGCGATCATGATCCGGACCGACGATCACGCCAAGATCGAAGAACTGGCCCATTATGCCAGTGTGCCGGTTATCAATGGACTGACGGATCGCTCGCATCCCTGCCAGATCATGGCTGACCTGCTGACCGTGATCGAAAGCGGCAAGGCGCTGCCGGGTCTCGAAGTCGCCTGGCTGGGTGACGGCAACAATGTCCTCAATTCGATCGTCGAAGCGGCTGGATTGATGAAGTTCAATGTCCGCATCGGCGTGCCGGAGGGCTATGATTCCAATCTCGCTACCATCGAGCGGGCTCGCGTTGGCGGAGCGCAGGTCAGCGTCCACCGCAATGCGGGCGAGGCTGCCCGCGGGGCCGATGTGGTAATCACCGACACCTGGGTTTCAATGGGGCAGAGCGGAGCAGAAGCGCGGATTGCGGCGATGACGCCGTTTCAGGTCAATCCGGCGCTGATGGCCACGGCGGCTCCCGATGCGCTGTTCCTCCACTGCCTGCCTGCGCACCGCGGCGAGGAAGTGACCGATGCCGTGCTCGACGGGCCGCAATCGCAGGTCTGGGATGAAGCGGAAAACCGCATCCATGCCCAGAAGTCTGTGCTGCGCTGGGTCTTCGGTCAGCTGTGAGCCCGGCTTCGCAGATCCCGGAAGGCGAGACCGGCTTCGATCGGCTGCTGTCGTTCACCATCCCGGCCCGCAATGCGCGGGGGCGGATCGTCAGGCTGGGTCCGGTGCTGGAGACAATCCTCGCCGCTCACGATTATCCGCCGCCGATAAAGCATTTGCTGGCCGAAGCGCTGGTAATCACTGCGCTGATCGGCGGTCTTTTCAAGGATGAGGACGGCCAACTCACTGTGCAAGCGCAGACTAGCGGCGGGATCGTTGGGCTGCTGGTCTGCGATTACCGGGGAGGAGAGCTGCGCGGCTACGTTCGCCATGATGCGGAACGGCTGGCTGCATTGGGCGCAAATCCGTCGCTGTTCGCATTGTTTGGCCAGGGATACCTCGCGATGACCTTCGATCTGGCAAGTGCCAATCAGCGCTATCAGGGGATTGTCCCGCTCGAAGGCAATTCACTGGCCGAGGCTTGCCAGGCCTATTTCGTTCAGTCCGAACAGGTCCCGACACTGATGCGGGTTGCGGTTCGTTCCGGTGGCCAGGGCTGTGTGGCGGGCGGACTGCTGGCGCAGCATCTGGCCGAAGGGGAGGAGGGACGTGAACGGCTGCATGTCCGGCTCGACCACCCGGAGTGGGAGCATGTTGCAGTGCTTGCCGGCAGCACCAAACACGATGAGCTGGTCGATCCCGAACTATCGCTTGAGGGTTTGATCTGGCGTCTGTTTCACGAGGAACCCGAAGTGCGGGTTGAGCATGGTCCGGATTTGTCGCGCGGATGCCGGTGCAGCATTGACCACTACCGTTCGGTCATCGCCCAATTCCCCGAATCGGAACGAGCCGAGATGCGCGATGATGCGGGATTGATCGTAGTTGATTGCGCATTTTGTTCGAAGTTGTTCGAGATCGATATATAGAGTCTCAATTCGTCGATAGTAATACACGCTTGGTCGCGGCGAGTCGCCATGATACAAGCGCAATTAATGATGCGATGGTCTTTGCGCCGCTCGTTGCGCAAGAATTGAGGTTGATTGCAGTGTCGAACTGGACTTTGACAATGGCCGCAGGATTGGTAGCGGCGCTCTGCGCCAGCACCGTGCCCGCGTCGGGTCAGCGCCCGGCGCTGGCCATGCTTGACCAGCTTGATCACGGCATGTGGGAATTGCGCCCGCGCGACGGCCGCAATGCAGTGGAGCGCCTGTGCGTCACTAGCGGACGCCGCCTTATCCAGCTGCGCCATTCAGAATCTGCCTGCGAACGATTTGTCGTCGATGACCAGCCCGGCCAGGTGACCGTCCAGTACACTTGCCGCGGCCGGGGCTATGGACGCACTCATATTCGCCGCGAATCAAACCGTCTGGTTCAGATCGACAGCCAAGGTATCGCTGAAGGACTGCCGTTCGATTTCACGGTAGAGGCACGCCGTGTGGGGGATTGCTCGAGCTGACATTGGTTGCCTGTTGTGCCGGGAAAGGTTAGCCCGGTGAAATGCCAGTTGTCGCCGAAGGAGCAAACCGCAAAGCGGTGGTGCTATTGTCAGGTGGGCTTGATTCGATGGTCGTCGCCGCGCTCGCACGCGAAGCGGGATATGCGGTCAACGCACTGACGATTGATTACAATCAGCGCCATCGCCGCGAGATTGAGGCGGCACGAATTATTGCCGACCGGCTTGGTGCGGAACGCCATGTTATCCTGCCGCTTGATCTGCGCCAGTTCGGCGGATCGGCGCTGACGTCCGATCTGGCGGTGCCCAAGGATGGGGTCGGAAGTGATATTCCAGTCACCTATGTCCCGGCACGAAACCTCGTATTCCTGTCGCTGACGCTGGCCTGGGCCGAGGCGCTGGGCGCACGGGATATTTTCATCGGAGTGAATGCGCTCGATTATTCAGGCTATCCCGATTGCCGACCGGAATTCATCTCCGCTTTTTCCGATCTTGCGCAACTTGCGACCAAGGCGGGGGCAGAGGGCAACGATTTCACGATCCATGCTCCGCTGCAATATCTCGGAAAAGCAGACATCGCTCGCGAGGCTGACCGGCTCGGCCTTGACCCGGCGATGAGCTGGTCCTGCTATGATCCGTTGCCCGATGGCCGCGCGTGCGGTCTGTGCGACAGTTGCCGGTTGCGCATGGCCGGATTTGCATCGGCGGGACTGATCGATACAACGCTTTATGCCACAACTTGAAAGACCATTGATGGACAAGGCCTCTGCTGAAGAACAGCCCGTCACCGGATATAGCTGGTATGTGCTCGGCGTCCTTGTTCTGGTCTACATCCTTAATTTCGTTGACCGTCAGATCCTCTCGATTCTGGCAAATGACATCAAGGCCGACTTGAAGCTCAGCGATGCTGACCTCGGTTTCCTTTATGGCACGGCCTTCGCGGTTTTTTACGCGTTGTTCGGCATCCCTCTTGGGCGGCTGGCTGACAGCTGGCACCGGGTGCGGCTGCTGAGTATTGGGCTGGCATTGTGGTCGGTCATGACGGCGATCTCAGGCTTTGCCAAGAATGGCACAATGCTTACGGCAGCGCGCATCGGGGTCGGCGTAGGTGAAGCAACCGCCAGCCCAGCCGCCTATTCGCTGATCTCGGACCTTTTCCCCAAGCGGCTGCGCGCGACTGCGTTGGCGATCTATTCATCGGGACTGTATGTTGGTGGAGGCCTGTCACTTCTGATCGGTGGCCTGATCGTGGAGCGCTGGAACGCGGCTTACCCGGGTGGCGGGCCGCTGGGTCTGGTTGGTTGGAAAGCGGCGTTCTTGGCCGTAGGCTTGCCAGGCTTGCTGCTGGCGCTGTGGGTCTCGACCCTGCGTGAACCAGTTCGGGGGGCGATCGATGGCCTGCCAACGCCCAGCGAGAAGCAGCCGTTCAGGGGCTTCTTCAACGAGCTGCTCGATGTCATCCCGCCCTTTACCCTCCTCGGCGCGGCGCGGCGCGGCGGCATGGCACTGCTGATCAACCTGCTGGTCGCCGGCCTGATTGCCTTTGTTGTGTGCGGACTGACCTGGCTGGCAGGCGAAAGCACAGCCAAGCAATGGATATTTCTCGGCGTTGGAGTCTATGCGGTGTTCTGTTGGGCTGCGGCCCTGCGCTCGCGCGACCTCCCAACTTTTCGCCTGATTTGGGGCTCGCCGGCGTTCCTGTGTACGACGCTAGGGTATGGCATGGTGTCGTTCACAGCCTACGCTGCTTCTTTCTTCGGCGCGCCTTATGCGGAGCGCGTGTTCGGGGTCGACAAGGCTGATCTCGGCTGGCTGGTTGGCGCGCCCGCGGCAGTAGCAGGGTTTATCGGAGTGATTATCGGCGGGCGTATGGCCGACTTGCTCCAGCAGCGTTACGGGAATGGCCGCGTCATGGTCGTATTGTTCGGCTTGCTTGCCCCAGTTGCTCCGCTGATCGGCGCCTACACAGCCGATACGATGACTCAATTCGTCATACTGAGCTTTGTAACTTTGATGTTGTCGTCGAGCGCCTTGGGTGCAGCTGCCGCGGCGAGCCAGCAGTTGGTTCTGCCTCGGATGCGCGGAACGGCAACAGCCACGTTCTTCCTCGCGACGACGCTGGTCGGTCTCGCGCTTGGGCCTTTCATGGCTGGCTATGTTTCGGCGGTGAACGGAGACGACCTTGCTCTGGGCGTCATGTCGACATTGATCTCGGTGCCGATCGGAACAGGCCTGCTGATTGCAGCGTTGCGGCTGGTCCCTCGCGCTGCAGAAACAGTCATCCAGCGCGCGGCGGCCGCAGGCGAGCAGCTTTAGCTAGCCCGCTGCAGCGCTCCGCAAGCGATGCGGGCGCCGCTGTTCCCGCTCGGATCGGTTTGGTAATCGTCCGGATCAGCGTGAACAACGATAGCAACGCCATCGGTGTCGAAAAGTGCTGCCTCAAGGTCGGTGCGAGCCCCAGGCAGCTGAACGGACACCGTGCCTGTGCCCCGCGCATTGATCATCACATTGGGTAGGTCACCCAGATGGCTGCCCGCGGGATTGACCGTTCCGTGCTGGCGGCCGCCAGGATTCAGATGCCCACCAGCTGATGAAAAAGTCGGGACTTCACATTTGCCGATCATGTGCAGATGGAAACCGTGATTGCCGGCAGGCAGCCCGATCAGCGCAAGGTTGAGCGTGAGGTTATCGCCGCTGGCGGTTAGTACGGCGGTCCCGGCGGGTAGGCCATTGGTGTTGTGCAGAGCGGCAGTTGCGATGCGCTTGGCAGGCATGGTGCCAAGCGTTGTGCAGCCGACGAGCCCGACTAGGGACAGGGCAATCGGGGCAAATTGGCGCAACATGTCTCTGTCTCCGGATGTTCGACACTCAAGAAAGTCATAACGAAAAAGGGGCCGGATTGCTCCGGCCCCTTGATCATTCAGCCGTGAGGCCAGCTTACATGCCCGAACCTGGACCGTAAGTGATCTCAACGCGGCGGTTCTGCAGCTCGCGGACACCGTCTGCGGTGGGCACGCGCGGGTTGCTTTCACCAAAGCCCTGACCGGTGATCGCGTCGGCAGCAACGCCGCGCGAGGTAAGGTAACCGGTGACCGAGGCGTTACGACGCTCAGACAATGCCTGGTTGTAGGTCGGGCTGCCCGAACGGTCAGCATAACCAGCCAGCATCACAGGAACGCGCTCGCAGCTGCCATAGGCAGTGACAGCGCTATCAAGGATGGTAGCAGCTTCAGGCGTGATGTCCGACTTATCCCAATCGAAGAACACGATGTAGGGACCCTTGTTGCACACTGCCATCGGAGGCGGGGGCGGTGGGGGCGGAGGAGGCGGCGGCGGCGGCGGCGGCGGGGGTGGCGGAGCCACTTCCGCAGGAGCGCCACCGAAGTTGTAGCCCAGCGTCAGCATCAGCGAGTGCGAACGGAAGCGGGTGTTCGCAGTGTCTCCGCTTGAATCCAGCAGATTGACCTTGTCAGCATTGAAGAAGCGATACTTCAGGCCGACATCCACATTTTCACTGATTGCGGTCCGAATGCCTGCCAGAGCTTGCCAGGCGAATCCGGTGTCCGAATCGCTCAGACCTTCGCCAGAGACCTTGACGCGGGCAACGCCCGCGCCGCCGCCGACAAAGCCCTGAAGGCCATCATCAGCACCAAAATCGAGCAGGCCGTTGAGCATGAAGCTCAGTGCGTCGGCATTGCCGCTGACATCGGAGTCAGTCAAGCCACCGCTGGTGACGCTGTCGATGCCGGCGCGGCGATAGCTCGTTTCAGCTTCAAGCCTGAATCCGCCAAAATCATAGCCGACAACACCGCCGACATCATAACCGGTCTTCAAATCAATGGATGCCGCATCTGCGACACCGTCAATTTCAAATTCCATATCTTCGACGATCATGGCGCCGACGTCACCTTCGATGTACCACGCATCGTCGCGTGCGAAGGCCGGTGAGGCCAGGGCCGTGGAGGCCAGTGCCATCCCTATGACCAAATTCCGCATTTTCGTATTCCCCTTTATTGGTAGAGATTGAGCCACCGAGTAGCTCACGGTGTAACTTCTTCGGATAACTGGTGCAAGCGGACAAAGTTCCACACTGTTGCAAGAATGCCGCAAATTATGCCTCCAAAGCCATGAACTGGCCTGAAATTGCGTTGATCAGACCTTGCATGATCGTGAAAGCCTGGGGATTCCTTTGCTGACGATCAACTTGCTGGAATTACGCCAGCAGTTGTCAGGCTCGCGATCAGGGCGGATATCACTGAGCGCGCTTCCGCGTCGACTATAGTGCCGCCGGTTGGCAAAGCGGGCCGGTTCGCGATTTTCCAATTCCCGTTATAGCGAATTTCCTGTCCGCTCGCGCGGTTCAGGAGGCGCATACCGTCACGCGGCGCAAAAAACAGCCAATTGCCGCTTTGCCACGCTGCAATCTTGCCAGCCTGGCCAGACCAGGCACCGGTTGCAGCAGGACCGACCAGCCAACTGGTGCCCTCGACTGGAGCGACAGGCGGCGCAGCAGCCTCGCCTTCGATGGCGCAATGCAGCAGGGCATCCATGCGGGCAGCGAATTCGTTGACGAAGCCTTCCTTTTGGGATTGGCCGGCAAGCATGGCTGTGCTGGGGTCCGCGCAGAGCCTCGGGTTCAGCCGCCGAATAAAGTGTGGCCTGCGCGCCCGAGGGCCAGGTGAGCAAGCGGCGCGACGGTTCGAATTTGGGGCGTTTGCCCCACGGCGATATCGCCAAGAGGCCGCTTTCCCCTTCAACCATCACACTGCGGGCCTCGCCGAGCGAGGCAGCGACCAGAGCAATCCGCGCGGCGGGATCGTTTTCCGCAATAGATCGAACCCATTCCGCGCCAGCCCGGGTCTTGCCAAAGCCGCGCCCGGCCATGATCAGCCAGCCATGCCATTCGCCCGCCGGATCAAGTTGGCCGGGATGCGCCCAAAGTTGCCAATGGGTCCGCAGCGAACGGCGCTGCTCGTCGCTCATCCGTTCCAGTGTGGCGCGCATCTCAGCAGGCTCGAGCGACAGCAAATAGTCGCGCCGGTCAGCTATCTTCATGGGGGTCTTCCAGAAGCAGGGCGTTGTTGGCCGAGGCCCGTTCGCGCATCTGGTCAATCATTGCGTCGATCGAATCGAGCACCTCCTGTTCGTTGCGATTGTCGCGAAGTGCCCGTTCCTGGGCCACGCTGTTGCGGTGCGCGATAAGCGAACGCAGAGCAGTGGCATTATCGAATTTCTTGTCGGCGGCGTCTTTGCTCTCTCCGTTGCGCAGGCGGTAGAGCAGATCCATTTCGAGGTTGTCATAACCTTCACACAGGGCCGAGAGCCAAGCCCGGGCAAAGCTATTGTCTTCACGGCGGGTCTTGTAGACCCAGCTAAGGCTGATGTCGGCGCTTGTCGCCGAGGCGGTTACGTTAGAGCTTTCGGCAAGTGCGGCCAGAAAAGTCTGGCGCCAGTTTTTGGGCGCGCCATGGCGGCGGCCCGGCGCTTTCGCGCCGTCCTTCGGCTGGTTCATGGTGCAGGCGGTCCCGGACTATTGGTGGAAGATGCGGTCGGGGTTGAAAGCGAGGCCGATCTCGAATCGGTCTGTCGCGATGTTCCGTATTTGTGCCATAATAGCGTGACGATGTCAAGCATTAAGAACCAAATAGGTTATCTCTTGCCGCATTGCCATGACATCCCTAAGCAGCGCCAACGCTTCGGGGAGCCAAACACCAATGCTGCGCCGCCTGTACGACTGGACCATGGCCAAGGCCGCCCATCCCCACGCCGAATGGTGGCTGGCGCTGTTCGCCTTTGTCGAGGCAAGTTTCTTCCCGATCCCGCCGCATCCGCTGCTCGGGCTGATGTGCCTGGCTGAACCCAAACGCGCGATCCGCTTTGCCGCGATTGCCACGATCGCTTCGGTTCTGGGAGGCTTGCTCGGCTATGCCATTGGCCATCTGCTGTTCGATACGGTTGGCACGCAATTGCTCGCCCTGCTCGGCCTGACCGAAAGCTTCCCTAAGGCGGCCTGCTATCTGCGCGAATACGGGGCCGAGATCATCATGATCAAGGGCGCGACGCCGATCCCGTTCAAGCTGCTGACGATCACTGCCGGGTTCATCTCGATGCCGCTGCTGACCTTCATCGGTGCCAGCATCATCAGCCGCAGCATCAGCTTCCTGATCGTGGGCGTGCTATTCCGCCTGTTCGGAACACCGATCAAGGCCTTCATCGACAAGTATCTCGGTCTGGTCACCGTCGGCTTTGTCGTGCTGGTAGTCGGCGGTTTCATCGCCGCATCCATGCTGGGCGGCGGGGGCAACGAAACCAACGCCAAGTGCGAGGCGGTCAGCCAGCAGGCAGTCCCAGCCTAACTCGCGGGCTGCGATCCTGCTTCAATCTCGCGCATCAGGACCAGCGCGGCGGGATCCTTGGGACGCAGCTTGAGCGAGGCCTGCAATTCGCGCATTGCGCCTGCCCGGTCACCCGCCGCAAGCAGCGCAGCGGCCAGATCGCGGCGGACCGGGTACCAGAACGCCGGCGGATCGGTGAAGCGCGAGAAATCCGGGGTTTCCTCGATCTCTGCCGCGGTTTTGAAGGCGGCAGCGGCATCGGTCTTGCGGCCTTCGATCACGGCCAGCCTGCCCTGCAGGACGGCGCGGGTGATCCCCAGCATCTGTTCGGCGGCACGGGTCTCGTCATCGATTTTGCCGGTCGCGATACGCTGAGGGATTGCCGCAATTTCGGCAGTGAGTCCCGCGCGGTCGCGGCGCACGGCGAAGGCTTCGCCCCGGGCATAGTGCCACGCCGCCTTGAGGTATGGCAGCTTGGGCTCGGCCAGTGCGAGCACGATTTCCGGCGTCTCAAACCGGGCGCTGGCGAAATATCCAGCGGCGGTAAGCAGTTGCATCACCGGCGCTGCTTCGGTGCGGGCCTGGGCAACTTCGACCAGTGGTCGGGCCAAGGTCAGCGCAGTCTGCGCATCAAGCGCCATCATCGCGCCGCCCAGGCCAAAGATCACATTATGCGCGTGGTACGGCAGCTTGAACACGCCTTCGTGACCGGTGTGGCCAAGCCGCGCTGCATTGCCCTCATCAATGGTAACCGCGCGCAGATTGGCGTTCGCGGCGTCCTGATAGCGGCCAACCCAGTACCAGGTATGCGAGGGCATATGGATGAGGTGGCTGGCGTTGGGCGCAAGCCCTCCCAACCGGTCAGCATAGGGCTCAGCCTTGGCGCCTTCCCCAGCGATTTCGGTGGCGTGGATATAGAAATGGATCGCTGGCGTGCTGTTGGGGTTGCGGGCCAGAACCGGTTCAAGGTAGGCCATCGCCGCCTTGCCAGCTGCTGGATATTCGGCCTCTTGCGAGACGCCAATCAGCGTCGCGTCGGCTGCCATCACCATGATCGTATCGTCTTCGGGATAGAACCGGGCCAGCGCGGCCATCGCTAGCGCAAAATCCTTGTCGCGCTTGCTGACATTGCCGCGTTGGTAGCGCATTGCCAGTGCGTCTATGAGCGCCTTTTCGCGTGCAGTGGCGCCGGATTCGGCGAGCTTCCGAGCCCTCTTTATCATGGCGAGTAAGGGTTTGCGCTCCTTGGCGTCCGAGCCGTAATTCAATGTCGGCCCAGACATGAAGGCCTGGCCCCACAGGCACATCGCACATTGCGGATCGAGCCGAACCGCCTCTTCCATCGCCGCGATCGCTGCCGTGTGCGCAAAGGCCGAGCCCAGGATCATGCCATTCGTGAAGAAGGCCTGCGCTTCGGGGACTTTGGTGGATATGGCAAAGCCGCCGTTGCCATATCCTTCCAGCAGAACGGGGCGCTTCGGCGCCTTGTTTTCTTAAGCTGGATGTTGGGCATGGACCATTTCCGGGGCAGCGGAAGCTCCCTGGTCCGCGGGCTTGACCTGCGCGACAAGCGGTGTGGCGGCAAAAAGCACCAACCCCGAAATAGCGACCGCGAGTGAACTGCCTTGCATAGATTGCCCCTTGCTGCGCGTCAGGGGCTGCAATCTTCCATGCGGCCAGGGTTAGAGCAAGGTGAAACGCTGTGCGCAGGCCAGCGCTCAGATAATCCCGATAGCCTTGCCAGCGCGCTCAAACATGCCGAGGATAATCTGCACTTGCTCGGCGCTGTGTTCTGCGCAGAGCGAGCAGCGCAGCAGCGTCATATTGGCAGGAGTTGCGGGCGGACGGGCCAGGTTCACGTAAAGCCCTTCATTGAGCAGCGCTTCCCACATTGCCGCGCCGCGCTCCAGATCGGGCATGATCACCGCGATGATCGCGCTTTGCGGGGTTTCGGTGCCGAGCTGGAAGCCCTTGGCCTTGAGCCCGGCATGGAGAGTACGGGAATTCTCCCACAGATGCGCCCGCTTGTTCGAACCATGCATCAGCTTGCGGATCGAGGTGGTTGCTGTCGCGACCACGGATGGCGGCAGGCTGGCGGTGAATACATAGGGGCGGCAGACCAGCCGCATGATCTCGAACTTGGGATGGTTGGACACGCAGAAGCCGCCGACCGTGCCGACCGACTTGGAGAAAGTGCCGATCACGAAGTCGACATCGTCCAGAACGCCCTGATCTTCCGCCACGCCGCGCCCGTTGGGGCCGATGAAGCCCATCGAATGCGCCTCGTCGACCAGCACCATTGCGCCGTTTTCCTTGGCAATCCGGACCATCTCCTTGAGCGGGGCAATATCGCCCAGCATCGAATAGACCCCTTCGAGGATCACCAGCTTGCCGGCTCCCTCGGGCACCCGCTTGAGGCGTTTTTCCATCGCCTCGATATCATTGTGCTTGAACGGCACCACCTCGGCATCGCCCAGCTTGCAGCCATCCCAGATCGAGGCATGGCTATCGATATCCAGAATGATATAATCGCCCTTGCCGGCAATCGTGCTGATGATGCCAAGGTTGGCCTGATAGCCGGTCGAGAACACCATGGCGTGATCCATGGCGTAAAATTCCTTGAGCGCCTCTTCGCACGCCCGGTGCCCGGCATAGGTTCCGTTCAGAACCCGGCTGCCGGTGGTGCCTGACCCGAACTCATCCAGTGCCTGCTTGCCCGCTTCGATCACATCGGGATCGAAAGTCATGCCCATATAATTGTAAGTGCCAAGCAGGATCGTTTCGCGGCCGTTGCAAACCGCGACGGTTGGCGAGACGACACGCTCCATCACCAGGTTGAACGGATCGGTCAATCCGGTTGACAGCAAAGCGCGGCGCTGCTCGATCAGCGGGTCGAATTTGGAAAACAGATCAGTCATTTGCGCCTTTCGTTTCTCTGCCTTGGGCAACCGAGCTTAATCCTGCAACTTGACCACGGCATCGACCAGTTGGCCAAAAGTCTCGATCTCGGCCTGCAGGTTCATGCTGATGATGACGTCGAAACTGTCCTCGATCTCGGCGACGAAATCCATCACCGTCAGGCTGTCGAACTCCAGGTCCCCGGCAAAGGTCGAGGCATCGGTGATCTCAACCCCCTTCTTGTTGAAGGGCTCGATCAAAGCGGCGATTTGTGTCGAGGTGGCGGCGCGGTCTGTCATTGGATGCTCCCGAGGGGTTTTGTGGCCCTGTGGCCATCAATTGCGGCGCAAAAGCGGCGCGAGTTGCAGAAAGTTACGCCGCCGCCTTTTCAACCAGCGCCCACACTGCTGCCATGAATGGCCCGATCGAGACCGGCTTGGCCAGATATCCTTCGGCGCCGGCATCGCGGATCCGTTCTTCATCCCCCTTTCCGGCATAGGCCGTGACGGCCAGAACCGGAATCGCTCGGAGCATCGCATCGGCCTTGGCGGCTTCGATCAGTTCAAGCCCCGAGACATTGGGCATTTGGATATCCATGATGATCAGGTTGGGGACGAATTGCCGTGCCCGGTCAAGCGCTTCCAGCCCATCGGCGACCGGCTCGACCGCGTAGCCCTGGCTGCGCAAGACGTCGCAGAATAGTTTTCGATTGAGATCGTTGTCCTCGACAACGAGGATTCGCTTTGCCATTCGCCCGCCTGTGCACCATCTGGTTTCACACCAAGCCTCTATGCGCAGGACAGGAGTCTGACAATTCTTCGCGAGCCGCCATCCCCCGCTGATCCTGCCGCGCTGGCGCTGGGCGCGCTGGGTTGGGTGCTGGGCAGCGAAAGCCGCGCCGTACGGTTGCTGGCGCTGACCGGGCTGACGCCCCAGGCATTGCGGGACGGTCTGGAGGATCGACAAGTATTGGGCGCGGTGCTCGAATTTCTTTGCGCCCACGAGCCTGATCTGGTTGGCGCGGCCGAGGCATTGGGCGTCGAACCACAGGCGCTGGTCGCCGCGCGTGAAAGGCTGACAACTTGAGCAAACCTTTAATCATCAGTGATTGCGACGAAGTGATCCTGCACATGGTCGCCCCGTTTCGCGACTGGCTGGACGAGGCGCATGGCGTCGATTTTTCGATGACTGGCAATGATTTCGGCAAGGCGCTCAAGCATCGCGCCACCGGAGAACTGGTTGAGCCTGGCGATATCTGGCGCCTGCTCAATCTCTTTTTCGATACCGAAATGTACCGCCAGCAGCCGATTGTCGGCGCGGTGGAGGGGATCAAACGGCTGGGCGAGCATGCCGATGTGGTGATCCTGACCAATTTGGGTGACCACCGCCAACTCACCCGAGCCAATCAATTGCGCGATGTCGGGATCGAGGCGCGGGTTTTTACCAATCAGGGACCCAAGGGCCCCGCGCTGCAGGCCATCCTGGATGAGTATCAACCCGCCCACGCGATCTTCATCGACGACCTTCCCCAACACCACGGCTCGGTGGCGGAAGTCGCCCCGCATGTAACCCGCCTGCATCTGTGCGGTGAGCCGCTGCTTGCCCCGCACATCGCTTGCGCACATCAGTTGGGCCACGCTCACGCCCGGATTGACGATTGGGATACCGCCTTGCCCTGGATGCTCGATCGATTGAACGGAGAGAAAAATGACTGAGGCCGAAATCACCGCACGGCTGGCCGAGCTGGGTTTGACCTTGCCTGAAGCAGCAGCGCCGGTCGCTGCCTACGTGCCAGTCGTCGTGGCAGGCGGACTGGCGCATGTTTCGGGGCAATTGCCGTTTGTCGCCGGCAAATTGGTACGTGGGCGTCTGGGTGAGGATGTCAGCCTTGAGGAAGGCTATGCTGCTGCGCGCGCTTGCGGGCTGATGTTGATAGCCCAGCTCAAGGCCGCGTTGGGCTCGCTCGACCGGGTCGAGCGGGTCGTCAAGTTAGGCGGGTACGTCAACTCTGCCGCCGATTTCACCGATCAGCCCAAGGTCGTGAATGGAGCGTCGGAATTGATGGTCGCGGTGTTTGGTGATGCTGGCAAACACGCCCGCAGCGCGGTTGGTGTGCCAGCATTGCCCTTGGGAGCTGCAGTTGAGGTGGATGCGATTGTCGCCGTTCGGCCTATTTGATCGCTGGCTTGCGCCCGCACCGCCCGCCAGCAAGGTCAGCTGGATGACGGGCTATGACTATGCCCATCGCGGACTGCATAGCGCAGGAGTGCCGGAAAATGCGCCAAGTGGTTTCGCCCTCGCAATCGAGCGCGGCATGGGAATCGAATGCGATGTCCAGCGCAGCAGTGATGGGCAGGCGATGGTCTTCCACGACTTTGAGCTGGATCGGCTGACTGGTGAGACTGGTCTGGTCTCTGCCCGCAGCGCCGATCAGCTGAGCCGCGTGGTCCTCTCGGGCAGTCAGGACACCATCCCCTCGCTACGCCAGCTGCTTGATCAGATTGCAGGGCGGGTTCCGCTGCTGATCGAGATCAAATCAAACATCCCCGCGTCCTGGCCAAAAGTAAAACCTACCGCTATCAACTCTACAACGCCAGCGCGATGAACCCGCTGTTGGGGCGATATGCGTGGCATTATCACCACACCGTGAATCTGGCGCAGCTGCAACAGGACGGCGAAGCGTTGCTCGGCACACACGATTACACTGCCTTTACGACGACAGATTGCGAGACAAAAACTCGCGTGCGCATGATCACGGCGTTTCAAATCGTGCAGCAGGCTTCCCTGCTGCAATTGTATTTCACGGGCAATGGTTTTTTGCGCTATCAGGTTCGCACGATGGTCGCGGCGCTGTTGGAAATGAATCGCGGACGCATTGCCATGACAATGCCGGAACTGATCCTGAGCCAACAACGCGCCGCTATTCACGGCACCGCTCCCGCCAAAGGGTTGACGCTTATGCGCGTCGAATATTAGTATGGTGGCCTGAGTTCGCTGTGCTCGTTCACACATTACTTACCTTGCTCAAACGACTGGAAACTTGATGGCTGATTTCGCTGAAGTAATCCAAGCTGGATCGCGCGAGGAGCAACTGCTCGCACAAATAGATTTGACGCGGTTGCCGCGCCACGCTGCGGTCATTATGGATGGCAATGGGCGCTGGGCCAAGAAGCGCTTCCTACCGCGTGTCGCCGGGCACCGCGCAGGCGTCGAAGCGGTGCGCGCAGCCGTGGATACGGGCGCACGGCTTGGTCTTGAAGTACTGACGCTCTATGCCTTCTCAGTCGAAAATTGGAAGCGTCCGGCTTACGAGATCGAAGCATTGATGACCTTCCTGAAAGAATACTTGCGCAAAGAAATTGATAATCTGGATCGCAACAACATTCGCTTTCAAACGATTGGTCGCACGAACGAACTGGATGAGTCCGTGAAATTTGAATTGCGCAGCGCGATGCATCAGACGGCGAACAATACGGGGATGATTTTGAATGTCGCGTTGAATTACGGCGGGCGCGTGGAATTGATTGATGCCGTG
>JANOFJ010000089.1:0-27850 GCA_031413595.1 Novosphingobium sp.
TTCGCGCGGCGATCCTTCGGCCAGCGGCATTGTGCATCAGCACCGATCCGACCAGCAGCAGGTTAAGTATGATCGCCTGATACATGAAGTACCATAAGGCCCCCCTTCCTGACGTAGCCGCCGCAAGTCCGGCGGCCAGCATCGCCAGTCCCAGCACGATTGCCCGCGGGTTGGGACCAAGCAGCTTACACATCAGCAGCAGCGGGGGCGCTTCGGCAGCCACGGCTTTGCGTATTTCCTGCAGCCTTGCCGGATCTCGCTGTGCGGCTTCGACCGCAGCGTCGATCCGCAGGGCATGGGGGGTCATCCCGCTGGCGAGGCCAAGATAGCCGGAAACGATTGCCCCGAAAAAGCCCTTGGCAGTCGTTGATTCTGCCTGCGCATGGGTGTTGCGCAGCCACGGGGTCCCGTAGACCCACCATTGGTAGGAACGGCGCTGGACCTCGACATGGTTGGACTGAACGATGTGACTCAGGCCCGCGCCCAGCATCCACCAGTAAGCCGCGCCGCCGATGGTGCCGGCCAGCATCCAGCCGAGAATCAGGTAGAGCACGATGTGGCTGGTATAATCGCACGCCCCATCCACCAGCTCTCCCAACGGGCTGGCCCGGCCGGTCAAGCGGGCAAGATCGCCGTCTGCACCGTCAACCACATGCCAGCCCATGTGCAGTGCCAGGCCAATCGCCGCAGTGAGCGGCCAGCCGGGCAGGGTATAGGCAATCGCTGCGCCGACCACGAACAGGGCGCCGATCACCGAAACCATGTTGGGGGTCAGCGGGGTCTTGGCCAATTGGCGCGCCAGCTGCCATGCTAGCGGGTGATAGAGATAATGGTTGAGCGGATCCTGCAGCTCGCGCGCACGGCGCGGGCGCTGGGGCTTGTCAGGTTGGGGCGGATCGGATCTGGGCGCTTCCAAATCGTTCGCTCCTGTCGGTACAGCTGATCGCACCATAGTCACTCTTCCCCATAACGCCTCTTGGCGCATTGGCCCGAGCTTCTTATAGACGCTCTTGCCGACAGCAACAGGGACTGTCGAGCCGAATGAAGCGCATAGGCGCAAATGGCCGAAAGGGGCACAGCATTACCGACCGCGCGATTATTTTGTTTTCAAGCAAGACTACCGCAGAACAGCTGGTCGCAGGCCTGCCCGCCGCTGCGCGCGCATTGCGTGAGGCCGGTTTGGCCGGAATTGCCGATTGTGTGGTTGCAATACCCGGCGGCTGGTCGCCCAGTGCGCTGTGCCGCGCCGAGATCGCCCGGCTCGCAACCGGCATGAAGGTCAATTTTTCTGATCAACAACAGGCGCTCGACAAAGCAGATCAGGCTTCCTTGCTGATTTCGGGAGAACGGCAGGTAATGGCCGATGAACTGCGGCTGCTGATAGACGGCGGCGACCCAGCAGCTGGTGTTCAGCGGGCCGGGAGCGCTGATTCGCAAACAATAGCCCGGTTGCGCGATGGCGGCGGCAAATCGGCGCTGTCGGCAGCCGGACGGCAGATAATTGCAGCGACCGGCAAATCGAGCGATGGAATTGTGTCCCGGCACATCAATCGGCCGATTTCCAAGGCAATATCCCGGGTCTTGCTGCGTTTTCCGGCGGTCCGCCCGCTCCATGGCACGATTCTGACGGCAGCCATCGCCATCATAATGATCTATTTTCTGATCCAGGGGACCCAACAAGGCCTCATGATTGGGGCTATCTTGTTTCAGCTGGCCTCGATTATCGATGGCGTGGACGGCGAAATCGCTCGTGCAACTTTCCGCAGCACGCCGCAAGGCGCCATGATCGATAGTCTTATTGATGCCACAGCGAACCTGGGTTTCATCGGCGGGGTTACGCTAAACCTCTATATGCAAAGCGAAATTGTGGCAGCCAAGGCCGGAGTCGCCGGGCTTGTAATGTTGGCAACAGGGCTGACGCTGATCGGTTTCCGGGGCCGAAAGAACGAAGCGGGGTTGACCTTTAATGCCGTAAAGGAGCATTTCAGCGCGCAACGCTCGCGGGTGATGACCTGGCTGACCTGGCTAACCATGCGAGATTTCTTCGCTTTGGTTGGTGCAGTGTTGATTTTGGCCGGTTTTGGCCCGCCAGCGCTGATTTTGTTTGCGGTAGTCACTACGGGGTGGTTGGCAGTGGTCATGGCGGTCATGTTCCGCCAAGCAGCTTGACGTGTGCCAAACTTCTTGCTTTTGGCGCGCGGTATTCTCATTGACGCGAGATTGTAACGATCGCGCCGCGTCTGTCTGAAGGGATAGAATCAGAATGAAGCCTATCAAGGTCGCCATCATCGGCGTGGGCAACTGCGCCAGCTCGCTGGTGCAGGGTGTCGCTTATTATCGCTCGAACAATTCCTCGCAGGGCCTGATCCACGACAAGATCGGTGGCTATGGCGCTGGTGATGTCGAATTTGTGCTCGGAGTCGATGTCGATGCCCGCAAAGTCGGTCTGGATGTTGCCGAGGCGATTTTCGCCGCACCCAACTGCACGGCGGTGTTCCAGGAGAATGTGCCGGCAGCTGGCAATAAGGTGATCATGGGCAAGATCCTTGATGGTGTTGCCGATCACATGACCGGGATGGGCGACAAGGGATTTATCCTCTCCGACGCGCCCGAAGCCACCAGGGAATCGATGGTTGCCGCGCTTCGCGACAGCGGTGCCGAGGTGCTGCTCAACTTCCTGCCCGTTGGCTCGGAAGACGCGACAGAATTCTATATGGAATGCGCGCTTGAAGTCGGCGTGGCCGTGGTCAACTGCATGCCGGTGTTCATCGCCAGCCGTCCCGAATGGGAAGCCCGGTTCCGCGCCAAGAACATTCCGATCATCGGCGATGACATCAAGGCGCAGGTTGGTGCGACCATCGTCCACCGCGTGCTCTCCAGCCTGTTTGGCGCCCGCGGCGTGAACATTGAGCGGACCTATCAGCTCAACACCGGCGGCAATACCGATTTCATGAACATGCTCGATCGCCAGCGGCTGGGCAGCAAGAAGACCTCCAAGACCGAAGCTGTGCAGGCGATGCTTGCTCAGCGGCTTGAGGATGAGAACATCCACGTGGGCCCGTCGGATTATGTGCCATGGCAGAAGGACAACAAGCTTTGCTTCCTGCGGCTTGAAGCCAACCAGTGGGGCAATGTCCCGATGAACCTGGAACTGCGCCTCTCGGTTGAAGACAGCCCGAACTCGGCGGCTTGCGTGATGGATGCGATTCGCTGCTGTAAGGTTGCGCTGGAGCGCGGCGAAGGCGGAGCGCTGATTGGTCCCTCGGCTTATTTCTGCAAACACCCGCCGCAGCAGTTTAACGATGATGTCGCCGCCCAGATGGTTGACCAATATGTTGGTGAAACTGCGCTGGCCGCAGAATAATCTGAACTTCACGAGCTTTTGACGGCGCCGGTAAGCATTGGCCTACCGGCGCCGTCTTTGTTTGATTTCAGGCATTTGGAGCAGGCGATGGACGCGCTGATTATTGCAGCAGGCTTTGGTAGCCGACTGCGTGAATTGTCGGATTCAAAGCCGCTCACTCTGGTGGCCGGGATCACCTTGCTCGAGCTGGGCGTGCGCCAGGCCAAAGCGGCTGGGGCGGCCAGGGTTGTGGTCGTAACTGGTCACCGGGCCGATCAGATCGAGGCCTTCCTGCCCGAATTGTCCGCGCAGACCGGCATCCCGGTGGTTTCGGCACGGGTCGATGACTGGACACTGCCCAATGGCTATTCGGTGATGGCCGGTGCGGCGCAAATCAAAGGCGACTATTTGCTGATGATGTCCGATCACATTTTTACGGCCGAAATCCTCACCCAACTTGCCAGGCAGGGGGCGGCAGACCGCGGCGTGACGCTGGCGGTCGACTACCGGGTGAATAGCCAACTGGTTGATCCCGATGATGCGACCTGGGTCAAATTGGACGCGGCGCAGCGGATCGTGGCGATCGGCAAGACCATCCCAACTTACGATGCGGTCGATTGCGGGGCGTTTCTGGCTACGCCCGAGCTCGCCGCAGCGATTGCCGCTGCGATTGCTGCGGGTAAGTCAGGCAGCCTGTCCGATGGAATGCAGCTGCTGGCAGATAGCGGGCGGGCCGCGACGATGGATGTGGGCGAGGCCTGGTGGCTCGACGTCGATGATCCGCGCGCCCACGCCATCGCCGAGGCCGAAGCCCCCGCGCGACTTAGCGAAATTTACGGCCAAAATCTGGCTTAGGGATACTTTAGCTTGATCCGCGAAGTCAGCCCGCTGCGCGGCACATTGAGGCGGACCGACCGGAATGAGGGCAGGCCCGCCAGCGTTGTCGGGTTGTTTGAGAAGCCGTAACCTTCAGCGGGCAGGCCAATCCCGGTGCGATCGAACCGCCGGCTCGCATTTTCGTCATGATAGATTGCGACTGCATAGACGCCGGGCTGCGGCACGAAAATGCAGGCGCGGGTGGTACCGGGCTGAGCATCAACCCGGCCCACATAGAGCGAGCCGCGCTTGGCCAGAAATTTGCTGGAGTTGTCGGTATAAAGCGTCACTGCCACCAGCCCGTTGCTGTTGCGAACGCCCTCAACCACGACATTAAGCCAAGTCTGACTGGCTGGGCCGGTGCAACCGGCCGGCGCAGATGCAGCGGCTGCAGAAGCAGCAGCCGTGGAGGTCTGGACCGGGGACGGAGCAGCTGCAGCTGCGCCAATCGCGGTAGAGAGGCTGAGCGCAGAGAGCAGCGAGGCCGCGGCGCGGAAACGTCTCGGCAAAATCATGGGCTTGTCGATCCTGGCAGTGAATGGGGGGAGGGCGGATGCCGGTGCTCGCGGCGCTGTTAATCGGGCAATTCGCCGGAGTGCATGAGGTCCTTATGCGATTCGTGCGCTGAATATCGGGTGAACTGGGTAAAAATGCCGTTAGTCTGAAATCTAGCCCGTTCCACCGGATGATTCCATAGCGACGATTCGTCCGGATTCCAAACGCACAACTTGGTCCGCCAGCGCCAGAAGTGCGCCGCGGTGGCAAATGATCACCACCGCCATCCGGCCGCGCAGCCGGGCAAGTGCCGCGGTGATGAGCGCTTCGTTGGCCGGGTCCAGTGCGCTGGTGGCTTCGTCCAGAATCAACAACGAAGGCTCGCGCAGCAGCCCCCGGGCCAGCATCAGCCGCTGGCGTTCTCCGCCGGACAAGACGCGCCCACCATCGCCGACCCGGGTTTCGATCCCCTTCGGCAGCGCAAAAACAAACTCGGCGGCCGCGTCGCGCAGCGCCGCTTCCAGCTGCGCGTCAGATGCATCGGGAGCGGCCCAGCGCAAGTTTTCCGCGATGCTGGCGGCGAGCAGCACCGGTTCTTGCTGGACATAGGCAACCCGGCTGCGCCACGCTTGCCGCAGCGGGCCGTCCAGCACCGCGCCGTCGATCACAACCGTTCCCCGATCGGGCGACAAAAGCCCGCCCAGCAGATCGGCCAGCGTGCTTTTGCCGGCGCCCGATGGCCCGGTCAGGGCGATAATGCCATGCGCCGGGAGGGTCAGCGTAATATCTGCAAGCGCAGCCGCAGAGGCCCCGGCGAATTCGACCGTCACGTCTGTCAGGACAATGGAGCGGGTCAGCGCCGGAGCCATGATGCCGACTGCATCGGGTTCGCGTGCGGCTTCGGCACGGGCAATCAAGGCCTGGGCTGAGGTGATGGCCGAGCGCGCATGGGACCAGTTCAGCCACACTTCCTGCACTGTACCCAGCAGGGGAACTGCGCGCACAAACAGCGCGACCAGCGGCAGGATGGTCGCCGCGCCCAGATGCCAGCGGGCAATTGCAAGCCAGATCAACAAGGCCAGCGCCAATGCTCCGCCTGCTTGCAGTGCCACCTGGCCCCGGCCTTGGGCTCGCCAGAATGCCAGCTGAGCCTGACGCAATCCGGCAAAGCCAGCCGCGCTTGCCTGCTCGGCCTCCGCCTCGCGGCCAAGGCTTTTGATTACCCGCAGGGCAGACAGCCCTTCGCCAAGATTGCCGTGCACCTGCGCATAGGCGGTGCCAAGCGCCGCACCCAAGGCAACGGCGCGTTGGCGCATCCCGCGATAGGCAAGCAGTACAGCAGCTCCGGCCAGCGCCGCCAGACCAGCCACCAACGGCGAGATCGCCAGCGCGGCGAGGCCAACGGCGGCCAGGGTTATTGCTCCGGCCAGCGCCGCAATCAGCTGGCTCATGCCATAGCCGATCCGGTCAATTTCGCTGATCAGCAGGCTGGCGCTGTCGCTGCGGCGCAAGCCTTGCAATGCGCGCCAGTCACAATGCAACAGCGCCCGCCAGGCCCGCTGGCGCAGGCCATCGACCAGGGCGATTTCAAATCGCTGGGCGGCCATGGTCCGGGCGTAGTTAAGCAAGGCCCGGACCGACACCAGTATGACAAACAGGGCCAGCAACGGCCCGAGCGCCAGCGGGACTCCGATTGCTGCGAGGGCGGTCATGATCGGCGTCTGCGATCCCCCTGCTGCACCAAGAACGCCCAGTATTGGGACAACCAGCACGAGCCCGACCCCTTCGGTGATCGCAGAAGCGAGCATTAGCGCGCCGAGCAGGGCAATCGCGCGGCCATTGCGGCGCAGTTCCAGCAGTTTCAGTAGGGGAGGTGGGCTATTCACGATTTCGGGTGTGCTCAAATATCATTGCGGCCCTTGGCATAGGCAATGAAGCGCCCCGCGGCTATCGCGATCGGCAGTGCTGTCTTGTAAGGCAGGCTAACTGATGGATCATCACACCCGGCTTCGGGGAAATCCTCGAGCATTGATCGCAATCTGGGCAGGTCGATCATCGCGGCGATGTCCGGATCGCCCGCCATCCGCTCCAGCTCATCAAGCAGCTCGCCGCGTGCGCGCCCGATCCGCGATTGCCAGTCGACATTGTGCTGGCCGTAGTCGAGGTTGAGACGTTGCTCTTCGGGCAATCGTCCGCGCGCCATCTCGCGCGCCAGCCATCGACTTGTCCCGTTGCGCATGAGGACGTCCGTTGGCAGCCCGTAACAGAACTCCACCATCGGCCGGTACGCCGCCGGATCGCGCAGCGGAATACCATAGAGCTGACCAATGCCCTGGTCGTATTGCTCGCGGTCCTGGCCGTCTTCCGCCATGATCCAGCTCCAGAACTGGCGCTGCGAACGGAAATTGTGGCGCTTGGGCTCGAAACCGGTGGCGCGAGCTCGCTCGATCAGGCGATTTTGCTTGACCCATTGGGGTGACAGGGCGGTGGAACCAAGTGGATCGGGTTGGGCGCCGTTCCAGATGCGATGGACCGTTCGCCATGCCGGCGCAGCCAGGAGAGGCATTACCGACAACGCAAGGAACTTTCGCCACAATGGCCGGGGGTCGGCATGGCGATGTCGCAATGCTTGCAACAACTGGCCCCACTGCCCGCGAACAAGAAACTCTGTCCAGGCCCAGGGCGCGCCGTTGCTGAAGGTTTCGTTGCCCCAATTAGCGGCCAGCAGCACGTCGCAACCCAGGTCTCTGGCCTTTTCGTGGATAGCATGGTGCGCCCAGCATAGACCAACTGACGGTGTTGCGCAGTCCATGGCGCGGATGAGTTCGGTCTGGCGGTGCCTGAAATCAATTCCTTCATTGGAGAATTGCGCGATCCGCATCCTGGGGTTGGCAGCCGCAAAGCGCTCAACTGCAGCAAATTCAGAGAAATACCGGCCCGGATGTTGAGTGGGAGGCACCCACCCAGCCTCTGGACCGTGGGTGAAGCCAAAAACCGGCGTCGATGGCGAGGTCTGGTGCAAGACGCTGGCTGCCACCGACGCCGAATCGAGACCTCCCGAAAGCAGGATGCCGGGGCGCTTGCTGTCTGCCAGCGCTGCACGCACCGCCTCGTCCAGCAGCGCGCGTCCAGCCTCGACATAGTCCTGGGGGTTCGCAAACCGGACTGGCGGGCAGGCGAACAGATCGTATCGCCAATCTTCGTGCCAACCAGACGTTGTCAGCGTAATCACACAGCCTTGGGGAAGGCGGCCACAGCCTTCGTAATTCCCTCTGAAACGGTCGGAGAAATCGACCAGCATGGTCCGCGACAAACGGTCCAGGTCGACCCGGCGCGGTTCGCTGTCGCGCCAGAACAACGGCCGCGGCAGCGATGCCACGATTAGCTTTTCACCGGCAATCCGGAAATGTAGCGGAGGCGCGTCGAGGGGGCTTCTCGAGCACCGAAGTTGATCGCTCCCGGGCATGTGGCTGATTGCACAATAATGGCCGACAATCCGCGCATCTGCTGCCGCGCCCCAGCGATCGACTGCGAGCGCATACAATGCGGCGTCGCTGGCTCCACTCAATCCCAACTCGCGTCCGATGTGGGCGCTATTATGGAACTGTCCGTTGAACAGCACATACCGCCCGCTGGCCGAGCGTCCCGGAGTCCAAGGCGCGCGGGCAGGTGCAGTCTGCGCAAGAATCAGCGAATCAGGAGTCTCCAGCCGAGCAGCCTTGCCCGGTCCGAATTCAAGCAATTGGGCAAATTGAAGCGCATCGCGCCGATCAAGGCCCGGAAAACCGAGCGCTGCAGCAATCATTCAGGAACCAGGCACTGCAAAAACCGCTCGCACGGCGTTGCTGTCAGCTACGGGTCTGGATCGGTGACTGCGCAGCGGCACCAGCTGGTCCCGATACATCGGCAATCTTCCCCAGCTTGGTCAGCTCAGGCTTGGCCCAGATTTGTGCTTTGTTTTCTTGATGCGTCATGACTTGAATCCTTGAAACAACCCCTGCAGCATTTGCTACTGCCTATTACGCTGCCAATTGCGGCAAAGCAGCATAATTTGCAAGGATGAAATTGCGCAGCTTACCGCACTTTTTCAGATGCTTGGCGTTTTTGGGGTCGGGAAACGACCGGTTTCGAGCCAGGGACCAGCAATCTCGCCCAACACGATGTGGCGGCCCGCCTCGACCCAGGCGTGGAGATCATCCGCCCCGCCGCGCTGGCTGGCGGGGCGCGCTGCGATGACCAGCTGATGGGGAATACTGCGCCGCAGCAATAGCCGGCTCAACGCGATGGCGCGCGGCAGACACAGGGTGGGAAACGGCAGCCGGGCGGCGGCGCGATCGATATGTTGCGCCAGCCGCTGCGCCTCGATGGCGGCGTCTGGCAAGGCGGCGCCGCTCAGCCCCAGCCAGCCGCGCCACCTGCTGAACGGCAGCCATGCGACGGCCGCCTGCGCGAGGCACAATGCGCCCATCGCCTCCAGCGTGCGCCCGCGCAAGCGCCAGGTTTCAGCCCGCCTCAAGGAACCCCGCCGCGGTCAGCCCAGCCAGAAATTCGTCGGTATCGGCGGCAATATCAGCAGGCGACACGTCATATTGTTCGGCCGCTGCAGCCACAACGGCATCGCGGGTTCGCGTGCCGTCAAGCAGCAGCCAAACTGCCCGCCCGGTTCCGGTTAGCGAGAAGAATTCGCCGCTGACCAGATGCATCACCACGATTTCATCGTCGATCGCGGTTTCGCTGAAGCTCGCCTGCGCTTTGGTGATGACCTTGCCTGTATCAGTCTTGCTCATGCCGATTTCTCCTCATTTCGAACCAGCTTTGCGGCCAGCTGTGCCGAAGCGGCGAATTGCAACCGGTCACGTGGGCGGGTCAGCTGCGTCATCGGGATCTGCTGGGCCAGTCGCGCCTGCAGGGCAAATTGCTCTGACCGATCGAGCCGGCGGGCACTGGCGAACAGCACCTCGGTATAGTGATCGTCGGTCAGCCGGGTAAAGCGGTCTGCCCCGGTGATCTCGCGCGCCGCAAGGTCGGGACCATCTTCAAGAAACACCAGCCGGCCTAGTGGCAAGGGCTCGCCCACCTCGCCGCTGGGCGGAAGCGCATAGAATTTGTCGATCGTGACGCCGACTTTCTCCTGACCCTCAGTCCCGGTCAAGGCGAGCGCCTCTGGGGTGAGCTTCAAGCGCTTGTGCCCGGGCAGGCAGATGATCCGGGCCGGATCGGACAGATCGAGCACCAGCGTATCGTCGCAGAACATCGGCAGGCCGAGTGTACCAAGCGCCGCGATCAAGGTTGATTTTCCAGCCCCGCTTGGCCCAGTAAAAGCAACCACCTGACCTTGATAAGCGACTGCCGAGGCATGGATCGGCTTGAAGCCGTTGATCGAGGCGATAGCGGCATAAACGCTGCCATTGAGCCACAGGCTTTCCGCCGAGAAGTCTGCATCAGGACCATGCTCCACGGTGACGCCCTCGCCCTTGCGGTACAGGATCGAGAGGCCATCGGAGCGCAGTAGATAGGCGTCTCCGCTCAAGAAATGGCCATCCTCCGCCACTTTTACTCCGTCAAGCTCGGTCGGTACCCGGCCATAACGCAGCTGTGTTTCTCGGGCGAGCAAGGCCTCTGCTGGGCTGGGATCTGGGCGGAGCGGCATGTCGGAGGTGCCTTGCCGCCATGCCGGTGCCGCGTCAATCACCCCCCGAAACATGCCAATCGACTCTGTTCACGATATACTGTGTGGAAAACGAGCAAAACCGCGCTTGTCGCCCCTAGATGTGGTGGGTAAGCGCCTAAGCAGGGAGCTGACCTTGCCCATGCCCGCACCACTGATCTCGCCTTCGATCCTCTCGGCCGATTTCGCGCGTCTGGGTGAGGAGGTGCGAGCGATTGATGCGGCCGGGGCGGACTGGATCCATATCGATGTGATGGACGGGCATTTCGTGCCCAATATCACCATCGGCCCCGCAGTGGTCAAAGCGCTGCGCCCGCATACGGCCAAGCCGCTCGATGTTCATTTGATGATTTCGCCGGTCGATGGGTTCCTTGAGGCCTTCGCCAGCGCTGGCGCGGATATCATTACCATCCATCCCGAGGCGGGTCCCCATGCGCATCGCACGGTCCAGGCGATCAAGGCGCTGGGCAAGCTGGCGGGGATCTCGCTCAACCCGGCAACGCCTGCCAAGATGCTCGACTATCTGATCGACGAGATTGATCTGGTGCTGGTGATGAGCGTCAATCCCGGCTTTGGCGGGCAGAGCTTTATCACCAGCCAGCTCAAAAAGATCGAGGCGGTGCGCAAGATGATCGATAAGACCGGGCGCGACATCAGGCTTGAGGTTGATGGCGGGGTCGATCTGAAAACCGCGCGGGCTTGCATTGATGCCGGAGCCGATGTGCTGGTGGCAGGAACCGCAACCTTCACCGGCGGACCGGAGCGCTATGCCGCCAATATCGCTGCGCTCAAGGGGATCGGCTAGGCCATGGCCGATGTGCTCTCTTCATCGCGAACAGAAGTCTCGGACTATGATGCCCTGGATATGGCGATCCCGCTTCCGCGCGGCACTGAAGAGGGCGTATTGAGCCAAGCCGAAGCAGCCGAAAAATCCCCGCCGGGCGAGCTGATCGAACCGGGGCGCGCCTTGGCGCTGGCTGATTTCGCGCCGCCGGCGCTTGGTGCGGGCGAGCGGTTGATCCGCCTGGCCTATCGCATGGGCCTACCCGCCGCGACCCTGATCGCGCCGTTTCGCAAGCCGGCCCGGGTCCGCCTGCTGGCCACCGTCACTAATCCGCTTCCCGGCAACAAGGCGTCGGGAACGGCGCTCAGGGCCGGGCATTTTCTGGTCCACGGGGCCAAGGCACCGATTGCGCAGATCGATTTTGGCGGTGCCGCGCGGATGAGCCCGCCGTTGGAGCGCGTGGTCCACAGCTTCGCCTGGTTGGCCGATCTGGAAGCCTGCGTCCCGCGCGAACAAGGCGCGCCGGTGGCCGAGCGGGTGCTGTCAGCCTGGCTCGCCGCCAACCCCAAGCCGCCCTCGCGGCCCGGCAAAGGTCCGGCCTGGATGGTCGCCAACGCCGGGACGCGCGAGCTTAACTGGCTGGTCCATGCCCCGCTGATCCTGTCTGGCAACGACAAGGCCTTGCGCGGCCGGGCGCTGGCGGCGCTGACTGAAACTGCCCGCTGGCTCGACAAGAATGTCAGCCGGGCCGAGGATCTGCTCGCGCAGGTTGCGGGCTGGTGCGGAATAGTCGCGGCCGGACTGCTGCTGCCCGATGGCCGCCCGCGCCGCCTGTATGGCGAAGCCGGGCTGATCCGCGCGCTGGGCGAACTGGTCGGCGATGATGGCGGTGTCCTGTCGCGTAGCCCGTTGGGGCAGGCCGAGGCGATTGCGCTGCTGACCAAACTGCGCGCCTGTTATCAGGCGACCCGGCGCGAACCTCCGCCTGCGCTTGAATCGATCCTGAACCTGCTGGTTCCGCCGCTGCTGGCGCTGACCCACGGCGATGGTTCGCTGGGCAGCTGGCAAGGCGCCTGGGCGCTGGATGCAAGCGAGCTTGCTGCATTGGTAGCGGCGTCTGGCGTGCGCACGCGCCCGCTGCGCGATGTCCGCCAATGGGGTTACCAGCGGGTCACCGCGCACAAGACCATCCTGCAGTTCGATGCCGCTCCGCCGCCGCTGGCTCGTCATGCACGGACCGGCAGCGCTTCGACGCTGGCCTTTGAATTGTCGCAGGGCAGCCAGCGGATCATCGTCAATTGCGGCGGCGCAGCGTGTGCGGGCGGGCTGATCCCGGTCCGGCTGGAACAGGGCCTGCGCGCAACCGCCGCCCACTCGACGCTGGCGCTGGACGATGCCAATTCCACCGCAATCCTGATCGGCGGCAAGCTTGGCGCCGGCGTGACCGAGGTTGAGGTTGATCGCCGGACCTTGAGCGGGGACAAATCCGGCGCCGCGACGCGGCTTGAGGCCAGCCACGATGGTTATGCGGCGCGATATGGCCTGGTCCACCGCCGGATCCTGATCCTGCGCGATGACGGCACCGAGCTGCGCGGCGAGGACCTGTTGATACCCACCGGCGGCAAGGGCAAGCGCGGCAAGGTCGGCTTTGCGATCCGCTTTCACATCGGCCCCGGGATCGAGCTGGGCCTGTCGGAAGATGGGCAGGGCGTCGGAATGGCGCTGCCCGATGGCAGCTATTGGCAGTTCCGGGTCGGCGGCGGTTCGGTGCGGATCGAAGAAAGCCTGTGGGCCGATGGCCAGGGCCGGCCGCAGCCGGCGCAGCAGCTGGTGCTGCAAGGGCTGGTTTCGCGCGGCGGGGGCAATTTTGCCTGGCTGCTCAAGAAAATGGGATAAAATTGACGTGAGCGAAGTGACAATCCGCCGGGCCCTGCTTTCGGTGTCCGACAAGGCTGGCCTGGCCGAGCTGGGCCATGCCCTGGCGGCACGCGGGGTAGAGCTGGTTTCAACCGGCGGCACTGCCAAGGCGCTGCGCGATGCCGGGCTTACTGTGCGCGATGTGTCCGAGCTGACCGGTTTTCCCGAGATGATGGACGGGCGGGTCAAGACGCTGCATCCGATGGTCCACGGCGGGCTGCTGGCGGTGCGCGACAATCCCGAGCATGCCGCAGCGATGGCCGAGCATGCAATTGGCGCGATCGATCTGGTGGTGGTCAATCTCTATCCGTTCGAGGCCACCGTGGCCAAGGGCGCAGACCGCGACACGATCATCGAGAATATCGACATTGGCGGGCCATCGATGGTGCGATCGGCGGCGAAGAACCACGAGTATGTGACCATCCTGACCGATCCTGCTGACTATGCTGCGCTGCTGGCCGAGCTGGAAGAGACCGGCGGCGCAACCCGGCGTCAATTCCGCAAGCTGCAAGCGGCGCGGGCCTTTGCAGCGACCGCTGCCTATGATGCGATGATCAGCCAGTGGTTCGCCTTTGCCGATCAGCAGCAACTGTTTCCCGAAATGCTGGCGGTCAATGGCCGCCGGGTGGAAGAGCTGCGCTATGGCGAAAACCCGCATCAGCGCGCCGCGCTCTATGTTCCGGTCGGGGCCCATGGGCTCGGGATCGCACAAGGGCAGCAGGTGCAGGGCAAAGAACTGTCCTACAACAACTACGCCGATGCCGATGCTGCGCTGGAACTTGCGGCAGAGTTCAGGGGCGGCGCGCCGGCCATCGTGATTGTCAAGCATGCCAACCCGTGCGGCGTCGCCCAGGCGGCAACCTTGCTGGAGGCATGGCACGCGGCGCTGGCCTGCGATTCGGTGTCCGCGTTCGGCGGGATTGTCGCCAGCAATGTGCCGCTTGATGGGCCGACCGCCGAGGCGATCTGCGAGATTTTCACCGAAGTGGTGGTTGCGCCTGCCGCCGATGACGCGGCCCGCGCTGCTTTCGCCAGGAAGAAGAACCTCCGGCTGCTGCTGGTCGGCGATCTGCCCGATCCGCGCCGCAGCGGCCTCGCGATCAAGCAGATCACCGGCGGGTTGCTGGTCCAGACCCGCGACAACGGCGCGATCACCGAGGCAGACCTCAAGGTAGTGACCCGGCGCCCGCCAACTGCCCAGGAACTGAAGGACTGCATTTTCGCATGGACCGTGGCCCGCCACGTGAAGTCCAACGCGATCGTCTATGCCCGCGAAGGAACCACCGCCGGGATCGGCGCGGGCCAGATGAACCGCCGCGACAGCAGCCGCATTGCCGCCATGAAGGCAGCCGAAGCCGCGGAGAAATACGGCTGGGCGGCCTCGCTCACCCATGGTAGCGCGGTTGCCTCGGATGCCTTCTTCCCGTTTGCCGACGGTTTGCTCGCCGCCGCCGAAGCGGGCGCGACGGCGGTGATTCAGCCAGGCGGCTCGATTCGCGATGACGAGGTCATTGCTGCTGCGGACAGGGCAGGTCTGGCCATGGTTTTCACCGGAATGCGCCACTTCCGCCATTGAGTTTGCGCGGCGGCGGCTAAAAACGGGGGCTTTGTCGCAACGGTGCAACGCTTCATCGGCATAAAGCTGGCCAAACCTGTAACCGTTCACCACTGCGCAACGAATTCGAGGCAACTATGACTCATTCCGGGTATTTGCCATGAAAGAATTCAATGCGCCTGTTCACTTCCGATCTGTATCGCTCCTTTGGCATCGGCTTCTTGCTGGGCGCGGCGGCGCTGTTTGCATCCCTGAACGGACAGGCACGGAGCGAACTGGCAGGCAAGGTGGTTCCTTCAGCTTACGCCGCAGCGAGCCCGTCATCACCGGCCAGTTGAAGCGGGGCGTTGCGCTCACGCTGGTTCTGACGCTTGCTGCCGCTTGCCAGCAGCCGGCCATGGCGGGCGAAAGCGCAGTGGCCACGCCTTTGGCGGCGCGAGTTTCGAGCGAGCCCAAAGTCCTGCAAACCGCTGTCTTTGCCGGAGGCTGCTTTTGGGGCGTCGAGGGGGTGTTCAGTCATCTGAATGGCGTCACCAGCGCAGTTTCGGGCTATCACGGCGGCGCCCGTGCAACCGCGCAGTATGACCGCATTTCCGACGGCAATACCGGCCATGCCGAGGCGGTGCGGGTGACCTATGATCCCGCCAAGATCCGCTACGACCAGTTGCTGCGAATATTCTTTGCGGTGGTGGCCGATCCTACCCAGCTCAACCGGCAAGGACCGGACAGCGGTACCCAGTATCGCTCGGCGCTGGTGCCGATGAACGCCGAGCAGCGGCTGGTTGCAACCGCCTATCTGGCGCAGCTGCGGAAAGCTGGCTTGTGGAAGGCACCAATTGTTACCCGGGTCGAGGCCTATCAGCGGTTCTATCCAGCCGAGGTCTATCATCAGGATTTCATGGCGAAAAATCCGCGTCATCCGTATATTCAGGCGTGGGACGTCCATAAGGTCGACAATCTGCGGCGGCTGTTTCCCAGCGCCTATCGGGCGGCCTTCAAGACCGGCTGATTGCCGAGCGCGCGCGGCACGCCTATATCCCATGGATGGCCGGGCATCATCATCACCACGAACACAGCGGCGTACCCTTGCAGGAGGCGGCGCGCGATTCGCTTACCGAGGCTGGCGAGCAATGGACCGAGATGCGTGCCGATGTCTTCTCGGCGCTGTCCGCCCATGAGGACCGACCGGTTTCAGCCTATGATATTGCCGAAAGCGTTTCTGCGGCGCGGGGCAAGCGGGTGGCGGCGAACAGCGTTTACCGCATCCTCGATCTGTTCGTGCGGACCAATCTGGCGCGCCGGGTTGAAAGCGCCAATGCCTATATCGCCAACAGCCACCCCGGCTGCCGCCATGATTGCATCTTCCTGATCTGCGACGCTTGCGGGCAGGCCACCCATCTGGATGATGACCGGTTGACCGGCGCGCTGGTCAGTGCCGCGCATGACGCTGGCTTTGCCGATATTCGCCCGGTGGTGGAACTGCGCGGGGTCTGCGGTAACTGTTCTTGATCGGATTTGTTCACGCGGAGGCGCGGAGACGCGGAGTGGTTTTGCCGGCGGCGAAGTCGGCGATCCAACCAGAGTATTCCGCCGTCGCCTGCTTGGTGTGATTGGAGACGACAAGAGTCTGAAGGTAGTCCGCTTACGGGAGGGTGTGCATGTCTGTTATATTTTCAACTGCCATGACCCGAGTGTTGATTTGTCTATGCTTATTGATTCCAGCCGCGACATTGCCTGCACATCCCTTCGCATCGATCACGCCTAGATCAGTTGAGAACATGTTAGCTAGGTATGGAGCGCGAGGCACTGTTCAGCGATTGACAAGAAACTCAGGAAAAACTGACTTTGGAGATTTTGAGGTCGTTTTGCGCGGGGTAGCCAAGGGAGACGGGCACTGGCTGCGCCTCGTTCCAAGAATTTATCGCGGTACAGACGCCGGCACAGCTGAGTCGTTAAAAATAGCCGTTGCAGAGGCATTGCCCAAAAATCCAGTGGGCGTTCTCAAGCTTGTGCATAGACATTCGCGATGGTTGATGGCGTGTTCATATCCGATGATCGAACCATCGGCTCAGGAAGCTCGTCAATACTTCCGGTTGGCCATTCCAGCCGTGAGGTCGGTTCAAGATCGGACGTTGCAAGTCACCAAGAGAAGATGTTTGTCGAGTCTCGGCGCAGCGCAGCGCATGCCCTAGTACCGCATTAACCTCCGCATGTACGACGTGGCCGAGATTATTGGAATTACGGTGCGGAATTACGGTGCCACCTTACTTAACCCCTAACTCCGTCCGGAGCGATGGCATTGCTGACTGACCGCGCACCTGTCCCCGCCCCTTCGCGCTGCCGTGTCACCGAACGAGTTCGCGCATTCCCGCCTCCTGCTTCGGCGCAACGCTCGCGCTGTCACGCATTCCGGCGAGAGTGGCGAGACAGTCGCGCCAGCAACATCACCGCGATCACCGACGGAAAGTCTGCGACGCGTGCAATTTCTCCACATCTCCGCGCCTCGGCGTGGACCAGTCTTTCTGATCAAACCTTCACCTCAGCCAAACTGCGTCAGGCTCAGCACATTGCCATCGGGATCGGCGAACCACGCCACTGCTGCGCCGCCGCCGGGTGAGCTCCAGATCGCGTCGGCATCCTGTCCGAACCCGGCATAGATTTTGAACTCTACACCCTTGGCCTTGAGCGCGCGGACTGCTTGTCTGATATCGCTGGCATGCCAGCCTAGCACGGTATGCCCGGCCCCGTGATGCCCGGGCAAATCGGTCAGGCGGAGCGGGGTGCGATTGCCCAGATCGAAGGTAACGGCATGGTCATCCTCGCCCATGATTCGCAGCCCCAGCACATCGGCATAAAACGGCTTCGCGGCCGCGCGATTGGCGGTGAGGACGAAACAGACTGGCTGGGCGGCAGCTGGAAGGGACATGATGCAAGCTCCTTGAGTACATCGCATTTAACACAGATGGTCTCAATCGACACCACTTGCCGAAGTGTGTAAGGCGCTTGCCATGACAGCGTTTCCGGCAACCCCGCTGCTCGACACAGTCGAGACACCGGCAGACCTCCGCCAGCTTGCTCCGGGCCAGCTTCGCCAGTTCGCTGACGAGCTGCGCACCGAAATGATCGCCGCGGTCGGGCAGACCGGCGGGCACCTTGGCTCGGGCCTTGGCGTGGTCGAGCTGACGGTGGCGATCCATTATGTCTTCAACACACCCGCTGATCGGCTGGTGTGGGATGTTGGCCACCAGGCCTATCCCCACAAGATCCTGACCGGGCGGCGTGACCGGATCCGCACTTTGCGCCAGGGCGGCGGCCTTTCGGGTTTCACCAAGCGCAGCGAGAGCGAATATGACCCGTTCGGCGCGGCGCATAGCTCGACCTCGATCTCGGCGGCGCTGGGTTTTGCGGTTGCCAACAAGCTGGCCAGAACGCCTGGCAAGGGCATTGCGGTAATCGGTGATGGCGCGATGAGCGCGGGCATGGCCTATGAGGCGATGAACAACGCCAAGCAGGCGGGCAACCGGCTGGTCGTGATCCTCAACGACAATGACATGTCGATCGCGCCGCCGGTCGGCGGGCTGTCGAGCTATCTGGCCCGGCTGGTTTCATCGCGGCCATTTCTGGGCCTGCGCGATATCGCCCGGCGCCTGTCGCGCAAACTGCCCGAACCGCTCCACCGCGCCGCTAAGAAAACCGATGAATTCGCACGCGGCATGGCGATGGGCGGAACCCTGTTCGAAGAGCTTGGGCTTTATTATGTCGGGCCGATCGATGGCCATAATATCGACCAGCTGATCCCGATTCTCGAAAACGTCCGCGATGCCGCCGAAGGCCCGTGCCTGATCCATGTCGTAACGCAAAAGGGCAAGGGCTATGGCCCGGCCGAGGCCAGCGCCGACAAGTATCACGGGGTCCAGAAGTTCGATGTGATCACCGGCGAGCAGGTCAAGGGCTCAGCCGGACCGCCGGCCTATCAGAATGTCTTCGGGGCGCAGCTGACCAAGGAAGCGGAAACCGATCCCAGGATCTGCGCGATCACCGCCGCGATGCCATCGGGTACCGGCCTGGATAAATTCGCGGCCGCGCATCCGGAGCGGTTCTTCGATGTCGGCATTGCCGAACAACACGGGGTGACTTTTGCCGCCGGGCTTGCCGCGCAGGGGATGCGGCCGTTCTGCGCGATCTATTCAACCTTCTTGCAACGCGCTTTCGACCAGGTTGTACATGACGTTGCGATCCAGAACCTGCCGGTCCGTTTCGCGATCGATCGGGCCGGGCTGGTCGGTGCCGATGGTGCCACCCATGCGGGGTCGTTTGACATCACTTACCTTGCCACGCTGCCCAACTTCGTGGTGATGGCCGCTGCGGATGAGGCGGAGTTGGTCCATATGACCCACACCGCGGTTCTGCACGACAGCAGCCCGATTGCATTCCGCTATCCGCGCGGAAATGGCACCGGGGTGGCGCTGCCCGACATTCCGGAGCAGCTCGAGATCGGCAAGGGGCGGATTGTCCGCCAAGGAACCAAAGTGGCGCTGCTCTCGCTTGGCACCAGGCTGGCTGAGGCACTCAAGGCAGCCGATCAGCTTGAAGCACGGGGGCTCTCCACAACGGTTGCCGATCTGCGCTTTGCCAAGCCGCTGGATGAGGCGCTGATCCGCAAGCTGATGGCCAGCCACGAGGTTATCGTGACGGTCGAGGAAGGTTCGATTGGCGGCCTTGGCGCCCATGTCCTGACCATGGCGAGCGACGCCGGGCTGCTCGACGCCGGCCTCAAGATCCGCACGCTGCGGCTCCCCGATGTGTTCCAGGATCACGATTCGCCCGACAAGCAATATGACGAGGCCGGGCTGAATGCGCCGCAGATCGTCGATACGGTGCTCGCAGCGCTGCGGCATAATTCGGCGGGCGTGGAAGAAGCACGGGCCTAAGTCAGGTTTAGACCCAGCGCCAGATCCCCGCCGGGACATAGGCGAGCCTGACATGCGCCCAGGTCAGCGCCAGCCATAGTCCGAGCGAAACAAGCCACAGCACCGCGCCCGCTTTGCCCAGCTGGCCCCAGCGCGGCCAGTAGCTGGTCTTGGATTCCCAACTCGCCCAGCTCGCGCCCATCAGCGCTTCCTTCTTGCGGTCTTGCAGGTGCGCGCCGACAAGGGCGAGGAACAGGATCGAGCCGACCATGACAAGACTGCGCGGGGTCGGGCTGACCAGAATATGCGCCGCGGCCCATAGCGCAAAGCCCCACATCATCGGGTGGCGGGTGACGTGGAATACGCCGTGAACCGGCTGCTCTGCCAGCGCCGCTGCGCGCGGATCGGGCAGTGCCGGATTGCCGCGAAAGGCGCCGAGGAACAGCGTCAGCGCGACCAAGGTCAATAGGCTTGCCAGCACCCAGACTGCCGCGCCGCTGCCATTCCATAAAGGCGATCCGCCTGCGCCAATGGCCCGGAAGGCAAGAACCATCCAGCCGAAGCTGGCCAGCGCGACGACCGAGTAGAGCGTCATGAAGCCCATTGGCCCCACCGCCTTGACCAACGCTGCTCGCAAGGGATGCGATAGCGCAAAGTGGGTGCCGACAAAGGCGACCGAAGCAGCGATTAGCGGGGTGAGAGTTTCATCCATTGCCGTTACTCCCTGGAACTCGGACTGCCAGCATAGTGCGCTTTGGCGCCGCCGCGAGGGTTTATTGCGCGGGCCGCGATGGAGAGGGGAGACCGGTTGGGATAATCGTGGCCTGGGCTGCCGCTGCGAGCACGGGAGCCATCCCTTGGGCCTCCGCCCAGACTTCGGCGCGAACCACTGCCTGGCGCTTGCCCGCCTTAAGTACTGTGCCCTTTGAGCGCAGATGTGTGCCACGTGCGGGTGAGAGAAAGTTGATCGTATAATTCCCCGTCACCACATCACCCAACACCGAAGCTGCGGCCCAGGCGCAGGCATTGTCGGCCATCAGCCCGACGATCGCGCCATGGGCAAAACCGTGGTGCTGGGTCATTTCCGGGCGGAGGACGAGCAGCAGCTCAGACTCGCCTAGCCAGACCTTGAGTGGTTCGACCGCCAGCCAGTTGGTGAAGCCCGAGCGCGCGACAGCAACGAGGCGCATATATTCCAGCGATTGTTCAGGGCTGGCAAATCGATCTACGGCCACGAGCATTTCTCCAAAGTCTGTAATACAGACCTTATTCCACTTGCGAAGCCATTCCGCAAGTCTGATAAGCAGACCCTATGAAGAGCTATATTCCCTCCCGCGCGCCATGCCCGATCGGGCGTGCATCGCGCGTAATCGGCGATCGCTGGGCAATGCTGATACTGCGCGAGGCCTTTCTGGGGATCGAGCATTTCGAGGATTTCATGGCGCGGCTACCGATCAGCCGCGCGGCACTTGCATCACGGTTGCAGTTGCTGGTCGATGCCGGGGTGCTGGAGCGCGATCCGCCCGCCGCTAAGCGCGCAGCCTACCGCCTTACCCCGGCAGGGCAAGCGCTCGGGCCGACCTTGGACGCGATCAAGGTTTGGGGAGATGCCTGGCTGCCACCTCCGTCTGACCAAGCGAGCGTTTTCTACCAGTCATAAGCCTTAGGCAGCGCCCCTTCGGTGGGGGTGTGATAGCGGTCGCGCAGCCGGGTTTGGTGATTGCTGAGCGGTTGCTCGACCCCGTCGATGAATACCGTCGTCACCCCGGAGCTGACTTCCAGCGGATCGCCATCCCAGATCACCACATCGCCGGCGCGGCCGGGCTTCAGCGAGCCAAAGCGATCGCCCATCCCGATGATCTCGGCCGGGATCGAACTGATCGTGGCGAAGGCCTGCCCCCAGCTCAGCCCGCTTGCGCCGGGCACGCGGTTCAGCGCTACCAGATTACCGGCATATTGCGGGGCCCAGCGCGGCTGGTCATTATCGCTCAGCTTGCCGATCGCCACCTTGACCCCGGCCGCCGTCATCCGCCCGACATTCGATTGGGTGGCGGCGAGCGTTTCGAACTGGGCGGGCAGATCGTTGAGCGGACTGGCGATCACTGGTACGCCGCTCGCCGCCAACTCGCGCGCGACGAGCCAGCCTTCGCTCGCCCCGATGATAACCAGCTTGAGCGCGGGGAAATCTGCCTTCAGCGCCAACGTCATGCGAATATCCTGCGCCCGCTCGACATGGACGTAGAGCGGCTGGACACCGCTCACCACCGGGATCAGTGCGGCGGCATCGAAGCGCGAAAGCTGCACATCGCCCGCACGTTCGGGTGTGGCTTTGGCAAGGCGGGGATCGCCTGCTGCGGCACCCACTGTCACGCTCGGTCCGGACCGGCGGGACAGATCGCGCGCCTCGGTCAGCGCATTGCGAAGGATGGCATGGGCTGCAATCCTGCTCCCGCCAGCGAGCCTGGCCCCGGCCTCACCCAGTTCGACATATTGGAACGCGCGGGGGCGGGTCACCGCATCGCCGTCTGCCCCCAGATCGATAATCGCGCCTTGCCCGGCAAAGATCGCCCCACTGCCGCCTGGCACCACTGCAGCGCGGGTGATCCCGCCAGCGCGGCTCACCGCAATCGGCTGGGCCGAGGGATTGATCGCAGGAGCAACATCGAGCGCGGCGCTATACGGCGATTTGTCGCTTTCGGAATCGTTGCTTTCGCTCACCGCACCAACATCAACCAAGCCAAGATCGGTTACTGCCACAACAAGGCCGGGGGTTACCCAGCCGCCCTTGGCATCGATCACCCGCATTCCCGCGGGGATGGCAACTGTGCTGCCAGCCGACACCACCTTGCCGGCGCGCACGACGATTGTGCCGCCGGGAATGGGCGCTCCGCCATCGCCGATCACGACGGTGGCGTTGATGATGGCCATATCCTGCGCCAATGCGGGGATAGCGCTGGCGGCGGCGAGCAGCGCGGTGGCGCGGAACAGCATGCGCGCGCTCATTTCACGTCTCCTTCGCCGGGCTGGCCGAGTTCGAAATCACTTACCGGGCGGCGCTTGCGGTCCAGACCATCATAGAGCAGCGCGCCATCGATCCAGACCTTCTCGGGCCGCGAATAGACGGACAGCGGATTGCCGTTCCACAGCACCACATCGGCCATTTTGCCTGCAACAAGGCTGCCGGTCTGCTGGTCGATTCCCATTGCGGTGGCCGGGTTCAAGGTCAGCCAGCGGATCACCTCTGCATCGGCAATCTGGATTCCTGCGCGGCGGCCGTCGGCCTGCGCTTTGGCGGCCTCTTGATTGAGCCGCTGGATCCCGTTTTCATCATCCGAATGGATCACCACACAGGCCCCGGCCGCTTGCAGCAATGCGGCATTTTCAGGGATTCCGTCGTAGGATTCCATCTTGAAGCCCCACCAGTCGGCCCAGATCGCCGAGCAGGTGCCGCTCGCTTTGAGCAGATCGCCGATCTTGTAGCTTTCGACGGCATGATGGAATGCGCTGACCTTGTAGCCGAACTCCTTTGCCATATCGAGCACCAGCGCCATTTCATCGGCGCGGTAGCAGTGGTTCTGGATCAGGATTTCGCCATCGAGCACCCCGACCAGAGTTTCCATGGCCAGGTCACGCGTTTCCAGCTTGCCGTCTTTACGCTTGGCCCGATATTCCTGCGCCTTGATCCAGGTGGCGCGGTTGACCGCGAAATTGCCCATCCGGGTGGAAGGCGCGCGGCCCTTGGCACCATAAACCCGCTTGGGGTTCTCACCGCAGGCCATCTTCATACTATACGGCGCGTTCGGAAACTTCATTCCCTGGACCGTGCGCGAAGGCACGTTTTTGAGCGTCACCGAACGCCCGCCCATCAGATTGCCCGAGCCGGGCAGGATCTGCAGCGCGGTGATCCCGCCGTTGGCGAGCGCGCGGCTGAAACCAGGATCCTGCGGCCAGACGCTGTGTTCGGACCAGACCTGCGGCGTGGTCGGATCGGTCATCTCGTTGCCGTCCTCATGCGCCGCGACCGCAGGGCTGGGATAATCGCCGAGGTGGCTGTGGATGTCGATAATCCCGGGCGTCACGAATTTGCCGGTGCCGTCTATCCGCTGGTAGCCCTCCGGAATGGCGAGGTCCGCTCCGCCCACGGCCACCACCTTGCCGTCGGCAAACAGGACCACGCCATTGTCAATCCGGCCACCCGCGCCATCGTACACAGTTGCGCCAACCAGCGCAGTCGGCGCGCCGCCATAGCGCCGATAGGTCGATGGGTAGGGGTCTTTGTTGTATTCGCTGGCCGCCTTGGCCGTGGCGGATTTGTCTTTGGGCTTGGCGGCCCCTGCAACGCCGCTGGCGCTGAGCAAGGCGATGCCCGCAACCGTTGCCATTATCCGGGCGATCTGATTGCGGGTCATCTGAAGCTTCCTTGATGCGGGGCTTTGGCTGGTCAGAGCTTGGGCTAGTCAGGGCTGGGGCGTCGGAGCCGCCCGGTCCTCCAACGTATCGAGGTGCATCCAGCGCTTCACGAAGGGTGACAGGGCCAGCACCACAACCGCGATGCCGATCGTGATCCAGCCGATCTTGCTGTAGATATCCAGCACCAGATCACGCGACATCGTGCCGCCTTCGCCGCCGGTTGCTTCACCGATCTTGCCGGCCACGAAATTGCCGACTGCGGTCATGTAGAACCATGCGCCCATTATGAAGCTGCCCAGATGCAGCGGGGCCAGCCGGGTCATCGCCGAAAGGCCGACCGGTGAGAGGCACAGCTCGGCCGTGGTGTGGATCAGATAGATCAGGAACACGAACAGCACCGGCGTCAACACTTCGGGACCAACCGAATTGGCCCCCCAGACGAACACCAGGAACCCGAGCCCGACCTGGACCAGCGCCAGCCCGAACTTGGCCGGGGCTGACGGCTCAAGCCCGCGCTTGCCCAGCCACTGCCACAATCCGGCAAACAACGGCGCGAGCAGCACGATGTAGATCGGGTTGATCGACTGGAACAGGCTGGTCGGCACCCCGGCCCGATCGACATAGCGATCAGTATAGAGCGACAGCGAGCCGCCCGCCTGCTCGAACAGGCCCCAGAAAATCGGGTTAAGGGCGATCAGGAACAGGATCGCAAAGATCCGCTCGCGCGGTTCCTTGGGCAGCTTGAACGCCTCGTACAAGGTGTAGGCCAGCATCGACAGACCGCTGACGATCAGCAGGTTCTGGATGATCCCCTGATACTGGACCAGGAACCAGATCACTGCGACCGCGCCAAGTCCGACGCCATAGAGCTGGAACTCATGCGCGCGATCCAGCGCCTTGGGCGGCTCGCCGCTGCCCTTGAGCGCCGGACGGCCGATCACGAAGATGATCAGCCCCAACACCATGCCGATACCCGCCAGACCAAAGCCATATGACCAGCCGATGGTCTCGCCCAGATAGCCGACCAGAATCGTGCCGAGCGCCGCACCAACGTTCACGCCCATATAGAAGATCGTGTAGGCCGAATCGCGGCGGATATCGGTCATCCGGTAAAGCTGGCCGACGATCACCGAGATATTGGCCTTGAGGAAGCCCGAGCCAACGATGATCAGCGCCAGCGCCAGCCAGAAGATATTGATTGCGGGGTCAGCTTGCTTGACCAGCGGATCGGTCACGCCTTTCATTCCCTCGATCGCCATGAAGCCGTGGCCCAGCGCGAGCAAGATGCCGCCGAACAGCACCGCCTTGCGCTGTCCCAGCCAGCGATCGGCCAGATAGCCGCCCAGCACCGGGGTGATGTAAACCAGGCTGGTATAGGCGCCGTAGACTAGAGTGGATTTGCCATCCCCGAACAGCCAGAACTTGGTCAGATAGAGGATCAGCAGCGCGCGCATCCCGTAGTAGGAAAAGCGTTCCCACATCTCGGCGTAAAACAGCACGAACAGCCCGCGCGGATGGCCGACCACCTCATCGCTCTTCTTGGCAGCGATGATTCCGCCGATGATCAGGAAGGCAAACAGCGCGATTGCAGCGATTGCCGCGATCCAGTCACCTTCGTTCCAGCTACCCATATCTTTCATTCTTGTTCCCCAGAAATCCGGTTAGCCCTGTGCCGGGCGCGTGTGACGGGGAAACTAGCTTCGATTTCGCTGCTGTGAAGCTAAATTCGTTACAGTTGTTCCTTTATTGCGCCAGGCCAACACCTCTTGCCTGCCGCGCTGTATTATGGCACTGATGCACTATGCGCTCAAATAGCAAACCCGTATATCTAAAGCTCCGCGATCTGATCGCCGATGCGATCATCGATGGCACCTATGGCGAAGGTGCGATGCTGCCATCGGTCCGCGCTTTTGCGGTCGAGCAGGGAGCCAATCCGTTGACCGTGGCCAAAGCCTATCAGCAGTTCCAGCTCGACGGCCTGGTAGAAGTGCAGCGCGGGGTGGGAATGTTCGTCGTTGCCGGGGCAGCCGACAAGCTGCGTCGGGCCGAACGGCAGAGCTTTCTGGCTGACGAATGGCCCGGGATCCGCGCGCGAATAGATCGCCTCGGGATTACCCCTGCGGACTTACTGGTTGCGGACTGATCCCTCATCAGGTCAGCAGAGTACTGACCCTTCTTGGTGATTGCGTCGGAGCCATTGCTCTGGCAATTATGACCGCAGTCGCGATGTTGCTTGTTACGGGTCGAAAGCTGCGCCGTGCTGACGGGGAAACAGGGGTGGCCGGGCCATTTGGTCCGCAGAAAGGCATGACATGATCAGATCCGAATTGCTGCAGGCGCTGGCAAAGGACAATCCTGGCCTACGCGGGGAAGAAATCGAAAAGGCGGTGGACGTGTTCTTTGACGAGATCGCCCAGCGGCTGGCCAAGGGCGGCCGGGTCGAACTGCGCGGATTTGGCGCATTTTCCACCCGCACTCGTGATGCCCGCAAGGGGCGTAACCCGCGAACCGGCGAAACGGTCGATGTGCCGGGCAAACGCGTCCCTTATTTCAAGCCGGGCAAGGAAATGCGCGCGCGCCTGAACGCTGATTAGGTCCATGGACCGGGGCAAGCGGTGCTTGCCCCTTGCGCGGTTCCAGCGTGCTCCCCCGCCCGGCTACCCATTCAGGGTACTCTTGAGAGTGGCCGGGCGGGGGAGCGGGCTGGATCCGTAAGAAGGGCTGGAAACCCCTGCCGCACCGCCGTAAGGCGGACATCAGTGCGGACGTGGCGGAATGGTAGACGCCGGGGACTTAAAATCCCCTGAGCCTGGCTCGTGTGGGTTCGAGTCCCACCGTCCGCACCATGTACTCCTATCTACCCTGCCCGATCCGCCTGTCTGATGGTGGACGGGTCGATTTCGGCGCAGTTCCGCGGGATTTCGAGCTAGGATAAAACCTCCTGCTTCCAGAGACGCCTAGAGACCCGTCGATTTCTCGGCACAATTCTGCGCCGGTCTCGATTGCAGAAAACCTGACAGCACAGGGATCTTGGTAGCGCTCAGGCGAACCCGAGAACGACGCGCTGTTGCTGCCAGCATAGCGGCAAGTCAGCTTGCAGCAGCTGTGTCGCGGAGAACCCGAGCGGCTGCCGGCCCTGTAAGATGGCCGCGACGATGTTGGGTGCGAGGCTCGATACCGCTAGGTACTTGGCGAGTCGATTGCGGCAACGACCTGCCATTTTGGCCAGCCCTGAGATGGTCATCTGAGGATTGGCAATCGCCAGTTGCCGCGCAGCATGAGCCTCGCGAACCAGATTGATCAGCTTCTGATCGCGGTGTCGCAGCTGGGTGCCGGCGTCAGGACCCGGAATGACCAACCGCAGCTGGCGGCTGTGCCATACCTTGGCCGACGCACATGTAAGCTCGATGCATTTCGACTTGAGATTCGGATCAGTTTCGAGATTGAACACGGCAGCCACGCGCGCTGTGCTTGTGCGGATCAGGATGCGCTCAGCACCGAGCTCGATCCTTTCCACCAGCCTGTTGAACAGAGACAAGCGCTCCGAAGGCCGCCCAGTCCGAAAGGTCTGGGCATGACGGGCCGCATCGTCGAGCATCGTGAAAGTGTGCCGTGCCGTTTGTAAGTACCCCCGCAGGTGGTCCGCAAGTGCCGCGCTATCATCGAGGCAGGCAGCGAGCCGCTGCGATACCAGGCGCTCGAGATCATACGCTGATACCCGCCAGGCTTCCGAGCCATCGACCAGTTCGGCGCGTGTGCTGTAATAGCGATAGCGGACTTTGCCTTTGAGGGTATGGCTTGGGCTCATCGCCCGGCCTTTGCCATCGAACAGCAGGCCGGCGAGCAGACTAGGATCCTTCGCTTTCAGACGCCGGGAGTGTCCTTGCGTCCG
>JANOFJ010000090.1:0-16048 GCA_031413595.1 Novosphingobium sp.
CTTCAGATTGTCCCAGATCGATTGGGCGACCTGCGCGGTCAGCCGCTCCTGAACTTGAAGCCGCTCGGCAAACCCGTGCAGAACCCGCGCCAGTTTCGAAATTCCGACGACGCGCTGCGCTGGCAGATACGCGATCGAGGCTGTGCCCACGATCGGCGCCATATGGTGTTCGCAATGCGACTGGAACGGTATGTTTTTCAGCAGCACAATCTCGTCATAACCGCCAACTTCATCAAAGGTTCTGGCAAGGTGAAGGCCGGGGTCCTCATCATAGCCCTGGCGATATTCGCGCCATGCGCGCGCGACCCGCTTGGGCGTATCGACCAGCCCTTCCCGATCGGGATCATCGCCGGCCCAGCGGATCAGATTGCGGATTGATTCCTCGATCTCTCGTGGAACGGGAATTTTTTCATCAACCAAATTCGTTCCGCAATCATTTGCCATGAAATTCATTGCTGCATCCCTTTCAAAATCGGCGAAGTTATTCACTAGCTTTGGGCGGCGGATCAGGTCCGGCTGGCCAGCGCTCCAACCACCACGACCAACAGGATGGCGATGCCCTGAAAGAGAACCCGCTGGGCCATCATCCGGTTCTGCTGCACCCCAAAAGCATCACGCGGCGCTGCACCATTCTGACGAATATGCTCAGCGTCACGAAAAAAGGCCATCAGGCCCCTGACGAGCGCGGTAGCCGCCGCAATCGCAAAGCCGCCGATCAACATGATCAAAAGAAACGTCATGACTGCAATCTCCAGGATGCTTTACTGAATACGCCGAACGGAAACGACGCTTCGAAGCGGACGTCTCTATTTTGCGAAAACAACTTGAAAGCCAACATGGTCAAAAGGGCACTTCACTCGGAGCGTGTGATCGTCTAGTTGACTAGCGGCCATGTCACTTACCTCCATGATCGCGAGCAGTCCCATCGCAGCTGTCATCAGCAACCCGCGGTTGCCGGACAATCCGATCGTCGAGTGCAATGATGCGTTCGTTGCGCTGACCGGTTACAAAAGCTCTGAAATTATCGGGCACAATTGCCGGTTTCTGACCGGTGCCGGGACCGAGCCCTGGCTGACGGAGATGCTGCGCAATGGCATTCGCCGGCGTCAACCGGTGATGGTCGAGATCCTGAACTACAAAAAGGATGGCACACCATTCCGAAATGCCGTGATGGTAGCCCCGATCTTCGATGCGGCCGGCGAGCTTGAGTATTATCTCGGCTCGCAGGTCGAGATATCCGAAGATGTCGCGCGGGCCAACGATGTCCGGCGCGAGGCTGCCCATGATCGCATAGCTGCGCTCAGTCGCCGCCAGCGCGAAGTCCTGCTGCAACTGGCGGCGGGCAAGCTTAACAAGCAGATCGCCTACGAACTGGGCTTGAGTGAGCGGACCGTAAAAATGCACCGCGCTGCGGTGTTCGCATCGCTTGGCGTAAGGACCAGCGCCGACGCCATCCGGCTGGCGATAGAAGCCGGTTATTGAGCCTGGCGATATAAGCTGCCCAAAGAGACAGGTTTTGGCTTACCTCCCCATCGGCAAGAAGGGCGTTCTGACGCAACCGATTCTCTCCTAGCAACCCCAGACTGGTTGGTTGTGTTGGGTCGCGGAAATGCGGGTTCGGCTCTCCTCCCTCCCGTTTAGAGCCGGGCCCGTATTTTCCTGGAGGTGTAAGTGGCGACGCAATTGGTTTGGTTCAGGCAGGATTTGCGCCTTCACGACCATCCCGCCCTTGCCGCAGCACTGGAAAGCGGGTCGGTCATCCCGGTCTACGTGCTCGACGACGAGACACCGGGCGATCAGCGGCTCGGCGCAGCCCAGCGCTGGTGGCTGCACCACAGTCTCGCAGCGCTTGGCAAACACCTTGCAGCGCTGGGGGCTACTCTGGTCCTGCGACGTGGCCGCTCCAGCACCGCGCTGATCCGGCTCGCCGATGAAACTGGGGCGAGCGCCATCCATGCCCACCGCCATTATGAGCCGTGGTGGCAGCAGGCGGAGGATGAAACCGCGCAGTCCGTTCCGCTGATCCTGCACGAGGGCAACCATCTGGCCAACCCGCGTTCCATTCTCAAGGATTCGGCCGAGCGCTACCGCGTGTTCACGCCGTGGTTCAACAAGCTGCGGGAACACATGCCGCCACCAGCCCCGTTACCCAGGCCGAAGCGGTTAATCACGCCTGAAAACATGCCGCGTTCGGATGATCTTGACGCGTGGAACCTGTTGGCGCGCAGCCCGGATTGGTCAGGTGGTTTTGCGGACTGGACCCCGGGCGAACGGGGCGCGCGCGCCGCGCTCAAGTCGTTCCTGCCGATCCTTGCCGATTACGAGCAGCAGCGGAATTATCCGTCTCGCCCGGGCGCCTCGCGCCTCTCGCCGCATATCCATTTCGGCGAGATCTCGCCCACCGCGCTGTGGCATCATGCAGACTATGCGGCAGGTCCCAAGGCGCGGGTATTCCAGAGCGAAATCGCCTGGCGCGAGCATGGACTCAATCTGGTCGATCAATTTCCCGACTATGCAATCCGCAACGGACGCAGCCTGTTCGATCGCTTCCCATGGCGAAGCGGCGGCGATGCTGATGCCGATTTCCGCGCTTGGACCCGCGGACGAACCGGCTATCCGGTGGTCGATGCCGGCATGCGCGAGCTTTGGCAAACCGGCTGGATGCACAACCGGGTTCGCATGATCACTGCCTCATTCCTCGTCAAACATTTGCTGATTGACTGGCGGCGCGGTGAGCGCTGGTTCTGGGATACTTTGCTTGATGCCGATCTGGGCGCAAACGCGATGAACTGGCAATATGTCGCGGGATCAGGCGTCGATGCGCCGGTCTTCTCGCGGATGATGGCGCCGCTGGTGCAAAGTCCGAAGTTTGAAATGGCAGGCTACATTCGCCGCTTTGTGCCCGAACTGGCCCATTTGCGGGACGACGAAATCCATGCGCCGCACGAAAAGGGCCTGACCCCGCCGCGCTATCCTTTGCCGATCATCTCGCATGAAGCTGCCCGGGCCCGCGCCATGGCAGCGTGGAGCGAGTGCCGGGGCGAATGACAGGGCTAATAACTGGGCCAAAAACAGGACAGCGCGCGGCGATTTTCGGAGTTAGCGGAGGCATCGGCGGCGCGATAGTCGCGCAGCTCGCAGACACGGGCAACTATAGCGAGATCCACGCCGGCGGACGGACCTTGCCGAGCGTCAAGCATCCTGCGGTAATGGACTTCACATTCGATCTGACCGACGAAGCGTCAATTGCAAGCGCCGCAAAGACCATTGGTGCAGGCGGTCCAGTCGATCTGGCCATCATCGCCACCGGCATCCTGCACGATCAAAGTGCACTGATGCCTGAAAAGAGTGCGCGGGCGCTTGACGGAGATGCGATGGCGCGGGTTTTTGCTGTCAATACGATCGGCCCGGCACTGATTGCCAAGCACATCTTGCCGCTGATGCGCCGGGATGGTCGCGCTGTCTTCGCCGGATTGTCGGCCAAGGTTGGGTCGATTTCCGACAATCGCCTGGGCGGATGGCACAGCTATCGCGCCTCAAAGGCCGCCCTGAACATGCTGTTCCGCAATTTCGCAATCGAGTTCGCAGGCCGCAATCCGCAAGGGATTGTCGTCACAATTCATCCCGGGACCGTTGACACAGCACTGTCCAGGCCATTCCAGCGGGGCGTTCCACCGGCCAAACTGCTCGAGCCAAAGCAAAGCGCCGCGCATATTCTGTCGGTGCTCGATGGCCTCTCACCGCAGGATTCCGGCGGCCTGTTCGCCTGGAGCGGCGAACGAATCCCATTCTAGGCTTTCTTCTCGGCCACAAGCTTGGCTTTTCAATATCTTGACCGTCCAGCATCAACAGTCTGGTGAGAATCCGGGTTAGCGCAGTGGGCCGCCAGCTTTGATCAACATCAGCTTGGTACCGGAACGTTTCGCGACAAACTGTGCGCAACACCAGCCAGAATTCAGGCCAAGGGCAGACTTAAGCTTCGCGCTAGGCTATGCTGATTCGCGGCGCTATCTGTTCAAGGGGAACTGTTTTAGGAACGCAGATTCGTCATTCTCTGCGAATTTTAACGTTAAAATTACCATTTTACTAAATAAACGGTCGCCAAGCATTCATGTCAATCGCGCAATTCGCAGTTCGGGAGATTGCAGTGGGTCGCGAAATTTCAGGTTCAGTTGCTGCAGTGATACTACTGGCGGCAACCATGGGATTTCCGCAAGTTGCTCTCGCCGACGTCCTTGAAGTTTCCGGCGCGCAAAGCGTCTGGATCACAGGTGGATCGCGCGATTTTGTGACGAGCGAAACCGCTGAACAAGCCAGCGCTGAGAACAGATTGCCTGCTCTGACATCAGCCACGCCAGCTCTGACCCCCGCACTGACCCAGGTAGCGAATGCCGCCGGACCGGCCGAATGGCGCAGCCGCGTGGCGGAGCTTGCTGCAAAATATGATATCAGTCCTGCCCTGCTTGAAGCAGTGGTCTGGCAGGAAAGCCGCTGGCGCAGTGGTGCCGTATCGCCGGTGGGCGCGCGCGGCCTGGCGCAACTGATGCCTGGCACTGCCCGCGAAATGGGAGTGGATTCGGCCAACCCGTCTGCCAACCTTGAGGGCGGAGCGCGCTACCTGCGGATCCAGCTCGACAGTTTTGGCGGCGACGTTGAGAAAGCATTGGCAGCCTATAACGCCGGCCCTGGCCGGGTGAAGCAGGCCGGCGGCATCCCGCGTATTACTGAAACCCAGCAGTATGTCGCCGCGATCATGTCGCGGCTGGCAGAACCTGTGCGGAGATAGAAGCATGCAATTTCCAAAGGTCCCCCTTCGGCTCTCATCGGCCATGATTACTCTCGCCGCGCTCCCGTCTGCGGCCCACGCGCAAGGCACTGATCCGCAAGGCTCCGGGCCGATTGTTGCGGCGTTGGGCTGGCTGCAGGGCACACTGCTGGGCAATGTCGCAACCGCAGTGGCAGTGATGGCGGTCGCCGCAGTCGGCTTCATGATGCTGACCGGCCGGTTGAACTGGCGGTTCGGGGCAACCGTGATCATCGGGGTCTTCATCCTGTTCGGCGCTGGCTCGATCGTCTCGGGCATCCAGTCTGCGGCGGCGGGCTGAACGACCATGAGCCTCTCCCGCTTTCCGGTGCACCGCGCACTGACTAGGCCGCAGATGTTTGCCGGCGTCACCTATAGCTACTTCATCATCAATGCTGCGGTGACCACCGAACTGTTCCTAATGACCCGCAGCTTCTTTGTCCTGCCGGCCGCGCTGGTGATCCACATCATCGGCTATCTTGCCTGCCTGCGCGAGCCGCGGGTGTTCGACCTCTGGTTGACCAAGGTCAGCCGCTGCCCCCGTGTCCGCAATTGGCACCGGTGGGGCTGCAACAGCTATGCCCCATGAAGGAGCACCGGTGATGACCAAGTTCTCTGGCGCCGCGCTCTGGGCCAAAAAGGAAGCAATGGCGGGTGATCGCCTGCCCTACCTCGCCCTGATCGATGACAATGTCGTGCTGCTGCGTGACGGCTCGGTAATGATTGCCTTGCAGGTCCCGGGGCTGGCGTTTGAAACGGCGGACAGCGACGAACTCAATGCCCACACAGGCGCCCGCGAAGTTTTGCTGCGCAGCGCCCTCGACGCGCGTTTTGTCCTCTATCACCATGTGATCCGCCGCCGGGTTCATGCCTCGCTCGAGGCGAATTTCGACGATCCGGTGGCCGCCCATATCGATGCCCGCTGGCGCGAACGGCTGGCCAATGGCGCATTGTACGTCAACGATCAATTCGTCACTCTGGTCCGCCGCCCGGCACGCGGCAAGGCCGGTTTTGCCGACCGCATCTCGCGCTGGATGAAGCGCAGCGGCAAAGCGCCGGTCGAAGCCGATCCGGGCGATGTTCGCGCGCTCAGGGCCGCTGCCAGCGCCATGATTGCGACGCTAAGCTCGTATGGCGCACGCCTGCTGGGCGACTATGAGGGAACGACCGGTCGCTGCTCGGAAGTGCTCGAGCTGGTGTCCGCGCTTTACAACGGCGAAATGCGTCCGGTGCGCCGCCCGGCCGCCGGCACCGACATCGGTCAGATGATCCCCTATCGCCGGATCAACTTCGGGCTTGATGCGCTGGAATTGCACAGTGCGACCAAAAGCGAGTTCGCCGCGTTGCTGAGCCTCAAGGATTATCCCGACAGCACCAGCCCCGGGCTGATGGATGGGCTGCTGCGCCTGCCGTGCGAAATGGTGCTGACCGAAAGCTACGCGCCGTCCGATCGCCAGATTTCTCGCGAGCGGATTGACCTGGCCGTGCGCCGGCTCAAATCTGCCGACGAGGAAGCCTATGCCGAACGCCGCGAAATGCTGTCAGCCCGCGATGCGCTGGGCGTCGGCGCGGTGGCGTTTGGCGATCATCATTTGAGTGTCTTGGTTCGCAGTGACCGGCTCGAAACGCTTGACGATGCCACCGCTGCCTGCATGGCCGCGCTGGCCGACACTGGCGCCATCGCGGTGCGAGAGGACGTTAATCTTGAGCCCTGCTTCTGGGGCCAGATGCCGGGCAACGAGGCCTATCTGGTCCGCCGCGCGCTGATCTCCAGCGCCAATATGGCCTGCTTCGGCAGCCTCCATGGTTTCTCGCTGGGCCAGGCCGATGGCAACCACTGGGGCGATGCGGTAACCTTGCTGCAAACGACCAGCAGCACGCCGTTTTTCTTCAATTTCCATCACGGCGATCTGGGCAATTTCTCGATCATCGGCCCGTCCGGTTCGGGCAAGACGGTGGTGATGAACTTCCTGGCCGCACAGGCGCAGAAATTCTCGCCGCGAACCATCCTGTTCGACAAGGATCGCGGTGCCGAGGTTTTCGTGCGTGCGATCGGAGGCCGCTACACCCGGATCGCCGCAGGACACCCAACTGGCTTCAACCCGCTCGCCCTGTCCGACACGCCCGTAAACCGCGCATTCCTGCGCGATTGGCTGGCCGTTCTGCTGGCTGCCAACGGCCCCGAGGAACTGGCCTGCATTGCCGGCGCGGTCGATGCTGCCTACGCCAATGATGCGAGCCTGCGCCGCCTGTCGCACTTCCGCGAGCTTCTGGCGGGAGCCCGCCGCCCCGAACCGGGCGATCTTGCCGGGCGGCTCGACGCCTGGTTGCAGACCGGTGAACATGGCTGGCTGTTCGATAATTCTGAGGACCGGCTCGATCTGTCTGCCAAGACGCTCGGTTTTGATATGACAGCGCTGCTCGAAACCCCGCGGCTGCGGACCCCAGTGATGATGTATCTGTTCCACCGGATCGAAGAGCGGCTCGATGGACAGCCGACAATCATCCTGATCGATGAAGGCTGGAAGGCGCTCGACGACGAGGTGTTTGCCGCGCGGATCCGTGACTGGCTCAAGACCTTGCGCAAGCGCAATGCTCTGGTTGGCTTTGCAACGCAGTCAGCCCGCGATGCCCTCGACAGCCGCATTTCGACGGCGCTGGTCGAACAGACCGCAACGATGATCTTCATGCCCAATGCCCGGGCCCGCGCCGAAGATTATTGCGACGGTTTCGGACTGACCGAGCATGAACTCGAACTGATCCGCACCCTTCCGGCGCACAGCCGGTGCTTCCTGATCCGTCAGCCCGATGCGTCGGTTGTCGTGCGGCTTGATCTTTCGGGCGAGCCGGAAGTGCTGTTGCTGCTGTCTGGCCGCGAAAGCGTGGTGCGCCAGCTTGATGCGCTGCGCAGTGAATACGGCGATGCGCCGAGCGGCTGGTATCCCGCACTGACCGGCCAGAACTGGCCCGGAACTGCCAACCCGGACGAAGCACCGTTCTGGATCGAGGCTGCGGAATGAGCGATTGCCGGCCACTGGTTGACGGCGCGAGCGCAGGGGTTGCCGCCGCATTGCGCGCGGTCGATTGCGTCGCGAGCGAGACCACAGCCAGCGCCTTTGGCCGGCTGTTTGGCGGCGGCGGGCCGTTGATGCCGGTGCTCACCATTCTGCTGACGCTCTATATTGCCTTTTTCGCCATTTCCTTGCTGACCGGGCGCAGCCGCATTGGCATCTCGGCGCTTACGCCGCGGATGATGACGCTTGGGCTGGTGCTGACCTTTGCGACCAGCTGGGTCGCTTATCAGAGTGTGGTCTGGAATCTGGCCGTCGGCGGGCCGGACCAGATCGCCGGAGTGCTGATGGGATCGCAAGGATCCGCGACACAGATGTTCGCCGATCGGATCGATCTTGTCTTCAGCGCAATCGCCGAAACCGCAGACCAGGCAAGCGGCGGCCAGCAGGTCGCACCAGGGGCCAATGCCGGAAGCTTCACGCCAATCAACCTGATGTGGCTATCGGCCATGCTGCTGTTGCTGGGCACAGTAGGCGTGCTGGTGACAGCCCGGATTGCGCTTGCGGTGTTGCTGGCACTGGGGCCGATATTTGTCGTTTTCGCGCTGTTCTCGGGCACAAGAGGCCTTTTCGTTGGCTGGCTGCGCGGGGTGGTGCTGACCGCGGTAACCCCGCTGTTTGCGGTGCTGGGCGGCGGTTTCATGCTCGAACTGGCGGTCCCGGTTATCGCCGGATTGCGCGGAGCCGAGGGGATCGACGGCCGCGCCGCGATGGCCTTGTTCCTGATCGCAGCGGTTCATGTTGCGCTGATGGCCATGGTTCTGCGGGTGACTGGAACTATGGTTGGAGGCTGGCAGGTGTTCGGCCTGGCTGCGGAGAACCGCAAGAGCGAAGCCGCAGCTTACGCAGAGCCTTCGATGACGCCGCCGGTTCAACAGTTTGCCGCTGTGCCGGGCGCAGCAGCAATCGACAATTCGCGTCGCAGCTTGGCGGCATCGCTGCCAATGGACGAGGCATCTGCAGCCCGTTCCTCCGGGCAATCTTCAACAATCGTTCGAAGTGGCCGGACGGTTGCGGCTCCAGCGATCGGGGCGACCGCTGGACTGCCGCCGCTGACCCGCCATCGCGCCCGCGGTATCGGCAGCCGGTTCCGCGCGCCACCCAGTCGAGCCCGGGAGATGATCCGATGATCCGTTCAGCAGTGTTTGCATTGGGCCTGCTTGCTGCGGCGACAGCCGCTCACGCACGCGATCCCCGCCTCGCCAGCCGTCTCTACAACGCCGACGAAGTGGTACGTATCGAGGGCCGCGCCGGGGTTCAGGCCACCATAACGTTCGGCGAGGACGAGCATATCGAGAATGTCGCGGTCGGCGACTCCACGACCTGGCAGATCACCCCGAACAAGCGGGCCAATCTGCTGTTCGTCAAGCCACTGGCGGCGCGCGCGCGGACCAACATGACGGTGGTGACCGACCGCCACACCTATCTGTTCGATCTGGTGGCCTCGCCGCTTGGCACCCCGATCTACGTGCTCCGGTTTACCTATCGCGATCCGTCCAAGGCCGAGAAGGCCGCTGCACCGGCGCTCGGCGTGAACGAAACCGAAGCGCTGGCTGCGGCCAATCCGCAGGAGCTCGTCCAGCCTGATCCCGCCATCCTCAATTTCTCCTGGCGTACCAAAGGCAGCAGCAAGCTACTTCCGTCGCGGATCTATGACGATGGCAGTGCCACTTTTCTTGCCTGGAACGTCGGAGTGCCTATTCCGGCGATCCTGATCCGCAATGAAAAGGGTCAGGAAGGACCGGTCAACTTCGCGGTCCGCGACGATGTTATCGTAATCGATGGTGTGCCGGATCTGGTCGTCCTGCGATCCGGCCGCGACAGTGCTACGCTGGAAAACCGGGGTCCGCCGCGCAAGACGAAACCGCTCGCCGCACCGGCCTCTGCGCTGGCCACTGTGATCGAGCACCAATCCCGAAAAGGTGGGCAGTAATCATGCGACTCAACAAGCAATCTCGCGAGCGCCTTTCCTCCGCCAACGACAGCGATCCGCGCGAGGGCATGGGAGCCGAGGTAATTGACCTTGCCACCCGCAATGTCCTGCCTGCCGTAACCCAGCGCAAGCCGCGCGCTGACGGGCTCGGCCTTGCCGCCGGCGTCGCGCTGGTGGCGATCCTGGGAGCGGTCACGCTGTGGAGCATGGACACTGCCCGGACCGAACAGCAGAAGCTCGCGGCGAAGCCAGTTGTCGCTGCCCCGGTACCAGCGCCGATTGAATACGCGCCAGTTGTTCCTCCGCAGGCCATCACCCCGCCCGGCGGCGTGCCAGCTCAGCCCCAGCAGCAGTCCGTATTGGCCGCGCCGCCCCAAACGAGCGCCCAATTCTCGAACATGCCGGCATCCAATCCGCTGGCTTCTCCGACCGTGGTGTTTGACGCCAGCGCCTTGCCAGCGCCGCTGATCGCCCCCGCAGCGCCTGCGGGCGGCCCGCTTGGCACCGGCAATTCCAACGACGATTTCGCCAGCCGTCTCGGCGGCAGCGGCGGAGGGGCTGCGACCGCAACTGCCAGCATCGACCCCAAGACAACCGTAACGCAGGGCACGCTGATTCCCGCCGTGCTGGAAACGGCAATCGACACCGATGTTCCGGGCTATGTCCGGGCGGTGGTCAGCGTCGATGTTCGCTCGTTTGACGGCACGCGCGTTTTGGTGCCGCGCTCCTCGCGTCTGATCGGCCAATACAAGAGCGGGCTCCAGGCAGGCCAGAAGCGCGCCTATGTCATCTGGACCCGGCTGATCCGGCCAGACGGTGTGTCGGTCAATATCGGCTCGCCGGCGGTTGGCTTTTCGGGCGAGACCGGGCTTGCCGGCAAGGTGAATACGCATTTCTTCGAGCGGTTCGGTTCGGCGATGCTGCTGTCGGTGATCGGCGGCCTGTCGGCGATCGGCGGCAATGCTGGAGTCATCGTCGGCGGTAGCGGCCAATCGGCGGCAGCGGCGGCGGTGGGCCAGAATGGTCAGATCGGGCCGACCGTCCGGGTCCGGCAGGGCGAGCCGATCCGGGTCTTTACCGCGCGCGACCTCGATTTTTCAAAGGTCACAACCGAATGAACGGCGAAGTGGTGCCGATGGTGGCGGCAGATGAAAGCCGCACCCCGCGCAGCGTCTATCTCGACGCCTATCTGGCGCCGTTCCAGCAATGGCTGAAGCGTGAAAGCGTAACCGAAATCCTCGTCAACCGCCCCGGCGAGATGTGGATCGAGGATGCAGACCTGCCCGGTATGCAGCGGATCGAACTGCCCGAGATTACCGATCATCTGCTGCAGCGGCTGGGCGAGCAAGTTGCCCGGATCAGCCATCAGGGGATCAACCGCGAGCATCCTTTGCTGGCAGCCACCCTGCCCGACGGCGCCCGCATCCAGCTGTGCGGACCGCCCGCCACGCGCAAGCACTGGGCGCTTGCCATTCGCCGCCACCGTCTGCTCGATCTGCCGCTCGATACCTATGATCGCGGGCCGATCACGCCGCGCAGCGAAGCCCCCGCCCCGGACCGCATTGCCGAGCCGATTGCCTTTCTGCGCGATGCGATATTGAAGCGCCGCACGATCCTGATCTCGGGCGGCACATCAACCGGCAAAACCACGTTCCTAAACGCAATGCTGCGCGAAATTCCGGGTTCCGAGCGGGTGGTACTGGTCGAGGATACGGCCGAACTTCGTTTGCCGGGCTCTAACGGCGTCGGGCTGATTGCGGTCAAGGGCGAGCTTGGCGAGGCCAAGGTTTCGGCCAATGACCTGCTCCAAGCCGCGTTGCGGCTGCGGCCCGACCGGATTGTGCTGGGCGAATTGCGCGGCGCCGAAACGGTGAGCTTCCTGCGCGCCATCAACACCGGCCACCCGGGCTCGTTCTCGACCGTCCACGCCAACACACCGCGCGGCGCGCTGGAACAGATCGCGCTGATGGTCATGCAAACGGGGATTGGCCTGACGCGGACCGAAACGATCGAATATGCCGCATCGGTGATCGACATTGTCGTCCAGCTCGACCGGATCGATGGTCAGCGGGGGATAGCTGCGATCGAGGAAACGAGCGCCCTGCTGGGCCGGACCAGCTAGAGCGTGATGCGAAAAAGTGGGAACCGGTTTTTCGCAGTAAATCACGCGGCAACAAAGAATTATAGAGCATGATGCGATTCAGTTTTGTCGCATCATGCTCTAGAAACTTCAGTTGGCTTCAGCGATGGTCAGCAGGGCTGCGTCGATCGCGCGCAGGGCGCTGGCGCCATCTGGTACATCATTCGCCAGGATCGAGAATGCCAGCTCACGTCCGCTGGCCGCAACGAGATAGCCCGACAGCGCATGGGTGGCGTTGAGCGTTCCGGTCTTGGCGAAGATCCGGTTCTGCAGCGGCGTTCCCGCAAAGCGTCGGCGCAGCCCGGGATCGATGCCGCCAACCGGCAGCGAAGCCCGCCAGGCAGAGCCCCACGGCTGGCTTTGCGCCCAGCGCAGCAGGCTGACGGCGGCGCGCGGGCTGAGCCGGTTGTAGCTCGACATGCCCGAGCCATCGGAGAAATCATAACCGGCGCGCATCGCCCCGGCGCGCTCTACCACCCCGCGCATGGCAGCGGTGCCATCGGCGAGCGAACCTGTGCCCGCCAGCCGCCCGATCCGCCGCACCAGCAATTCGGCGTGAAGGTTCTGGCTGAGCTTGTTGATAATCGTGACGTCGGCTGACAGCGGACCGGGCACCAGCCGGGCAAGGAATGGGCCTTGCGCAGGGGCGGTTGCCGCCCCTCCAGCGCGCAGAGGTGGATTGTCACCGGGGCCCAGTGGGCGGTGCCGGACCTTGACCGTGCCCCGCACTTTCACTCCGCGCGCGATCAGCATCCGGCGCAAGGTGGCGGCGGCATAATGGGCCGGATCGTCGATCCCCAACAGGTCGTGCCAGACACCGCCAAGCGGGATCGACCCGACCAGCCGGACCGCGCCGCCATTGACCTCGCGCTGGATTGCGAGCGAGTTGTTGCCCTCCGCGCTGGTCACCGCCGCATTGATGAGCTTCAAATAGTCTGGAAATTCGACCAGTGGCGGCTCTCCGGCCCGGGTTGGCGTGACCGTGATCGGCAGAACGTTATCGTCGAGTGAAAGCGCGGAAATTCCGGTGCCGCTTTCGGTCCCGATATTGTTCCAACTCATCCCGGGGCTCCACCGCTCATCGGGAAACCAACTGTCATCGCCGATCACGTCGCCGACCTGGCGCGCTTTCGCCGCTACGGCGTCGGCCAGCATGGCAAGGCAGTCGGAAACGCAATCGGGCGCGCTCGACATCCGGGCGTCGCCAAAGCCGGTCAGCACCACATCGGCCCGGCTAGCGCGCCCCGGCAACAAGGCGACCCCCGTCCCGCCTTCCCGATCGGGGCCTTCCATCCCGCCCATCAGCACATAGGCCGCAGCGGTGGTGAACAGCTTGGTGTTGGAGGCGGAAATGAAACGCTGGTCGGGGTTGATCGCCACCACCTCGCGGTCATTGGCATCGACCACCAGCACCCCGAACCGCGATCCGACCGGCGCGTTGGCAAGCACGGCGGCGACGCGCTGCGCGAGCGGCACAGTCTCGGCGTAAACAGGCGTCGTGACCAGCAAGGCGGCGATGCCAACAAGGCGCAGAAAATTCATCCCGGCGATGCTAGCGGCAAGTTCACCGCAGGTCGATCACCTCAACCGGCGAGAGTTCACCCGCCCCCGGTTGCTCCGCCCAGTGCCGCGTGTTCAAGACGCCGCCATTTGCGCGCAAGGCAGCGACGCGCGAGAGATCAACTTCGCCAAAGACCCACCCCGCCGCATCCATCGTGCCGATAGCCACCACCCCGTCAGCAGGGAACGCACCATCGGGCGGGCCATAGATCGCGGCGGCACCGCGATTTTCATCAACCGCCGGCGACCATGGCGCCGAGCCAACCGTCGGTGCCTGAACGGCGTAGCACTGCCCCTCCAGCGCGCGGGCCTGCGCGCCGATCCGCACCCGCCAATATCCGTGCAGCGCATCGGTACACGATGGGACCAGCAGCAGTTCCATCCCGGCTTCAGCCAGCGCGCGGGCAAGCAGCGGGAATTCGGCGTCATAGCAGATAGTTATGCCGATCCTGCCAAGTGATGTTTCAAACAATCGCAGCGGTCCGCCAGCGCTGACGTGCCATTGCTCGCGCTCGAACCGGGTCATCACCAGCTTGTCCTGAACCCCCGTCTTGCCGCCCGGCGTGAACAGCCGGGCGCGATTGACAAAGCTGCCATCGGCGCGCCGGGTGGGCGCGCTGGCTGCGAGGATGTGGAGCCCATGCCGTGCGGCCAGATCGGCGTGAAGCGCATCGGCCCGCGGCATCAGCGACGCGACGAAAGCCATCGATCCGGCCAGGTCGCCCATCGTCGCCGGATCGAGCGAGGCCAGTTCCATCGAACCATATTCGGGAAACACCGCCAGCGCCGCGCCGCCCGCCGCCGCATCGGCCACCCAGCGCGCCAGCTTGGCCTCATAGGCTGCCCAATCGGCCAGCGCCTCGATCGGATATTGCGCGGCGGCGATGGTGAATATCATAGCGTCCGCATCCAATATTGCATCGGCTTGGGGCTTTCGGCCGCCTCGCCATGCTCTTTCCAGGCCAATTCGGTTACAAGGCCGGGAACAGGAGCATAGCCGCGCCCGCGCCAGAAGCCATCGAGCGGAGCATAGCCTTCGGGCCGGGCCGGATGAGCCTCGGCGCGGATCACGGCTGCGAATGTTGCGGCCTCAGCTCCGCAGCGGCGCGCCTGCGCTTCGCGGTGATCGAAGAAGCCGTGACCCACGCCCTGCCCGCGAAATTCAGCGAGCAGCACGCTCTCGCCGAAGTAGAACAGCCGGGCCGTGTCGATCCCGCGCTCCTCGAAGGGCACGCGAAACTCATCCTTCTGGGCCGACATCGGCGAGGCGGTGGCCGCACCGACGATCCGCGCTCCGTCAAATGCGGCGACCAGCACCGCGTCGGGCGCTGCGGCAAACTCGCGCAGATAATCCGCCTCGTAAGCCGCATCCCCATCATAAAGGTAGGGAAAGGCGGCAAACACCGCGATCCTCAGGGCCGCCAGATCATCAATCGCCGCTGCGATTTCCGGGCCGGTCAGCGGGCGGACTGAAAGGCTCATCCCCCGACTTGCGCCGTCCAGTCGGCCAGATTGTAATAGACGCTGACCCGGCTGATCAGCCCGTCGGCCAGATCGAAGAAAGCGCCTGCGGGCAGGACATATTTCTGTCCCGCCGCTTGCGGCAGGCCCTCGTCGGTCGCAAGATATTCGCCGTGGACCACGAATTCAGCCGCCGCGCTGGTGCCGGCGTCATTGGCCATGACGGTGATATCGCTCAGCCGTTCGCGGTAGCAGCGATCCATATGCGCCAGGAAATCGCGGAACGCCTGTTTGCCGTTCTGCCGCACGCCCTGATTGATGTCATGCGCAACATCGTCGGACAGGCAGGCCAGCATCCCGTCCCCGTCGCCCCGATTGAATGCATCGTAATAACGATCAAGCAGGGCAATTGCGGCGTGACGGTCCATCGGCGGATTCTCCTGATTCTGAGCGCGCCCTAGCTGGCGTTTCGCTAATGCTCAATCGTGCAAAAGCTTATGGAAGTTGGCCTCCGCGCTCAAACAAAGGGCGCCGGATCGACTGATCCGGCGCCCTTCGCGAATGGTAAGACTGCTAGAGCGAAACTCAGAAGTCTTGCGTGATAGAGATCTTCGCGGTGAAGCCCAGCGGGCTGGCCGTGAACGGATCGTAGTTCTGATCGAGCCGCGCGAACGGCGGATCGGTATCGAGGATGTTCAGCGCCGAGATCGCGATGGTGGTGCCGGTTTTCAGCTGCAGCCGGTAAGTGGCGTCAAACGTGGTGAAGCTGCCGATATTCTTGCCGGTGGTGACCGAAGCGCCTGCCAACGCGCCGTTGTTTGGCCCGAAGATCGCCGCCCCGCGCTGATCGGTGTACCCATCAAGGTAGTTGACCTGCAGCCGCAGCGAATGATCTCCGAATTCGCCCTGGAGATAGGCATTGCCCTTCCATTCCGGCAACGGATAGGCGGTGGTCTGGTAGTTGAGCAGCCCGACGCCATCGAAGGCTGGTTGAACCACGATCCCCTCAACCGTCACGCTTTCGGTCTTGTAGTTGAGGATATACGTGCCGGAGACCCCGGCCGTGACCGAGCCGGAGC
>JANOFJ010000091.1:0-12291 GCA_031413595.1 Novosphingobium sp.
AATGCAGCGGCTGCCTTCGATCGAGTAGGGCTGCGAGATCATCGAGATGATGGTCTTGCCAATTTCACCCAATCGCCCGAGATCGTCGATGTCCGGCAGGATGATCTGAAACTCATCGCCGCCCAGCCGGCCAATCTCAAACGATTTGTCGAGCACCCTCGTCAAGCGTTGGGCAACTTGCTTGAGAAGTTCATCGCCCGCGGGATGCCCCAGCGTATCATTGACCTGCTTGAACCGATCAAGATCGATCATCATGATCGCACAACAGCGTTTCTCGGCCTTGTAGGCAGTGAGCGTCGCGCTCAGGCGGGATTCCATCCGGTGGCGATTGGACAGTCCGGTGAGCGAGTCATACATGGCCAATCGCGATGCTTCGCGCTGGCTTTGTCTTGTCACAGTTATGTCTTTGCCATTTCCGCGATAGCCGATGAACTCGCCCGCGGAATCGAACTGCGGGCGGCCCGAAATGGACCACCACACTTCTTGCTCAGCAAGCGCCGCCCGCACCGCAAGATCGACGAAGGTCTTGCGCCCTGCGAAGATCAGCGGCAGCGTCCGCTCTAACGTGCAGTCTTCTTCGCGTTCGAGTTTGAACAGTGATTGCACCGGCCTCCCGATAATGTCCGTGCGCTTCTGGTTCATTCCGGTGACAATGCAATCGCTCAGATAGGTGATGCTGCCAGCCGCGTCGCTCGCCCAAAACCATCCAATCCCCGATTGTTCATAATCGCGAAGCAGGAGTATCGCCTGGCACAGCTCGTCGCCAGTTGGCAGTGGCGCCTGAACCTGCGTTTCGGGCCCTGCTCTGCTGCCGAGCAATCCGCGAAACCGCCCCTTACCTGTTGACGCTAAACTACTCAATTTCTCGCTCTCTTCCAACCAAGCCACTGGCTAAGGCTGCAACTGTAACTGAACATGATTGCCGATTTGATAACGTGGACCCTAGCAGCGCGCTTGAATTGATCCCGCGCGCTGTGCATGTTGTCCATTCCGAAATGACAACAAGGGCTTCTGGATGCGCCATATTGCAATCATCGGCTCCGGACCGGCTGGGTATTACACCGCCGAAGCCGCGCAGAAGCAGTGGGGCGAAGAGGTTCGGGTTGATATTTTCGATATGCTGCCGGTGCCCTACGGGTTGATACGAACTGGCGTCGCGCCGGATCACCAGTCAATCAAGGGTGTCTCGAAGCGCTATGAGGGCACTGCACTCTCGGACAATGTACGCTTCGTCGGCAATGTGACCATTGGCGAAGACATCTCCATAGCCGAGCTGCAGGGTCTCTACGATGCCGTCGTGTTGGCAACTGGCGCGCCCAACGACAAGCCCGCCGGCATTCCGGGCGAAGGGCTTGAAAACGTGTTCGGCAGCGCGGCCTTTGTCGGCTGGTACAATGGCCATCCCCAGTTCGCCAAGCTGAACCCCAAGCTGGACGGCAAAACCGCCGTCATCATCGGCAACGGCAATGTCGCGCTTGATGTGGCGCGGATCCTCGCCAAGACCAAGGATGAATTTGCCAGCAGCGACATTGTTGGCCACGCGCTCCACGCGCTGGAGCGCACTATGATCGAGCGGATCGTGATCCTCGGCCGGCGCGGTCCGCACCAGATTGCCATGACCCCCAAAGAGCTGGGCGAGCTGGCTCATCTCACCCGCGCTTGCCCGCGCGTCGAGCCTGCCGATTTGCCGCCCGAAGGCGATGACGCCGTGCTTGAACCCGGCCAGCGCAAGTCGGTCAATCATCTGCGCAGCTTTGCCGCTATTCCCGAAGAATTCCGCAGCGACAAAGCTCAGGAAATCGAGTTCGATTTCTTTGCCTCGCCGCGCCGCATTCTGGGCGAGGACGCCGTGACCGGAATCGAGGTTGAACGGACCGCGCTGGACAGCAATGGCCGTGCCAGCGGCACAGGCGAGACTTATACCATTGATTGCAGTCTGATTGTCACCTGCATCGGCTACCGCACCTCGCCCATCCTAGGCGTTCCGTTTGAGGAGAGCGCCGGGCGCTTTGCCAATGATGAGGGCCGGATCATGCCCGGGCTCTATTGCGTCGGCTGGGCCAGGCGCGGGCCTTCGGGAACCATCGGTACAAACCGCCCCGATGGGTTCGGCGTGGTTGAAAGGATCGCCGAAGATATCGCTGCCGGTGCGCTGGGCAACGGAGGCAAGCAGGGTCGCCCCGGGTTTGATGAGCTGGCAGCGGCGCGCAATCTCGATGTTGTCACTTTCCGCGACTGGAAGAAGATCGAGGAAGCCGAAACCGCCCGCGCCCGCGAGGGCGCCCCGCGTGAGAAGTTCGTCGATATCGCGGCAATGATTGCGGCGCGCGGGGATTGAATACGTCGTCCCGGACTTGATCCGGGACCGCTGGCCTCGTCGATGCTACCTGGCGTCGATGAGGCCAGCGGTCCCCGGTCAAGCCGGGGACGACGTTTAACCGACCAATTAAACTCGACTCTCGTCACATTCGCTGACATTCTCCGGCCAAACATCCCGGAGAGAATCCATGCCCACCTATGACCTGATCATCCGCAACGGCACCATCGTCGATGGCACTGGCGCGCCCCGCTTTGCTGGCGACATTGCAGTTAAGGACGGGCTGATTGCGGCCGTCGGCAATGTCAACGGCGATGCGGCGCAGGAAATCGATGCGGGCGGAAACGTCATCGCTCCCGGATGGGTCGATATTCACACGCACTACGATGGCCAGGCTACCTGGGACGCGGAAATGGCGCCTTCATCGTGGCACGGCGTTACGACAGTGGTTATGGGTAATTGCGGGGTTGGCTTCGCGCCTGCCGCGCCTGATCGGCACGAATGGCTGATCAGCCTGATGGAAGGGGTCGAGGATATCCCGGGCACGGCCCTTGCCGAAGGGATGAAGTGGAACTGGGAGACCTTCCCCGAATATCTCGATGCGCTGGAAGCGATGCCGCGCAGCATCGATGTCGGCACCCATGTCCCCCACGGCGCAGTGCGCGCCTATGTGCTGGGTGACCGGGAGCAGCCCGGCGCGGTGCCGACCGCCGAAGATATCGAAAAGATGTCGGCCATCGTTGAAGACGGCCTGCGCGCGGGGGCACTGGGCTTTTCGACCAGCCGGACAATCCTTCACAAATCGATTGATGGCGAACTGGTCCCTGGCACCACAGCAACGGCGGAGGAACTGATCCAGATCGGCCGCGCCATGGGCCGCGTCGGGTTCGGCGTGTTCGAGATGACATCCGACCTCAAGCGCGACTGGAACGAGTTTGAGTGGATGGGCGCGCTCAGCCGTGAAACCGGCCTGCCGGTAACGTTCGCCGCGCTGCAATCGATCGCCAAGGAACTGCCGCTGGATGAGCAGATTTCGCAGATGCGGGCGCAGAATGACAACGGCGCCAATATAGTCGCCCAGATTGCTCTGCGCGGCACCGGCATCATCATGAACTGGCGCGGCACCGTCCATCCATTCCGCTTCAAGCCAAGCTGGGTCGCGATTTCGGAACTGTCATGGGACGAACAGCTGGCCCACCTGAAAGATCCTGCATTCAAGGCCCGCGTTCTCGCTGAAGAAAACGAGTTCCCCGAAAGCGACATCCTGCCGCTGCTGCAGGTGAATGGCGGGGTGTTCCAGCTCCAATTCGGCATGAATGACGATTTCAACTATGAGCCGCAGGCCGACGAGACGATCGCTGCGCTGGCCGCCAAGGCGGGCAAGAGCGGTGCGGAGTTCGCTTATGACACGCTGATGGAGAACGATGGAACCGGGCTGATCTATTACCCGATCCTCAACTATGCCGATGGCAACCTCAACTTCCTCGAAGCGCTGCAAAACAGCGATGACTGTGTCAATTCGTTGTCCGATGGCGGCGCGCATTGCGGCACGATCTGCGACGCGGCCAGCCCGACCTTCATGCTCCAGCACTGGGTGCGAGATCGCGATGGGATCCGGATCACGCTTGAAAATGCGGTCAAACGCCAGTGCCACGATACCGCCCGGCTCTATGGGCTTGATGATCGCGGCATTCTTGCGCCGGGTTATCTGGCCGACATCAACATCATCGATATGGACAAGATCAAGCTGGGCCGCCCATGGCTGGCATTCGATCTGCCTGCGGGCGGCAAGCGCCTGCTCCAGAAAGCCGATGGTTACATCTGCACGATCAAGGGCGGCGAGGTGACTTTCCGCGACGGAACATGGACCGGGGCGACACCGGGCGGGCTGATCCGCGGCCCGCAACGCGCCGAGATGCTGGAAGCTGCCGAATGACCAATACTGCCATCCGCATAGGCTCGCCCGCCAATCTTGACACGCTGCTTCCCGGCACCGCACCGGACCCCGGCACACCCGGACCCGGCCAGATCCGGGTGAAACTCGGGGCCTCGTCGCTCAATTTTCATGACTATGCGGTGGTCATGGGAATGATCCCGGCCGAAGCTGGCCGCATCCCGATGTCGGACGGCGCCGGCACGGTCGAGGCGGTTGGCGCTGGCGTGACCCAGTTCAAGCCGGGCGATTTGGTCGTATCGCTGTTCTTTCCCGACTGGACCGATGGCGCGACCCCGACCACGGCCTTCACCCGCGTTCCGGGCGACGGAATTGACGGCTATGCCTGCGAAGCGGTCGTCACTCCCGATCACTGGTTTACCCACGCGCCCAAGGGCTATTCCGCCACTGAGGCCGCGACGCTGACCTGCGCCGGCCTCACAGCATGGCGTGCGCTGTTTGAGGATGGCGAGACCAAGCCCGGGTCAACCGTGCTGGTGCAAGGCACTGGCGGAGTTTCGATTTTCGCGCTGCAGTTTGCCAAGGCAGCAGGCGCGCGGGTGATTGCAACAAGCTCGTCCGATGCCAAGCTCGAACGGCTGAAAGCACTCGGCGCGGATGAACTGATCAATTACAAGGAAGTGCCCGCATGGGGATCAAAGGTGCTTGAGCTGACCGGCGGCCGCGGTGTTGATAACGTGGTCGAGATCGGCGGCGCGGGCACACTTGATCAATCGATGATGGCGACCCGGGTTGGCGGTCATGTTGCCCTCATCGGCATCCTGGCAGGCTATGCGGGCCCGGTACAAACCGTGCTGCTGATGCGCAAAAGTTTGCGAGTTCAAGGTCATACCGTCGGAAGCAGGGCCCAACAGTTGGCGATGATCGCCGGGATCGAGGCGACCGGTATCCGCCCGGTGCTGGACCAGCACTTCCCGCTCGCCGAACTTGCCGCCGCCTTCCGCCATCAGGAAAGCGGCCAGCATTTCGGCAAGATCGTGGTCGATATCTAGGGGCGGATCACGATCCCCACCGCGGGATCGGCTATGCCTTTGAGCGTATCTGCAAAGGCCTGTTCGGCGGCAGCAAGTCCTGGCCGTTCGTCCACGCTCACCGCGCCCTCAGTCTCACCCAGGAATATTTTCCAGCTGGCCGCGACTGCTTCACCAAAGCCCCTGGGGCCAAGTTCCTTGATCGTAGTTACGGCATGATCGGGGGCGAAGAACAGGACTGGCTTGGGTCCGGGCAGCGAGCCATTGTCGCGTCCGAAGCCTGCGCCGACATGGGTGGCGCCGACGGTGCAGGAGTATTTCAGCTGGTCCCCAAGCGCGGTGTGGATCGCGTGCAGCACCGCCGCGCTGCCCGCAAAATCGACCGAAACGCTGGGCACCTGCGGCAGGCTGGCAACATCGCCATAGGCCAGCACCGAGTCATACAGACCGGTCGCTTTCACGAAATCGACATTGCCGGCAGACGTCAGCCCGATCCGTTCCATTTGCGGTGATTTGTCGCGCGCGACGCTGGCGAGCGCCAGCGCGGTCTTCGACGATGCACTGGTGAGGATCACCGCCTGTGCACCGAACCATCCTTCACGCCGCATCATTGCCTCGATCAGAAAGCCGGTCTTGAACAGCGGGCCGAAGATCATCCGCTGGGCCTCTTTCGCCGGATCATGTTCAGGATCGGCGGCCAGACGGCTGTACTGGTTGTAGATCGGGCTCATCGGCTGGCGATGCGCCGCGCCGTCGCTGAAGCCACCGGCGGAGAGATTCACCGGCAGAACATCCAGATGGGCCGCCATCGGCAAATAGCCATAGACCCGCTCACCCACAGCAATGTCGGCATGATTCGAAGCCTCGATCACAGCGTGGCCCCACATCGGCACTACGCCCCACCCGTCCTCGCCCGGGAAGAAGTTCCAATAGCCAAACGCATCTCCGGCGACCGCATAGGTGACATTGTTGGCGGTAACCGCAAAGCTCTCAACCCGCAGGCGGATGGCATTTTCGGGAAGCACAGGCAAATCGCGCTCAACCAGGCGCGTCTCGGTGATATTGTCGCGCATAACCTGGTCGGTCTGGCTCATGTCTCTCTCCCTCGAATGCAAATGGGCGCACGGCACCCGCACGCCCATTCAACCAGCTTCGCCACGCAAGGTAAAGCGAGCTTACACCCGCATCGGCATCAGCACATACAGCGCAGGCGATTTCTCATCCTGGCGGATCATGGTCGGCGCGCCAGCGTCGGCCAGATGCAGCTCCACCGTGTCGCCGTCGATCTGGGCGAGGATGTCCTTGAGGTAGTTGGCGTTGAAACCGATCTCGAACCCGTCCGACTTGTAGTCCGCGGGGACCTCTTCGGCGGCGGTGCCATTGTCGGGCGAGGTGACCGAGAGCGTGACCTTGTCGTTCTCCAGCGCCATCTTGACCGCGCGGGTCTTTTCGGTGGCGATGGTAGCGACGCGATCGACGCCTTCATAGAAGCTCTTGGGATCAAGCCGCAGCAGCTTGTCATTCCCGGTCGGGATGACACGACTGTAATCGGGGAACGTGCCGTCGATCAGCTTGCTGGTCAGCACCACGCCGTTTTCGCCGCCCAGCGTGAAGCGGATTTTGCTGGCCGAAAGGTCAATCAACACATTGGTATCAAGTGCTTCTTCGAGCAGCTTGCGCAATTCGGCGACGCATTTGCGCGGCACGATCACATCGGGCATGCCTTCCGCGCCGTCCGGGCGGGGAAGCGTATAGCGGGCGAGGCGGTGGCCGTCGGTGGCGGCGGCTTTCAGCGTCGGCTGATCCTCGTCCGACACATGGAGGAAAATGCCGTTGAGGTAATAGCGCGTTTCCTCGGTGCTGATTGCAAAGCGGGTGCGATCGACCAGCTGGGCCAGTGCCGAGGCAGCCAGTTCAAAACTTGTCGGCAGATCGCCTTCGACGATCATCGGGAAATCATCGCGCGGCAGCGTCGGCAGCGAGAAGCGGCTGCGCCCGGCCTTCACGGTCATCCGGTTGTCGGCCGTTTCCAGGCTGACCTGACTGCCGTCGGGAAGCTTGCGGGCAATGTCGAACAGCAGATGCGCCGAAACGGTGATCGCGCCCGCGCCTTCGACCGAAACTGCGCTCATAGTTTCCACCACTTGCAGATCGAGATCGGTTGCCATGATCCGCACCGTCCCATCGGCCGCAGCCTCGATCAACACGTTCGAGAGAATCGGGATCGTGTTGCGGCGTTCCACAACTGACTGGACGTGGGACAGGCAGCGCAGCAGCGTTGCACGTTCGATAGTGGCCTTCATGGTCGTCTCGTGTCCCGTCCTCAAGTGCCCCAAGGCGTTTGCCCAAATACACGCGCAGCACCGGAATCGGCAGCGCGCCGTCAATTCGGACCATCTTCCTTAACGTGGCGTCCGCAAGCGGCAAGCGCCGAGCGCCGGAAACAGGGCGAATCTGGGGATAAATCGGGGGTTTCCAATCGTCGTCCCCGGCTTGACCGGGGACCGCTGGCCGCATGGCGCAAGTTTGCATCGACGAGGCCCGCGATCCCGGATCAAGTCCGGGATGACGAATTCGACTAAATCATCGCCATGCCGCCGTTCACATGCAGCGTCTGGCCGGTGATATAGCCCGCCTCGCGGCTGGCGAGATAGGCGACAGCCGCGCCAATATCCTCGCCCTCACCCATCCGGCCCATTGGGATCCGGGCGTTGAGCGCCTCTTTCTGGGCATCGGGCAGAATTTCGGTCATCGCGGTGCGGATAAAGCCGGGGGCGACGCAGTTGACGGTGATCCCACGCGTGGCCAGCTCTTGGCCCAGCGACTTCGACATCGCGACCAGCCCGCCCTTGGCTGCGGCATAGTTGACCTGCCCCGGATTGCCGGTCGTGCCGACCACGCTGGTTATGGTGATAATCCGCCCGAACCGCGCCTTCATCATCGGCTTGGCAGCAGCGCGCATCAGCCGAAACGCGGCTTCGAGGTTAATGCGGATCACCGCGTCCCATTCCTCGTCCTTCATCCGCATCGCCAGATTATCACGCGTAATCCCGGCGTTGTTGACCAGAATATCGAGCTTGCCCATCGTATCGACCGCCGCGGGAACCAGCTTTTCCACGTCGTCGGCGTTTGACAGATCGCAGGTGATCGCGACATGATCGACCTTCTGATGATGCTGCGGCGTATGCTCGTCCAGCTCGTCACGAAACGCGCGCAATTTGGAAGCATTAGACCCCGACAAAGCCAGCCGGGCGCCCTGTGCGGCCAGACTACGCGCAATTGCCGAGCCAATCCCGCCCGAGGCTCCGGTGACGAGCGCGGTCATTCCAGTCAGATCGAACATGCTCACAGCTCCTTCGCCAGCGCTTCGATATCGGCCATGGTCATGACGCTGGTGGCATTCACATCGGCCACGGTGCGGCCGATCATCGGGCTGAGGACCTTGCCGCCCAGCTCGACGAACTGATCGACGCCGGCCTCCTTCATCGCAATCACGCTTTCCCGCCAGCGTACGCGGCCGCAGACCTGTTCGATCAACAGGCGCTGAACTTGCGCCGGATCGGTAACCACATCGGCGGTGACATTGGCATAAAGCGGCAGGCGGAGCGCCCCTGGCGGGGTCTTGGCAAGCGCCTCGACCATGGCATCGGCGGCAGCTTGCATCAGCGAGCAATGGAACGGCGCCGAGACCGGCAGCGACACACCGCGTTTGATCTCGAACTCCTTGACCAGCGCGATCGCCCGCTCGATCGCGCCCGCGTGTCCCGACAGGACGACCTGCGTTGGATCATTGTCATTGGCAATGGTGCAGACTTCACCCTCTGAAGCAGCGTCCGCCAGCCTCGTTGCCTTGTCGATATCCGCCCCGAGTAGCGCACACATGGCGCCTATGCCAACCGGCACTGCCGCCTGCATTGCGGTCCCGCGAAGCTTGAGCAGCCGGGCGGTATCGGCCAGCGAGAATGCGCCTGCAGCGCATAGCGCGGTATATTCGCCGAGGCTGTGACCGGCCACAAAGTCACCCTTTTCGGCCAGACTGACCCCGCCTTCACGCTCCAGAACGCGCAGCACTGCCATCGAATTGGCCATGATCGCGGCTTGTGCATTTTCGGTCAGCATCAATTGGTCATCTGGTCCATCGCGCATCATCGCGAACAGCTTTTGGCCGAGTGCGTCATCGACTTCCTGAAAGACCTCGCGCGCCGCAGCGCTGGCGGCGGCCAATTCGACCCCCATCCCGACTTTTTGACTGCCTTGGCCCGGAAACACGAATGCACGCATGAACTTCTCCTCAGCGCAGGCGGATATTAGGACCGCGCCGCTCTCGCAAGCCCGAAGGGTACGATCTTGTTGGCAGCATCGTGACCAATATCGGCCTCGCCCAGAAAACGAATGGCGTGACGATCACACCAATGACGCGCGATCTGCTCGGCTTCGGCGCCGAACGGCCGGTCGTTTTCGGGTACATCGCTGACCCGGCCCAGCCTGAGACCCGCAATCCCGCCAAGGTGCGCAGTGACATGGAAGAACAGCCGATCGACCGCATAGAGATACTCGGCCACTTCTTCGACCATCACGATATGACCAGCCAGACCCGGCATCAGCGGCGTGCCGCACAGCATCGCCAGCGTCATCAGATTGAAGGCCACGGTTGGATGCTGGTCGAGCGACGGCTCCAGCCCTGCCATATTGCCGGCCAGGAAATCGAGCGTCCGCCGCACCGCCGCCTCGCCGCCTTCGCGGCGAATATCGGCAGGCATCGGGGCGTGAACGGGATAACCGATCTTCTCGCGATAGAGCCCGCCAAGCAGCGTGCCGCTGTCCGAATAGCCAAGGTATTGCTTGTTCCGCGCCGCTGGCCCGAGCTGGGCAATCGCATCTTCCGCAATCCGGTTTGCGCCATATCCGCCGCGGGCAAACCACACCGCATCGATCGCCGGATCGTTGGCGCATTCGAGGAAGGCGGCCAGGCGCAGCGCATCCGGTCCGGCAAAATGTCCATCGACTGCAAAGCACTGCGGGTGGAAGTCGAGAGACAGGCCGGGGTACTCCGCCGCCGCCAGCGCCGAAACGCGCGCAGCATCCTCGTGGGAGAAGGGAGTGGATGGGGCGCAGATCGCAATGCGGGTCATATCCTTCCTTTGCCCTAATCGTCATCCCGGCGAAAGCCGGGATCGCTGGCCTCATCATTCCGCCCGCGCATCGACCCACCCTCGCATCGATGAGGCCAGCGGTCCCGGTTCAAGCCCGGGACGACGTGGTTGTTATCTGTTGTAAGGACGAATACCGAAGCAGTATGACTGATCTCACTTCCCATCCCTGGTTCTTCTGCGGCATCGGCGGATCGGGGATGCTGCCCCTCGCCCTGATCCTGCATGGTCAGGGCGCAGACATCGTCGGGTCTGACCGCAGCCGCGATCAAGGCCGCAGTCCTGAGAAATTCGCCTGGCTGGAAAGCCTTGGCTTCAAGCTGTTCGCGCAGGACGGCAGCGGGATTTCCGGCGCCGAGCAGACACTGGTCGCCTCCGCCGCTGTCGAGGACACAGTACCCGAAATGATCCGTGCCAAGGAGCTGGGCTGCCCGCGGATGAGCCGCGCGGAACTGCTCGCCACGCTGTTCAATGCCGCACCCGTTGGCATCGCTATCGGCGGGACCAGCGGCAAGAGCACCGTTACCGGCATGCTCGGCTGGATCATGACCGTGGCTGGCCGCGATCCGACAATCATGAACGGCGCTGTGATGAAGAATTTCGTAGCTGCGGATGCACCCTTTGCCAGTGCACGGGTCGGCGCAGGCGAGATTTTCGTGTCCGAGGTCGATGAGAGCGACGGTTCGATCGCGCTTTACCGGCCCAAAGTAGCGGTGCTCGGCAATGTCAGCCTCGATCACAAGAGCTTGGAGGAACTGCGCGCGTTGTTCGCTGACTTTCTGGGCGCAGCAGAAGTTGCGGCGATCAATGTTGACGACGCCGAGACTGCAGCACTGGCCCCCTGCGCGCGCGCTTTGGTGACTTTCGGGACCGAGAGCGCCGAGGCGATGATCGGGGTCGTGCCCGGCAGCATCAGTGAAGCGAGCGCCAGCCTGTCCGCCGCGATCATGGACCGCCGCGATGGCAACGTCTGTGTGCTCTCGCTCAAAGTTCCCGGCCGCCACAACCTTGCCAATGCATTGGCGGCGATTGCCGGAGCAAATGCAGCGGGCGTGCCGGTGGCTGAAGCGGTCGCCGCCCTCGCCTCGTTCACGGGTCTGGCCCGAAGGTTCGACATTGTCGGGACCAGCCCTTCCGGCATCACGGTGATCGACGATTTCGGCCACAACCCCGATAAGGTCTCCGCAACGCTCGATACGCTGAAAGCCCATACGGGGCGGGTGATCGCCTTCTTCCAGCCCCACGGCTATGGCCCGCTGCGCCAGATGGGGGCGGAACTGGCCGGGGTTTTCGCTGCCAAGCTGGCGCCCGATGACCTCACTATCTTCTGCGATCCGGTCTATTTCGGCGGCACGGTCGATCGCAGCCTGGGCGCTGAGCGGATTGTCGATCTGATTAAGGCTGCGGGCGGGACGGCCGAATATGTTGCCGCGCGCGAGGATTGCGGGCTGCGCATTACGGAGATCGCGCGGCCTGAGGACCGGATCGTGATCATGGGCGCGCGCGACGATACACTTAGCCTGTTTGCACGAGAGTTGTTGGCGAACCTCGCTTAAGTGTTTTGCAACAACTGCTTGTTATTCCTCCATCTGCAATTTGGCAGCTGCAATATGGGGACCTGCCGTGACAACCGATCAAATAGCGCCGCAAGACTTTGCTGCGGAGACCGATCTTTTCGGCCGAATGGTCAGAGCGACCAACTATATGCTCGATCACTCGTGGATGTGGCTGGTGCTCGCGGCGGCGGTCTGGCTGTTCCTGAAAGTCCGCCACCAGCACGAACTGCTCGGCAAGCTGGACGAACGCTGTGAGGCCGCGTTCGGCGACATCGATGCGCTGCTGGCCGAACGTCATGCTTTGATCGCCAATCTTGTCGAGACGGTGAAGGGTTTCGCTGGT
>JANOFJ010000092.1:0-20371 GCA_031413595.1 Novosphingobium sp.
ACACCGACTCAATATTTTTGCCGAAGAGGGCGCGCGGCGGGCGGCGCCGGTAGTGGCCGATACGGTTCGGACCATCGGACTAGCCAATGCCGTCGCGCTGATCCGCGGAGGGCCAACGGCTGCAACCTCATTTCTGCGCGAGAATATGGCCGGATCCTTGATTAATGTGATGGTTCCGGCGCTGGGCGATGCCATGCGGCTCGCCCGCGATCCGCTGCTCGGACAAGCCTTGTCGGTGCTCACCGGGGTCGACATTGGCGCAGCCGCGCAGTCTTTGGCGGTGGGAGCGGACAACGCGATCTGGTATCAGATCGGGGCCGAAGAGTCCGATATCCGCGCTCATCCGGAAAAGACCAATGACCCGGTTCTGATGGGCGTGTTGAAGGTGCTCTAGCCCTCAGGGAGCGGCGTGCTTATAGCGCATGGGGAATCGCTTTCAGGAGCCCTCATGAAATTCTTTGCTGACACTGCCGAAATCGCCGACATTACGGAACTGGTCGCCACCGGGTTGCTCGACGGCGTCACCACAAATCCCACCCTGATTGCCAAGTCGGGTCGCGATTTCATGGAAGTGACCCGCGAAATCTGCGCCTTGGTCGATGGCCCGGTCAGCGCTGAAGTGGTCGCGCTTGATCATGCCGGAATGATGCGGGAGGCGGAAATTCTCCGCAAGATCGCCGACAATGTCTGCATCAAGGTGCCGCTTACGATCGACGGCCTGAAGACCTGCAAGAAGCTGACCAGCGACGGTACCTTGGTCAATGTCACACTGTGCTTTTCGGCCAATCAGGCGCTGCTGGCGGCAAAGGCCGGGGCCAGCTTCATCTCGCCGTTCGTCGGCAGGCACGATGACAATGGGTTCGATGGAATGGCGCTGATCAGCGACATCCGTCTGATCTATGACAATTATGATTTCCGAACCGAGATCCTCGTCGCCAGCGTCCGCCACGGCATTCATGTGCTTGAGGCAGCCCGCATCGGTGCCGATGTGATGACTGCGCCGCCAGCAGTGATCAAGGCGCTTTTCAAGCATGTTCTGACCGACAAGGGGATCGAAGGATTCCTGGCCGATTGGGCCAAGACCGGGCAGAGCATTTAACCAGCCGGATCAAACGTTTGTCTGACGAAACTCCTCTCGATCGTTTCAAATCCGTGCTGGCCGGCACGGCGCGCGCTGTTGCGCATGAGCCGGAAGTGGAAGTCGCCTGGACGGCTGATAATCCGGTCGCCAATGGCAACAACTTCCGGGTGCCGATGCCGGGGCGCAATTTGCCGCGCGCGCAGGCGATGGAAGCACGCGGTTTTGCCGATGGTTTCGCGCTCAAGCTGCGCCACCATAACGAGGTGCTTCACACCAGACACGCACCGGCAGAGCCGACTGCGCGGGCCTGTTATGATGCAGTGGAAGCGGTCCGGTATGAAGCGCTGGGCTCCAAATCCTATGCCGGAATGCGCGACAATCTCGATGCGGCGCTGATGGTGCGGATCGGATCGGATCCGATCACTCGCGTCGCCCGGACCGAGGATGTGCCGGTCCCGACGGCGCTCGCGCTGCTGCTTCGCGAACATCTGACCGGCCAGCCGGTGCCCGAAGTGGCGCGCGACGGCGTTCAAATGCTGCGCGGCTGGATTGAGGACAAGGCCGCCGCCGATTTCGAAGCACTGGCACTGTCGATCGACGATCAGAAATCGTTTCAGTCGCTCTCGCTCGATATGCTCCAGCATCTCGAACTGACCCGCGCCGATCAGCTCGATCAGGAAGCGAACGAGGGCGACGAGGACGACGGCGATCAGGATCAGGACGACGAGGGCGACGAGGGCGATGCGGGTCAGGACCAACAGCCGAGCGAAATCGCCGCCGAACCGGCCGAAGGCGATGACGAGGGCGAGGGTGAGACCGAGCGCGAGATGGACGATGATTCGGCCGAGGGCGAAGCGGGCGAAGACGGTGAGGAGGGGATGCTCCCGGTCCGTCCCAACCGCCCATGGACCGATTTGCCCGCCCATTTCGATTATAAGAGCTACACCGAAAAGTTCGACGAAGTCGTCTCGGCATCCGAGCTATGCGACGAGGAAGAGCTCAATCGGCTGCGGGCTTATCTCGATGCGCAGCTGAAGGGCTTGCAAAGCATTGTCACCAAACTTGCAAACCGCTTGCAACGCCGTTTGATGGCGCAGCAAAACCGAAGCTGGGACTTCGATCAGGAAGAAGGCATCCTCGATGCCGCGCGGCTCGCCCGAGTGATCGTCGCTCCGGGGCAATCGCTGTCCTACAAGGTTGAACGCGAGGTAGAGTTCAAGGATACGATCGTCACCCTGCTGATCGACAATTCCGGTTCGATGCGCGGGCGGCCCATCTCGATCGCCGCCATTAGCGCCGACGTGCTGGCGCGCACGCTGGAGCGCTGCGGCGTCAAGACCGAGATCCTTGGCTTCACCACCCGCGCCTGGAAAGGCGGGCAAAGCCGCGAGGCTTGGCTGGCAGGCGGTAAACCCGCGCTGCCGGGCCGCCTCAATGATCTGCGCCACATCGTTTACAAAAAGGCCGATGAGCCATGGCGCAGGGCGCGGCGCAACCTCGGCCTGATGATGCGCGAAGGCCTGCTCAAGGAAAACATCGACGGCGAGGCATTGCTGTGGGCACATAGCCGGCTGCTCGCCCGCCACGAAGATCGCCGGATCATGATGGTGATCTCCGACGGCGCGCCGGTCGATGATTCAACCCTCAGCGTGAACAACGCGGGCTACCTCGAACAGCATCTGCGCAAGGTGATCGACTGGATCGAGAAACAGTCGCCGGTCCAACTGGTCGCGATCGGCATCGGCCATGACGTAACCCGCTATTACCGCCGCGCGGTGACGATCATGGATGTCGAGCAGCTGGGCGGGACCATGATCGAACAGTTGGCGGGGTTGTTTGAGGACGGATGAATATCCGCTTGTAATTCTATCGGATTGTGACAATTCTTCATAGTAAGGGGAATGCGCATGGGGCGACGTGACATCACTACTGCGGCCTTTGCCTTGGCCGCGTTCTGCGTGCTGCAAAGCCCATCACAGGCAGGTGAGCCGGTTTCTTCGGCGACCTCTCCAGCTTCTTCGCCTGCCCTCCCGGCTTCTGTGATCGTTCCGGTCGCAGCTCCGGCGGGCGGGGAGGTCCCGCCCTGTGATTGCTTGGTGATCCCTGCTTTGACTCCGGTCAAGATTGAGTTGGTTGAGGCTGTCAGCAGCAAAACCAGTGTCACAGGAGCAATGTTCAAGATCGCGCTCCTGCAGCCCATTACCGTTGGCGGTATTGATCTGGTCCCGGCGGGAACCCCCGGAGTCGGTGAAGTTGTCCACGCGAAAAAAAGCGGTGGGAGCGGCGCTGGCGGGGAACTGGTCATCGCGGGTCGCTATCTCGATTTCGGCGGTCAACGCATTCGCCTGCGCAGCATGATGGTTTCCTCGACAGGCAAGGATCAGACTACTTTGGCCATGGCCTCAGCACAGGCGATCAGCTTTTTTGCCTTTGCGATTCGCGGCAAGAATACGGATTTACCCGCGGGCAGCATTGCCGACGCGAAAATTGCTGAATTGGCATGGATTGCGCGACCAGATGCTGCGCTCAAGCCATCGCTGCCAGCCAGCGAACCGGCTGCGGCAACAAACGCAATTGCCCCTATACCAACCACGATCCCAACAGGAGGAAACTGATGAATCGCATAAAGACTGCCTTGGCCGCTTCGGCTTTGGCGATTACTTCGGCACCGCTTTATGCCGCTGACGCTCCGGCTGCGCCGATCGCAATTCCGAAGCCACCTGCCGGGAAGGGCCAGATCGTGTTTTTCCGCCCTGGCGGCATGGGATTCGCGGTGGGTTGCTCAGTCAATGAAAACGGCCAGAAGGTCAGCTCGCTGGGTGCTGGTCGCTATTTCATCATGGTGGCCGCGCCTGGCCGGCACGAATTCTCGGCCAAGAGCGAAGCGAAGGATACGCTCGCTCTTGAGGTTGAGGCCGATGAAACCCAGTTTGCCAGTTGCAAGATCAAAATGGGTATAATGGTCGGACGGCCCGATATTCGTCCAGCAACCGAAGCGGATTTCCGCAAGAACGAGAAACTGAAACTGGTCGATGCCGATGATATGGGGCCGGCGCCGGGTTCATTGCGCCCAGATGAGCTGGCGGCCGCGCTCGCGGCGCCATCCGCTACAGCTGCTCCGGCTGCGTCGGCAGATACAACGGCTGCACCAGCCGTGCCAGCGGCCCAACAGTAACTAGGCAAGGATCACTGCGGTCCGCAATTTCCAGCTTGACCTGGAGGTTGCGGACCGCAACTTGTCCTTGATGAACAGCACCTCAGTTACCGAAGCCGTTACCAGCCGCCGTTCCGTGCGCGCGTTCCTCGATAAGTCCGTGGATCAGCAAGTGCTGCGCCGCGTGCTGGAAACCGCGCAGAACGCGCCGTCGGGCGGGAATACCCAGCCGTGGAACGCGACTGTCCTAACCGGCGCGCCCTTGGCAAAACTGCTTGCAACAGTCGCCCAGGTTTTGCCGCAGGGTTCCGCGGCGCATAAGCCGGAATACGCCATCTACCCGCCCGAACTGGACGGCGCCTATGAGCAGCGCCGCCGGGGAATTGGCGAGGCGATGTATGCTGCGCTGGAGATCCCGCGCGACAATAAAATGGCGCGGTTGATGTGGTTCGCGAAAAACTTCCGCGCCTTTGATGCTCCGGTTCTGATGCTGATTCACACGCCCAAATATATGGGGCCGCCGCAGTGGTCGGACATCGGCATGTGGCTGCAAACATTGATGCTGCTGCTGCGCGAGGCGGGTCTCGACAGCTGCGGGCAAGAGGCATGGGCGATCTATTCGGCGCAGATCCGCCAATGTGTGGATATTCCGGAAGATCACATCTTCTTCTGCGGCCTCGCCATCGGCCACCGCGATCCGGATGCGGCGGTCAACAATTTCCCGGTCCCCCGCGCCGCGCTGGATGAGGCGGTGCGCTGGGAGGGGTTCTGACCCCTGCAGCTTGACCGCTGCGACAGCCTGCTTACAGCCCGAAATCATGACTGACGCCGTTCCCCTCAAGCTGTTCAACAGCCTGACCCGCCAGCTGGAAACTTTCCAGCCAATCCATCCGGGTGAAGCGCGCGTCTATACCTGCGGGCCGACAGTCTATAATTACCAGCATATCGGGAATATGCGGGCCTATGTCTTCGCCGATGTGCTGGGCCGGACGTTGAGCTTCAAGGGATATGACCTCACCCACGTCATCAACATTACCGATGTCGGTCATTTGACCAGCGACGCCGATGCGGGCGATGACAAGATGGAGAAGGCGGCTTTGGCTGCGGGCAAATCGGCCTGGGACATTGCTCGATTCTATCAGGAGGATTTTGAAACCGACCTCGCACGGCTCAATATCCGCAAACCGCAGCATCCGCGCGCGACCGATTATGTTGAGGCGATGATTGAATGGGGCAAGGCGATTGCCGCCCAGCATTGCTACGAGCTGGACAGCGGCCTTTATTTCGACACCTCGACCGTCGCGAATTACGGACGGCTGGCGCGTGCCAATACCGACGACGGCGAGAGTCGGATCGATCCGGTGGACGGCAAGCGCCACGCCGCCGATTTCGCGATCTGGCGCAAGACCCCGGAAGGCGAGACGCGCCAGATGGAATGGGATTCGCCTTGGGGTAAAGGCGCGCCGGGGTGGCATCTGGAATGCTCGGTGATGTCGGGCCAGTTGCTGGGTTTTCCGTTCGACATTCACACCGGCGGGATCGATCACCGCGAGATCCATCACCCCAATGAAATTGCCCAAAACCAGGCGTTCTGCCGCTCGGATGCGAGCGGCGCGAACATCTGGATGCACAATAATTTTCTGGTCGAACGCTCGGGGAAGATGAGCAAGTCGAGCGGTGAGTTTCTGCGGCTCCAGCTGCTGATCGACAAGGGGTATCATCCGCTGGCGTATCGGTTGATGTGCCTGCAGGCGCATTACCGGAGCGAGCTGGAGTTCAGCTGGGGGGGGCTGGGTGCTGCATTGGTGCGGTTGAAGCGGTTGGTGATGGGGGTAGAGCGGCTCAGACCAGTGGTAGAGTCATTCAGCCTTGACCCGGGCAGTTATGGACGACTCGTGAATCATCAGGCTCGATTCTCATTTGACCATGCGATTTCAGATGATCTCAACACTCCTATTGCGTTGATGGAATTGGAAATTGCCATAGGCGAGTCTGTATTGCCTGCAGAGGATCGAATGACTCTGGTTTCGGAATTAGATTCCGTCCTTGGTCTAAATCTCTTGACACTCACCCGCACCGATCTGCGCATCCGGCCCAAATCAGCGACAATTACCGAAGCTCACATCGAAGCTTCGCTTGCTATGCGCAAGGAAGCCCGGGCAGTGCAAAACTATGCGATGTCCGATCGCCTCCGCGATGAACTCGCCGCACAAGGTGTCGAAGTCATGGACGGCGATCCGCTTGGCTGGGACTGGAAGTTGACCGAGTGAAACTCTGGCGGCTGACCCGCGCGCCGTTTGTGGCGCTGGACGGGCGGGGTGCCATGCTGGGTGGCGCACGCTATGCGCCGCCGGGCATTCCGGTGGTCAGCCTCGCCAGCGAGGCGGGCCTCGCGGTGCTGGTGGCGTTGCGTTATCAACCGCGCGACTTGCAGGGCATCCCGGACGACTTCGTGCTCGGCTGGACCGAGGTCGATGCGATGCCCGAACGGGTGCCCGATGACGGCGGCGAAGTTGCCATTCGTACCTTCGTTGGCGAGTGGCTTGAGAGCCGGCGCTCGCTGCTCGCCGCAGTGCGCTCGAAAGTCCTGCCAGAAGCCGATGTTGTGCTGCTAAACCCGGCGCATCCGGGGGCCGTCTCGGTACCGTCTCTGACCACCCGCCCGTTCAGCTTTGCCGAATGTCTCCACACGCCGCCGATGCTGGCGCGGTATGAGGAATTGAAATGACCAAGACCATCGCCGTCCTGTCTGCCATGGCGCGGCCCTTGATCGAGCCGCGCTTGCCCGATTGGGTAGATGCGCGCTGGTTCACGACCACTGAGGAGTTGTTCGATCTGGCGCCCGAAGCGGAAATCGGCTGGTTCGATCTGTACAAAAAAAGCGACATGGCCGAAGCGATGCGCCGGGCAGGCAAGCTGAAATGGTTGAACTCGGTCTATGCCGGGGTCGATGGGATGCCGCTGGAACTAATGGCGCAGCGCGGCGTCATTTTCACCAATGGTGCGGGGATCAACGCGATCACTATCGCCGAATATGTGCTGATGGGGATGCTGACGGTTTGCAAGGGCTACCGCGAGGTCGTCCGCGCGGCTGAGCGGCGCGAATGGCTGTCGGATTCACCCGGCAAGCGCGAGCTGTTCGGCTCAAAGGCACTGCTGCTGGGCTATGGCGCAATCGGGCAGTTGATCGATGCGCGGCTGGCGGCTTTCGGGGTGGAGGTGGTCAAGGTTCGCCGCTCCCCGGGTGCAGGCACTTTGGGCCCAGACCAATGGCGCGACCGGCTCGGCGAGTTTGACTGGGTGATCATCGCGGTTCCCTCAACCCCAGATACCGCCGGGATGATCGGCGCGGGGGAGCTGGCGGCGATGAATGGGGCGTGCGTGATCGTCAATATCGCGCGCGGTGAGGTGATCGATCAGGTGGCCCTGGTGGAGGCGCTAGAGGCGAGACGGATCGGCGGGGCTTTCCTTGATGTTACCACCCCAGAACCGCTGCCCGCCGATCACCCGCTGTGGGCGCTGGATAACGCCCATATCACCATGCATTTGTCGGGCCGGGCGCAGGACAAGATGTTCGTCCGTGCGGTTGAGCGGTTCCTGACCAATCTGGAACGCTATCGCAACGGCGAACCACTGGAGCCACGGGTTGATCTGACGCTCGGCTACTAGGCATAATTTCGCGCCCGGCGCAGCCAGCAGTTTATTGCGAAGCGCGAGTCAGCAAATGCGCCGCTGGAACATGTCACTGGCCTGACTTCATGCGGCACGAATGAGGGAAACGCGATCAGCCGGTTTCGGTCCGGCTCGATCAACCGGAAAGGTTCCGCACTCTTGCTGAGCGGATAAATAGCAAGCTCGCCGCCGTTGAAGGCTTTGGGCTGGCGGTAAAAATAAAACACGGCGCTGATGATCCGGTCGGTTGTCTGCAACGCGCGATAGTCACCGGTCAGAACATCGACATGGGTGATGTAATAGGCCCCGTCCCCATGAGCGACCAATTCAAGCTCTGTCTCGTGAACGGTAAAATGAGGGACACCCAGCGCCGCCATGAATTCGTCCTGCCTGGCGCTGATCGCCGACTGGAATTCCTGTTTGAATGGTCCCAGGCCATCTATGTTCCTCGACGATTGGCGCGGCGGCCTGGCCTCATCATGCGGGCGATCTTCGTTTACGCCGGTCGGCACAAAGCTTGCCGCGCTGGCGATGGCATACTCCTGCAATCCTGTCAGCACATCTTCGCTAAGGAAATCATCGATAATCAGTATCTTGGGGGCTCTGATGGTCATCAGGACATTGAATCCCATGGAAATTCGTCGCGCCTTCGGTGGCGCACATTGCCTTGCGCTACACTGCATCCTTACAGGCAACAAGGCATCACTCTTCTTCGAGCAGGAGCACTTCAACTTCCACCAGCAGGCGCGGCTCGGGCAGCATTGAATGTTCAAGCGTGATCACTGCCGCATCGGCGACGAGCTGGCGCGGGATGGTGAATTCGTGATCGGGCAGGGCGTCGATAAAGGCTTCACCCGCGGCCACCGCCTCGCTGCCGGAAAAGGCCAGCGCAATGGTGTGGCGGCTGCCTGAAAAGGTGACGCTGGCCCAAGGTTGTTCGCTGTGTCGGATCAGCTCGGCGCGGCCCCCGGCAAGGGTCATCAGGGCAGAAAGCAGCTGCATCCATGGGCGCCGGCGCGTGCCTCGAGTGGCTTGTTCGATCCGATTGGCTTGTTCGATCATGGCCTTGCCCGCTGCTGGATCAAATTGCATTGCTCGACTCCCGATAAATGTTCATGAAATGTTCTATTCTTTTTTCCGTGTTTTCGCGGGGCACGCGGCCATTTCGCAAATCTTCGACGAAGCGCGGGTCATGTGCGGCAAGGCGGCCGAACTTGGTCCACGGCATTCCGGTCTGACGCAAAAAGCGTTCGATCCGGCTAATCAGCATGTGCATTCTCCCCTGGGCGAATAATCGTAGGAATAATCCTGTTGTTGAGTTGCGAAATCCTACTTGTCTAGGAAAATTACTTCGAGTATGAGCGAATGATGGTTACTGCCAATCCCCGCGTGCGTTTGCTTGAACTCGTGAGCGAACACGGCGCCAGCCTGTCTGGCCTGTCCGAGTTGATCGGACGGAATCAGACTTATTTGCAACAATTTATCCGCAAGGGTAGCCCGCGAAAACTCGAGGAGACTGACCGCAGAACGTTGGCGCGGTTCTTTGGCGTGGCCGAATCGGAGCTTGGCGCGCCGGAGGAGTTTTCCTCCGCTGCGCCCGAGAAACGCAGTCGCAGCGAATGGGTTGATGTCCCGCGCCTCGCGCTGGGTGCTTCAGCCGGGCCGGGTGCGCTGGCGGGAGAGGAAGCTGCAATCGGTGCCTTTCGCTTCGGCGCGCGCTGGATGCGCGAGCAGGGCCTCGATCCGTCGATGCTTTCGTCGATTGTCGTCGCTGGCGATTCGATGGAGCCGACGCTGCGCGATGGAGACGAAATTCTGGTCGATCGCAGTCCGCGGGCATGGCGCGACGGGATTCACGTGGTGCGTGCAGGCGACGTGCTGCTGGTCAAGCGGCTCGACACTGGCCGCCCCGGCACATTGGCACTGGTCAGCGATAATCCGGCCTACCGGGTGATCGAGCTGCCGCCTGAAGAGGTGCAGGTGATCGGCCGGGTAGTTTGGAAGAGCGGGCGGCTTTGAAGGCCTAACTTGCAAACGCGCCCCAGTGCCGCCATTTTGCATCTATGACTGAACAGCCCCACTCTCCTCTGGCGGAACCGCCCATGCGCGTCGCCATCATTCCAGTCACGCCGCTGCAGCAGAACTGCTCGCTGCTGTGGTGTACCAAAACGATGCGCGGGGCCCTGGTCGATCCGGGCGGCGATCTGGACCGGTTGAAGCTGGCGGTCGAGCGCGCCGGGGTGACGCTGGAAAAGATCCTGGTTACCCATGGTCACCTTGATCATTGCGGCGGCGCGGGGATTCTGGCCAAGGAGCTCGGCCTGCCAATCGAAGGCCCGCAGGAAGCGGACCGGTTCTGGATTGCCCAGCTGGGTGAGGACGGGCGCAAGTATGGGATTACCAGCGAAGTGTTTGAGCCGGACCGCTGGCTCCACGATGGCGACAAGGTAACGGTCGGTGAGCTTGAGCTCGATGTAATTCATTGCCCGGGGCACACCCCGGGGCATGTCGTGTTTTTCCATGCGCCATCGCGGTTTGCGATAGTTGGCGATGTAATTTTCCAGGGATCGATCGGGCGAACCGACTTTCCGATGGGTAATCATCAGGATTTGATCGATTCGATCACCAAGAAACTCTGGCCGCTGGGCAATGATGTGACCTTCAACCCCGGCCACGGTCCGGTCAGCACGTTCGGACGCGAGCGGCAGACCAATGCCTATGTCAGCGATTATATTCTGAGCTGAGGGCCCACCCTGACTAGAGCGGGCCTTCCGCCCGATCAGACCGTGCCGGTCGCGACCAACACTGCCACAATCGCGAGGCCAAGCAACGTCAGCATCGTGGTGAGCGTGCCGATCATCCGGCCTTTGGCCAGGTTGGTTCCGTCCATCCCCAGGGCGTGCGCGACCCGGCCCAGCATATAGATCCCGGCCACATAGGGAAGCCACTGGCCGCCCTTTTCGGCCAATTCCAGCGCCGCGACCAGCGCGAGCACCCAGGGGGTATTCTCGGCAAAGTTGAGCTGCGCGCGCATCCGGCGTTCGAGCATTTCACTGCCCCCGTGGCCGATGCTGATGCTATCTTTGGTGCGAATCTGGCCGCAGCGGATGCTCAGCCAGATGTTAATGATTGCCGCGGCTGCGGCGGTAGTCAGAGTGGTAGTCAGCAACATTATTCTCTCCCCTGCGGTATCCGATTGCCGAGCTAGCCCGAGGACGCTTGCAACGCACGTTAAATTCGCTATAGGCCCGCCTTCGCAGCCGCTGGCTCCGTGCCAAACAGCATGGGCCTCGCGCGGCCTTCATACGACGAACCGAATTTGCAGGAACAGGTGCCGCAATGGCTGTCCCAAAAAGAAAAACTTCCCCTTCACGTCGGGGCATGCGCCGCAGCCATGATGCGCTGTCGCCCGCAGCGTTCCATGAATGCTCGAACTGTGGTGAGCTGAAGCGCCCGCACAATCTGTGCGGCGCCTGCGGCCATTACAACGGGCGCGAGATTATCGCGGTCGGGCTCTAAACCCCTCGTAATCGGACAATTCGCACATGAGCCTTCCGCGTATCGCAGTTGACGCGATGGGCGGCGATGAAGGCGTGCGCGTGATGATCGAAGGCGCAGCGCTCGCTCGCCGCCGTCATGATCGCTTCAAATTCCTGTTGGTTGGCGATGAAGCGCGGATCAAGGCCGCGCTGGAAAACCACCCCAATCTGCGTGAAGCTTCGGAAATCCTCCACGCTGACGACGTCGTCAGCGGTGAGGAAAAACCGACCCAGGCACTGCGCCGGGCCAAGACAACCTCGATGGGCCTTGCGATCAATGCAGTAAAAACGGGCGATGCGGGAGCCGCGGTTAGCGCAGGCAACACTGGCGCGCTGATGGCGATGGCCAAGGTAGCGCTGCGGACCATGCCGGGGATTGACCGGCCGGCGCTGGCCGCGCTGCTCCCGACGCTGGGCAAGAACGACCTCGTCATGCTTGATCTTGGTGCCAACACCGATTGCGACGCGCGGAATCTGGTCCAGTTCGCGATCATGGGCGCGGCCTATTCGCGGATCGTTACCGGCCTTGATTCCCCGCGGGTTCGCTTGCTCAACATCGGTACGGAGGAGGGCAAAGGCACCGACGTGCTGCGCGATGCTGCCAGCCAGCTTAAGGCGGCAAGCAAGCTGGCGATGACCTTCGATGGCTTTACCGAAGCTGACAAGCTCTCGCGCGGCGACGTCGACGTTATTGTGACTGATGGTTTTTCAGGCAATATTGCGCTGAAAGCAGTAGAAGGCGCGGCGCGCTTTGTCGCCGATTTGCTACGCCGCAGCTTCGCCAGCTCGCTGCGGTCCAAGGTTGGTTTCCTGATTTCACGCCCGGCGACTGAGCTTCTGAAGCACCATCTTGACCCCAACAACCACAATGGTGCAGTTTTTCTCGGGCTGAATGGCGTGGTGGTCAAAAGCCACGGCAGCGCCAACGCGCTGGGAGTTGCCAACGCCGTGGCAGTCACGGCACGCTTGCTTGAAGAGGATCTGACGACGCGGATTATGGCCGATCTTGGGACAATTGGTGAAGCAAGCCTGCGTCAGGCGCCCAAGGCAACGGCGAAGTGACCCGGCGTTCGGTCCTGATTGGCACCGGCTCCGCGTTACCGAAGCGCAGCGTGAGCAACGCGGAACTGGCAAAGCAGGTCGACACCAGTGATGAATGGATCGTTGAGCGAACCGGAATCCGTAACCGGTATATCGCTGGCGACGACGAGACGACCGGCACCCTGGCGACCGCCGCCGCGCGCGCTGCGCTGGAAGCAGCAGGAGTCGAGGCCAGCAGCATCGGGTTGATAATCCTTGCCACCGCAACCCCAGACCAGACCTTCCCGGCCACCGCCACCCAGGTTCAGCATGCGCTGGGTTGCAACGGCGGGATCGCCTTTGACGTCGCGGCGGTCTGTTCGGGTTTCCTATATGCGCTGGGCGTGGCCGATTCGATGTTGCGTACCGGAATGACACAACGCGCGCTGGTGATCGGGTCCGAAACATTCAGCCGAATTCTAGATTGGGAAGATCGTACGACCTGCGTCCTGTTCGGCGACGGAGCCGGAGCGGTGGTGCTTGAAGCGCGCGATGTTATCCCCCCAGACGGACCGGGGATCCTCGCCACCCGGCTTCATGCCGATGGCGCGCATGGATCGCTGCTTTTTGTCGATGGCGGCCCATCGAGCACCGGGACTGTCGGAAAAGTCCGTATGAAGGGCCGCGAAGTATTCCGCCACGCGGTCGTCAATCTGGCTGAAGTCTTGCAGGAAGTGCTTGAAGATGTTGGGCTTTCCTCGGCTGACCTCGATTGGGTCGTGCCGCATCAGGCCAATCAGCGGATCCTTGATGCCACTGCAAGAAAGTTGGGGTTGCCACCTGGCAAGGTGATCGTCACTGTTGATCGCCACGCCAATACATCTGCTGCATCGGTGCCGCTCGCACTTGATACAGCGGTGCGTGACGGGCGGATTAAGCCCGGCGATCTGGTGATGCTGGAGGCGATGGGCGGCGGCTTTACATGGGGTGCCAGCCTGCTGCGGATGTGACATCTGACTGCATCGCCAAAGCTGCGGGCATTCCTTTGCAATCGCTTGATATTCGCGTATGTTCCGAGTCGTAGGTCGCGCTTACATTTGGGGGAAAGGGCAGCATGCGCTCCATGAACACATTAACCCGTGCCGATCTAGCTGAAGCAATCAACCGCAAGTTGGGTCTCTCGCGTTCCGAATCGCTCAACATGGTCGAGGCGATCCTCGATCACTTGTGCAGTGCCATGGCAGAAGGCGAAAACGTGAAGATATCAGGTTTCGGCACGTTTCTGCTGCGCGACAAGGCTCAGCGGGTTGGCCGTAATCCCAAGACCGGTGTCGAAGTGCCGATCACGCCGCGCCGCGTTCTAACCTTCCGCGCCAGCCAGATGCTCAAAGACCGGATCATCAAAGGGTGAGCGAAGCATTTGGCCAGTTTGACGATGGAAAAGCGCCCGATGCGCTGCGGACCATCGGTGAAGTGGCCAAAAAGCTAGGCATTCGCCAGCATGTTCTGCGCTATTGGGAAGAACAGTTCCCAATGCTCAAACCGCTGAAGCGCAGCGGTGGGCGGCGCTATTACCGGACAGAGGATATTCGCCTGCTTGCCGAGATCGACCGGCTGGTGCACCGTGAAGGCTACACGCTGCGCGGCGCACGTCTGGCACTTGAAGGCAAGGGCACCCCTGCTCACGCGCCTCTTGCGGCGGCTTCGGTGCCGGCTGGTGGCAACCTCCGTTCGCAGCTGACGTCAATTCGAAATGGCCTCGCAGCAGCACTCGCTGCGGCCTGACCCTTACCCCCTACCCAGCGGCCAACCAGCAGCCTATGACCCTGTCACAGGATCGGCCAATCGGGTAAGGCACAAGCATGACTGACAATTACGATACAGAACTCGCCCTGTTTGTCGGCGGCAGCTGGCGGGTGGGCGAGGGGCGTGACCATCATGCAGTGGTCGATCCCTCAACCGGGGCGACGATCGCTGAAGTTCCGCTGGCCAGCGCAGCCGATCTTGATGAAGCCTTGGCGGCCTCCGAACGTGCCTTTGCGGTATGGCGCGCCACCGATGCAGATGCTCGCAGTGCGATCCTGCGCCGCGCCGCCGCTCTGATGCGCGAGCGGGCCGAGGTTATCGCTTCGCTGCTAACCCGCGAACAGGGCAAGCCGATTGCCGAAGCGCGCGGTGAGGTGGCTAGCAGCGCCCAGTTGTTCGAATGGTGCGCCGAAGAGGCCAAGCGGGTCTATGGCCGGGTGCTGGTGCGACCGACGGGTCAACGCAGCATCGTGATCAAGCAGCCGGTCGGGCCAGTCGCAGCATTCAGCCCCTGGAATTTTCCGGTTTATTTGATGGCCAAGAAGCTGGCTCCGGCGCTGGCGGCAGGTTGCTCGGTGATTGCCAAGCCGCCCGAGGAGACCCCCGGCTGCACCAGTGCGCTGGTGCGCTGCCTGATCGATGCCGGATTGCCCGATGGGGTTGTGCAGCTGGTCTATGGGGTGCCGGATGTTGTGAGCCGGCACTTGCTGGCCTCGCCGGTAACCCGCAAAGTGAGTTTCACCGGCTCGGTTCCGGTCGGCAAGCATCTGATGCGGCTGGCCGCCGACGGCCTCAAGCGCACAACGATGGAGCTGGGCGGTCACGCGCCGGTGCTGGTGTTTGACGATTGCGATCTGGACAAGACGCTCGACATGGTAGTGCCGCAAAAGTTCCGCAACGCCGGGCAAGTCTGCGTCTCACCCACCCGGTTCTATGTTCAGGAGGCGATCTACGACCGCTTCCTCGAAGGCTTCGCCGCACGAACCCGGCAGGTGACCATGGGCAATGGATTTGCGGCCGACACTAAAATGGGGCCGCTCGCCAACGCCCGGCGCCCCGGCGCGATCGAGGCCCTGGTCGACGATGCCCGCAAGGCCGGCGCGCGAGTGATGGCCGGCGGCGAGCGCGGCGCGGCAAACAACAGCGGCGACGGCTTCTTCTTCCAGCCAACGCTGCTCGCCGATGTCCCCGATAGCGCAGCGATTATGGCCAACGAACCATTTGGGCCGATCGCGGTTGCCGCACCGTTTTCAACCCTCGACGATGCAATTGCGAAGGCCAACCGCCTGCCATATGGACTCGCCGCTTTCGCCTTTACCGAGAACATGCGGCGCGCCAATTTGCTCGGCGATGCGATCGAAGCGGGCATGGTCGGTATCAACACTTTTGCGATCAGCGTTGCCGATGCGCCGTTTGGCGGGGTCAAGGATTCAGGCTTCGGCAGCGAAGGCGGCATCGAGGGTTTCGAGAGCTATCTGGTAACCAAGGCGATCCATCAGGCGTAACGTTGCCCCGGATAGGATCACACGACTTCCGGCCCCAGCGCGGGATCGAGGTCGCGGGGGCGGATGAGATGAACCAGCTTTCCGCAGAGATCCTTGAGCTCATTCCAGTGTTCGATATCAAGCTCGAGCACGGCGAAGGACGCGGTCGGAAATTTTAGCTCCACGACATCGCGCAGCGGACTGGTGCCATCGTCAGGGACGAGATCGAAGATCACATCCTCGAGCCCTGGATTATGGCCGACCATCAAGACCGAGCCCGGATCGTCCTTCTGCTCACGCAACAGATCAAGCAGGGTTGCAGAGCTGGCGAGATAGATCCGCCGGTCCCAATTGACCGCGATCGGGCGGCCCGTAGCCTTAGCCGCCAGCTCGATCGTTTCGGCGACGCGCACTGCGGGGGAAGCAATCACCTTGTCCCACTTGACGTCGTGATCGAAGATATGCCGCCCAACCAGACCCGCGCCCTTTTCACCGCGCGGGTTAAGCGGGCGATCGAAATCGCGCGCGCGCGGGTCATGCCAATCCGACTTGGCGTGGCGAAACAAGCCCAGGGTTTTCAAGCAGGATCCTCAACTTTGGCAGGAGCCCTAGAAACACCGGCAGCGACGCGTTGTAAAGCCTCGTCCAGCGTAACGCGGTGGATCGGCGTCCCTGGCGGAAACGCAGTGAGCAAGCGGCTCGGGAAAGCGGCGGACAGCACCACGAAATGGCCGTGGTCGTCTGCACTGCGGATCAGCCGCCCGAAAGCCTGGGCAAGTCGGGCGCGGATAATTCGGTCATCATAGGCGTTGCCGGAACCTGTCCCTCCGCCCGATCCGGCATTGGCCGCCAGTCTCCGGGCACGGTGGAGGATCGACGGCTTGGGCCAGGGAACCTGCTCCATCACCACCAGTCGCAATGAATGGCCGGGTACGTCGACCCCATCACGCAGCGCATCGGTGCCGAGCAGCGAGGCGCGCGGATCATCACGGAAGATATCGACCAATGTGCCGGTGTCGATCGGATCGACATGCTGGGCGTAGAGCGGAAGTCCGGTCCGGGCCAGCCGATCCGCAATCCGGCCATACACCGCGCGCAGCCGCTTGATTGCGGTAAACAGCCCAAGTGCTCCGCCGCCCGCCGCTTCGATCAGCCGCGCATAGGCACCGGCGAGACCGGAAATATCGCCCTTGGTCACATCGGTGACGATCAGCACTTCGGCCTGGGCGGCATAATCGAACGGGCTGTCAAAGGCGGACAGTCGCGGCGCAATGCCGAGATGACCGGCGCCGCTTCTGGCGACCGCAGCGTCCCAGTCAGTCCCCCCCGGGGTCCGCTCGCTCAGGGTGGCACTGGTCAGCATCACCCCATGCGCGCCCTCCAGCACAGTGCGGGCAAACGGCTTCATCGGATCGAGCCAGCGGCGGTGGATGCCAACATCAAACTCGCGCGCGTCTGACCGCTCGACGCTGAGCCAATCGACGAACTCCGGATCGGCTGGCCCGCCCATCCGGTCAAGCAGTGCTTCCCACGCAGCTAGTAAATCGATCCGCCAGCCGAGCGAATGACGCGCCCCTTCGATCCGGGCACGGCCGGGGCCGTCCAGCCAGTCGGGCCCGTCCTCAATCAGCGCCTCAAGCCGCCCGCCGAGTCGGATCAGCGGGGTGCGCAGCGCGGCCAGGGCGGACTGGGCTTGTCCGGCAAGCTCAACAAAGGGACCGTCGAACTGGGTTGCTTCGGTTTCCAGGCCATAGCCCGCTTCCTGCCCGCCGCTTTCGTCGCGGGCATAGACTGTCGCCCTGACAGCGCCGAACAAGGCCTCGAGCGGGCCGAACGGCGCGCCTTCGAGCAGCCTTTGGAGCCACCCGTCGCTCGGCAGTGCCTCAGCCGCATGACGCGCTGCAGCGATCGCCTTGCCGCCGGCTTCGTCATAGCTCGCGACATCGGCGAGCCGCGCTGCGAGGCCCCGGCGCCGACCCTTTGAGCCGCGTTCCGGCCCCACCACCCAGCGGCGAAGTTCGATGGTTTCAGCGCCGGTCAAGGCCGCAGCAAAGGTCGCGTCCGCAGCCTCAAACACATGATGGCCTTCGTCGAAGATGATCCGAGTTGGGCGCTGCGCCGCATCGCGCCCGCGCGCCGCATTGACCATGACGAGGGCATGGTTGGCGATAACCAGATCGGCCTGGGCACTGTTGCGCGCGGCGCGTTCGATGAAGCATTTTCGGTAATGCGGGCAGCCGGCATAGACGCATTCGCCGCGCCGATCGGTCAGCGCCGCGACCCCGCGCTGGCGGAAAAGCGTGCCTAGCCAGCCTGGCAAGTCACCTCCGATCATGTCGCCATCCTGACTATAGGCGGCCCAGCGCGCTATCAGCTGGGCAAGGATCGCAGCGCGGCCGGTGAAACCGCCCTGCAGGGCATCCTCCAGATTGAGTAGGCAGAGATAATTCTCGCGCCCCTTGCGCACCACCACTGGCTGCGAACCGTCTTCGCGATCGCTATTCCATGCCCGGCGGCTTTCGCGGCGCAGTTGGCGTTGTAGCGCCTTGGTGAAGGTTGAAACCCAGACGGTCCCGCCCGAACTTTGTGCCCAGAGAGATGCCGGGGCAAGATATCCCAGCGTCTTGCCGATGCCCGTTCCGGCCTGCGCCAACAGCACATGCGGTAGGGCCTCGCGGCGGCGCGGACCAAAAACATGAGCAGATTCAGCGGCATAGGCGCGCTGACCGGGGCGGATTTCGGCGTCGCTGCCGGTCAGCACGGCAAGCCGTGCGGCGACCGCTTCGCTATCCAATTCAACCTGCGCCGGCTGCGGCCGCTCGGGGGTTTCATCCCATTCGGGCAGGCGGGCGAACAGCCAGCGCTCGGCCCGTTCAGGCTGGCGGATCCGCGGCGCAAGCAGTGCAGCCCACGGCCAGCGCAGCTTTGTCAGCGATTGCAGCGCGCTCCAGGCCCCCTCGCGCTCGGACCATGCATCGGCATTGCAAGCCGATAGCAACGCCTCCGCCGCCTCTTGCAACAGCGCTGGCACAGCGTCGTCACCCTCCGGCTCGGCAAGCCCCAGCGCATGGGCCAAACCCTTCGGAGTCGGCACCATAAAACGAGCGGGGTGGATGAAAGCGAAAAGTTCCAAAAGATCGAGCCCGGACAAATCGGGATAGCCCAGACGGCTTGCGACGAGCGGCGCATTGAGCATCAGCAGCGGGGTATCGGCCGCCGCCATGATCGCTTCACCCTTGCCGAGCCCTCTTGTGACGCCCCGGCCATCGCGGAGCCAGCAACCGCCGTGGCTGGCGTGGAGCGCGGGGAGGGGGAGCGGTTCGAGCGGCATCCACGACTTCTGGCGTGAGCGGAACGAAAAGTAAACAGAAGCGCAAAGTCATTGGTTTTTTGAGATGTTTAATAGTCAGCATTGATTGAGCTTCGGCTAACCGCGTTTTCTCGGTTGTTACGAAGCGAAAATAGTTACAATCTTGCTTCGGGTCGCGAGTCGTTGGATAATAAGCAAAAACAACCGGCCGCGTTGGGACTATTAACGAGACTATCAATTATCGTTAAAAATCAGTGACCGCCGGGTGTTTCAATATTGAAGCAAAGGGGTATGTCATGAAAGCAATTCAATTGATCGCCGCGGTGTGCTTGCTCGCAGGCACAGCGGGTACGGCGCAGGCGCAAAACTTCACTTTCGAGGCAATGGCGAATCCGGCGACTACGGTTGGCGGACCCGACATGGCGGGCAATCTGGCGGTCGGCGCGACCTGGACCGGGAAGAGTACGGTTACCTGGGCAGACGGCAAGAAGTCAGTCGACAATTACACCTGCGTCAGCACCACACAGCCACATCACGGCAAGATCTTCGATATGCACACGATCTGCGACGGCACGGGGTCAAATGGGCTCTACAGCTCAACCTGGGGGTGCAATTGGACCTCGAAAGACAAGGCTTCGATGGGCTGTGTCGGCGGGCTTGTGGGCCGGACCGGGATGTATGCCGGAAAGGGCGGAACCATTACCTTTATGGGCCGGAGCGGCACCGGCGCCGGGACCGGCACCTGGGGACCTGCACAACCTGCGAACTGAAGTGACGGCAAGGGTCCGGGTAGACAAAGCCCGGACCCTTTGCCTCTATTGATCGCGGGACGCTTACCGCTAGGCTGCCGTGAAAAGGGGCAAGCATGGCGATCACCGAAGCACAGGATTTTCTCGACGAGACTCGCAGCCTGCATGGCCTGATTGCGGGGCTGGACGATGCCGCCTTGCTCCGCCCTACCCTGTTCAAGCAATGGCCGATCGAGCGGATCATCGGCCACCTCCATTTCTGGAACCGCGCTGCGCTGCTGTCTGTCAGCGACGAGGCCGGGTTTGTTGCCTTCATGGACGATGCGCGCAGCCGCATGGCCGTGGGCGGAATGGCGACGCTCGAGGCTGAGTGGCTGGCGGGCCTTGGCGGGCAGGCGTTGGTCGCGGCCTGGCTGAACTTTGCCGAAGAGCTCTCCGCAGCTGTCGCGCCCCGCGCGGCATCGGACCGGGTTAAATGGGTCGGCCCTGATATGAGCGTGCGCTCATCGATCACCGCGCGCCTGATGGAGACCTGGGCGCATGGTCAGGCGGCGTT
>JANOFJ010000093.1:0-4483 GCA_031413595.1 Novosphingobium sp.
CGGGCAAAACACCCCCCCCCCACCCCCGTGGGGGGCCGCGCTTCGCCCCCCCCCGGCGCGGGGGGGGCCCCCACGCCCCCCCCCACGAACGGGTGTTGTTGTGTTTTTCGGTTTGTTGTTCGGCACACCCATCGCCGCGCAGGACAGTCTGCCGCCCGCACCCTATGCCTATCGTCAGCTCGACGATCCGGCGCAGGAGGCCAAGGCGCAGGCGCTGATGGAAACACTGCGCTGCCTCAAGTGCCAAAGCCAGTCGATTGCCGATTCGGACGCGCCAATGGCGGGCGATATGCGCAACCAGGTCCGCCAGCGGATCGCAGCGGGCGAAGAACCCGAGGCAATCCGCGCCTGGCTGGTCGAGCGCTACGGCGATTATGTGTCCTATGCCCCGCGCGTCACCGCGCTTACCTGGCCGCTGTTCGCCGCGCCGGTGGTTTTGCTGCTGATCGCCGCTGCCCTGCTGCGCCGCCGGTTCACCGGGAGTGCCGGGAAATGAGCTGGGCTCTCATTTTCGCTTTGGCAGCGCTGGCATTTGCTGCGTTGGTCTTTTTGTTCAAGGTGCCGCGCGGCGGCTGGGAGGCCGTTGGTGCGGCCTTGCTGCTTGGGCTTGCGGGCTATGCGCTGCAAGGCAGCCCCGTTCAGCCCGGTGCGCCCAAAGCGCCCGCCGCGCAGAACAAGGGCAACGGGCAAGCGCTGGTCGCGGCACGGCAGCAGCTGCGCGCAAGCGGCGCTCAGGGCACCAGCAGCTGGCTGGTGATCGGCGATGCTATGGCCCGCAATGGCCAATATGCGGATGCTGCAAGTGTGTTGCTGGGCGCGGTGGAGAAGAACCCCCAGGATGCCGAAGGCTGGCTGGCGCTGGGTAATGCCCTGGTCGGCCATTCCGAAGGGGCGCTGACCCCAGCCGCACTCTATGCCTATCAGCGCGCGGCAACTGCGGATCCGGCACACCCGGGGCCGCCGTTCTTTCTCGGTCTTGCGCTTGCCCAAAGCGGGCGGCTGAGTGAGGGGCGAGCAATGTGGGCAGAGCTTCTCGCCCGTTCGCCCAAAGACGCGCCGTGGCGCGCCGATCTGGCCGAGCGCTTGGGCAAACTCGATCAATTTATCGCCGCCAATGGCGCTCGTTAGGCCTTGTTGCGGGGGGCATGGCATGCTGCTAAGCGCTGAAGCCTTGACGCCGCCTCATGGCCGGCGAAGCAACAGGTTCTGCCAGGGGCGCGCAATACCATGAGCGATGCGGTTGTTGATAGCGCGGCGGTGCCAGAGGGCGGCGTTCCTGCGGAAACCGGCACCAGGACCACTGGCGGCCATGGCCATCAAAGTGGCGGGCTGGCCAAGCTGACCATCGGCGCGGTTGGCGTGGTGTTTGGCGATATCGGCACAAGCCCGATCTACGCGTTCCGCGAAACCTTTGCCGGACACCACAAGATCGATGTCGATCCAACCCATATCTATGGGGTGCTGAGTCTCGTTTTCTGGTCGATGATGATCGTGGTGACGATCAAATATGCGCTGACGATCATGCGTGCTGACAACAAGGGTGAGGGCGGCAGCCTCGCGCTGCTGGCCCTGATCAACAAGGAATCGCCGGGCAAAAGGTGGTCGGCCGGGATCATCCTGCTGGGCGTTTTTGCGACCGCATTATTCTATGGCGACAGCATGATCACGCCAGCCATGTCGGTGCTTTCGGCAACCGAGGGGCTGAGCTACGTTCATCCCGGATTCGAGCGCTGGATCATACCGATCGCAGTATTCATCCTGTTCGGCCTGTTTGCGATTCAGTCGCGCGGAACGGCCAAGGTTGGCGCACTATTCGGCCCGATCATGATCTTGTATTTTGTGACGCTGGCGGCGCTGGGCCTGATGCAAATGGCCAAGATGCCGATGATTATCCTGGAGACCATAAATCCGCTGAATTTCGTGCGGTTTTTCATGGTCGACGGGTTTCGCGCCTTTATTGCGATGGGCTCGGTCGTGTTGGCGGTAACCGGGGCCGAAGCGCTCTATGCCGATATGGGCCATTTCGGGCGCAAGCCGATCACGATCGCGTGGATCTGGTTTGTCCTGCCGGCGCTGATGCTCAACTACATGGGGCAGGGCGCGATGGTGCTGAGCCTGACCCCGGCTGAAGCGGCCGAAGTGATCAAGGACCCGTTCTTCCTGATGGTGCCCGATATGGTGCGGATTCCCGTCGTGTTTCTGGTCATCATGGCCACAATCATCGCCAGCCAGGCAGTTATAACCGGGGCATTCTCGCTTACCCAGCAGGCAATCCAGCTGGGCTTTATCCCGCGCATGTCGATCAAGCACACCAGCGCTTCGGCGGCCGGGCAGATCTATATTCCGATTATCAACTGGGCCCTGATGATCATGGTGCTGGCGCTGGTGCTGTTCTTCCAGTCATCCAGCAATCTCGCCGCCGCTTATGGCATCGCGGTGACCGGCGCGATGGCGATTGATACGGTGTTGCTGACGGTTGTGCTGATTAGCCTGTGGAAATGGCCGACGTGGAAAGCGATCCCGCTTTTGGCGGTCTTCTTCCTGGTCGATTTTGCCTATCTTGGCGCAAACCTGCTCAAGGTTCCCGATGGCGGATACTTCCCGCTGCTGATCGGTCTGGTAATATTCACCCTCTTGACCAGCTGGTCGCGCGGACGGGTGCTGATGCGCCAGAACATGGCGGAAGGCTCGATCCCGATCGAAGTCTTCGCCAAGAGCGCCCATTCCAGTGCGGCGCGTGTGGCTGGAACCGCGGTGTTCATGGCCTCATCCAGCGCGGGCGTGCCTTCGGCGCTGCTGCACAATATCAAGCACAACAAGGTGCTGCATGACCGGGTGGTGATCCTGACTGTCGAAATCCAGGATGTGCCGTATATCGAATCCATCGAGCGCTATTCGGTCAAGGACCTGGGGCAGGGCTTTTACCGCGTGGTGCTGCGCTTCGGTTTTCTGGAGGAAACCGACGTTCCTGCCGCGCTCAAGGGCGTTACCATGTGCGGTGAGCCGTTCGAGATGATGAAAACCAGCTTCTTCCTCTCGCGCCAGACGCTGATCGCCTCGGCCAAGCCCGGTATGGCGATCTGGCGTGAAAAGCTGTTCGCCTGGATGCTGCGCAATGCCGCCAGTGCGATGGAATTCTTCCGCCTGCCCTCGAACCGCGTGGTCGAGCTGGGCAGTCAGGTCGAGATCTGATGTCACGTGCTGACCGGCTCGAGCGGATGGACGTCTTGCGTTCCGAGCTGGAAACCGAATATCGCGAGGCGTTGATCGCGGCGTTGCAGGTCACTGCGGCTGGGACCTGGGGACTATTTGGCCACAGCAAGGACAAGCATATTCAGGCTGCCGCTGCGCCGACTGTCGAGCATCTGTGCGATCTTGGGCGATCGATCGATGATCTGCGCGAGAAGCTCGATCTGCCGCGCTTTGAATTGCATGAGCAGTTCGAGGCATCGCGCGGGCCGGTTGCAGCGAGCGCGGTGGGCGAACCCAAGCAAGCCAAGGCGTGGCTGGACCGGTTGAATCAGACATAGAAAAAGGCGCGGCACCCTGTGGCACCGCACCTTTTCTGATTGTCGGTAATGCAGCCGGCTCAGCCCAGATTTGCGCTCGTCATACAATAGAGCATCGGCAGCGACAGCAGCAGATTGGTGCGGCTGGCCATTAGCGCCCGCGGCGCAGCAGCGGCCTTTTCCTCAGCCGAAGCCTCAACGATGCCGAGGATCTTCTTCTGGGCAGGCCAGATGATGAACCATACGTTGAATGCCATGATCAGTGCCAGCCACATGCCAAGGCCGATCAACTTGACGTTGCCTTCGCCCTGAAACGCAAGTGCCTGATGCGCGTACCCGCTGACATAAGCGACGACGAGCCCGGTCACCACGGTCAACAAGGCAGCCCAGCGGAAGAAGAAGAACACTTTCGGGGCAATATGCCCGGTTATCGCGCCCTTCTGTTCGGCGGGGATCGACGGCATGGTCGGCACCTGGACGAAGTTCAGGTAATAAAGCAGGCCGATCCACAGGATGCCGAAGAATACATGGAGCCAGCGGAACACGGAGTTTGTATCAACAGTGGCACTTCCGGCATAATACCACATCGTCAAAAGTGTGAGCACCAGTCCGGTGACAAGCACCAGATGAAGGTTTCCGAAAAACTTGGCCATTGCGTTCCCCTATTTTCGAAGTGTTGTTATCCGCAGCGGACTATCGCCCGATTCCAGCCGCTTGTCACTAGCTTTGCGCATTTGCCCCTCCTCTTCAGGGGAGGGGCAGTGAGACTTGGCAGCTTGCTGCCTAGTCGCAGCGGGGTGGGGCGGTCCCACTGGGCGCAACGCCCGGCCGATAGCCCCCACCCCCAACCCCCTCCCCTGAAGAGGAGGGGGCTTAGATGCTAGGCCGGACTGCCAGTGGCATCTTCTGGATGGCCCGCTACCTCGAACGGGCGGAGAATACCGCGCGGCTGCTCGATGCGGGGTTCCGCATGG
>JANOFJ010000094.1:0-16861 GCA_031413595.1 Novosphingobium sp.
TGTACGGTGTGCAGACCCAGCGGCTCGACAACACCACCGACATGCCGGTCCTCTCGGTAACTCATTTCCCAGGTTTTGAGCCGATCGCTGCAAACATTCGCCCCGCGGGCAACGCCTTTACAAACCAGTACATGAAGGATGAGATCAACGAGATCGCCTTCCGCGGCGGCTATGATTTCGATGCCTCCTTCATCGAGAGCCTCGATTTCGGCGTCACCTATACCGAGAACCAGGTGCGCACGGCATTCGGGACGATTCAGAACGACACCTGGGGCGGCACGCTGTCAGCAGCCGACACTCCGGACGATCTGTTCACACCGCGCAACCTGCCAAACGATCTGGCGGGCATGAATGGTAGCAACGATCCTTCGATCATTCCGACCTATTACAGGATCGATACGGAACGACTGGTCGATTTGCTGCGCGAACGGCTGAACATCTGCGCTGCGGCGCAGGTTCCCGGCACCTGTCTTGCGGCCTACTCAACGGACCGTCGGATCAAGGAAGAATCGATTTCGCCCTTCGTGCAGACGTTCCATCGTTTCAACGTCGGTGACACGGAAGCCAAGCTGCGCCTTGGCCTGCGCTATGAAAAAACAAAGATTGACTCGGCTACGCTTGCTCCGACTCCAACCGGAACAGTCTGGGTGGCAGACAACGAGATCAGCCTGATCTCTCCCCCTGGTTCTACCTTCACCACGGCGAAGGGCGAGTATGAAAACTGGTTGCCGGCAATCGACTTTGATGTGTCGCCGATCGACAACGTCAAGCTGCGAGCATCGTACAGCCACACCGTCACGCGGCCCGACTATGCCAGCATGGGCGCGCTCGTGATCAACCAACCGTTGCGCGTGGGCGTAGGGGGCAGCACGGCAACTTCGGGCAATCCGGCGCTTTCCCCATACAAGTCGAAGAATATCGACCTGTCGGCTGAGTGGTACTACGATACTGCAAGCTATGTTTCGGTCGGCTTCTTCAACAAGAAAGTCAGCAACTTCATCACCAATTTGACGACGCAGACACCGTTGTTCGACCTCAATGACCCATCGCAGAGCGTTGAGGTCCAGGCAGCGCGGGCTGCCGGTAACACGACATACGCAACCATCCGCAGCTATATTGCCACAAACTTTCCGAACCTGATCGATCCCGTAACGGGCGGCATCCTTGGCAAGGCGGCTGATCCTGATGTGGTCTTCACTTTCGGGCAGTCGATCAACAGCGATCAAGGCGCGCATCTGTGGGGCTGGGAGTTCGCGGTCCAGCACAACTTCTGGGAAACCGGATTTGGTGCGATCCTGAACTACACGGTCGTGAAAAGTGACACCAAGTTTGACAACACCTTACCTTGGACGGTGGACCAGTTTTCGGTCACCGGGGTCAGCAACAGTGCCAACGCGGTACTGTATTACGACAAGAACGGCCTGCAAGCGCGCGTCGCATACAACTGGCGCGACAAGTTCCTCGCTGGCTACGACCGCGATCCCTACTACGTCAAATCCTATGGCCAGTTCGACGTCAGTGCGAGCTATGAATTCCGCAAGGGGCTGACCGCGTTCGTGGAAGGGATCAACGTCACCAAGGCGGACCGCACCGGCGTGCGTCGCAATGATCGCGCCGTTTTCTTCGCGGCACCGGGTTATGCTCGCTACTCCGCGGGCGTGCGGTTCGGCTTCTGATACATCAGGATTGATCCGCAAGAGCCTTCTATAAGGAAGAGCCGCGCTGCCAGTCAGTGCGGCTCTTTTTTTTCCTCAAGCCGGACAAATGTCCGCTATGGTCCTCGGGTAATGGCCAGTTCGATTCAGCGTGTTGTGATAGTGGGCGGCGGCACAGCTGGCTGGCTTTCAGCCTGTTTGCTCGCTGCAAAGCGACCAGATTTGTCGATCACGCTGGTCGAGGCGCCGGATATTCCGACCATTGGCGTCGGCGAAGGCACCTGGCCGACCATGCGCGAGACGCTGGCAGCTATTGGGATCTCCGAGGCTGAGTTCCTGCGCGAATGCGATGCCTCGTTCAAGCAGGGCTCGCGGTTCGATGGCTGGATCGATGGATCCGCGAGCGACAGCTATCTGCATCCCTTCACCGCGCCTCCGCCGGGCGATATGCGCGATCTCCTTGCTGCCTGGCAGACGGGCGCCGCCGAAACCTCTTTTGGTGCGGCGATGACCGCGCAGGATGCGGTCTGCGCGCGCAACCTGGCGCCGCGGCAACGGGCCATGCCCGACTTTTCCGGGGCTTTGAATTACGGCTATCACCTTGATGCCGGCAAATTCGCTGCGCTGCTGGCGCGGCACGCCACGGTACGGCTGGGCGTTACCCGGATTGCGGCAGAAGTAACCGGCGTGGTGGCAGGCACGGACGGCGATATCGCGGCGCTGGAGTTACGCGATAGTGCGCCGCTGGTCGGCGATCTGTTCATCGATTGCACAGGTCAGGCCGGAGTCTTGATTGGCGGGCATTGCGCGGTGGAGTGGATCGACCGCTCGGACGTTTCCTTCAATGACCGGGCGCTTGCAGTCCAGGTGCCGGTAGCGCCTGACAGCCCAGTGGCTTCACAAACGATCGGCACCGCGCACAAGGCGGGCTGGCTGTGGGACATCGCCTTGCCCAGCCGCCGCGGGATCGGCTGTGTTTACAGCTTGCGTTTTCTCGCGGACGACGAGGCGGAACGCATCCTTTACGACTATATTCGCGCCAAAGCGCCGGGCGTCGATCTTGGCCAGGTCTCACCGCGCAAGCTTGCCTTCGCGACCGGCCACCGTGCGCGCTTTTGGGAGCGGAATTGCCTGGCAGTCGGCCTGTCGGCGGGCTTCATCGAACCGCTGGAAGCCTCGGCCATCGTCCTGATCGAACTGTCGCTTAAGGCGTTGACCGAGAACTTCCCTGCCAGCCGCGCGACGATGGATATCCACGCGGCCCGCTTTAACGAGCTGTTCCGCTACCGCTGGGACCGGATCGTCGATTTCCTCAAGCTCCACTACGTCCTCAGCCGCCGCGAAGAGCCTTATTGGCAGGCGCAGCGGGCACCCGAAACGATCCCCGAACGGCTTGCTGAAAGCGTGGCCCTGTGGCGCGAGCAGCCGCCTTCGGCATGGGATTTTCCCCGGGTGGACGAGATCTTTTCAGCGGCCAGCCAGCAGTATGTGCTTTACGGGATGGGCTTCCCGGTCCCCAACCAGGGCATTACGCCATCACCCGCCGCCGCCGCGCGGCTGAATGATGTGCGGGAGCGATCGCGCGCGCTGGCCGCGGCGCTGCCCGCGAACCGGAACTATTTTGCCAACGCAGCCGCAGCGCCGCAAGCGCAGGCGACCCATGGAGAACGCGTCACACAATGAGCAGCCACCAGATTCTCAACAATGCCGATCACGCAGACCTCAGGGTGCACACTGAAGCCGGCGCGGAATTTGGTGACACTGTGATGGCCTGCATCACCGTGCCGGCAGAATTTCGCCAGATACAAGGGCACTTCCCGATCGTGTTCCGCCGCGATATCGAAACTGCCAATTTCTCCGCGCTCGCTATGTTCGGGTTTGAAAACGGCGAAAACCTGTTTCTGGAGGGCGGCATATGGGACGCGCGGTATCGTCCGCTGGCGCTCGCAATCCAGCCATTCCTGGTCGGACGTCCGGCGGCAGAAGGAAAGGACGCGCAGGTCCATATCGACATGGGCCATCCGCGCGTCTCGGTGAACGGCGAGGGCACGAGGGTGTTCGACGAGGAGGGCAAGCCCACTCCCTATCTCGAAGCCATTGCCGCACGACTTGGAGATCTCGATTTTGGTTACCGGGAATGCGCGGGCTTCTTCGCTGCATTGGAACGCTATGCCCTGATCGAGCCATTTACGGTTGAAGTGCCGCTTGATGACGGCTCCAAAAATTCGCTGATCGGTTTCCACACGATCGACGAGGAACGGTTGGCGTCGCTGGATGGCGAAGCGCTGGGTGCGCTCCATACCGAGGGGCACTTGCAGGCGATCTTCATGGTGGTGGCTTCGCTGTCGCAGTTCTCAACACTGGTTGCGCGCAAGAATGCGCGGGTAGCTGGTGCTTGAAGCCGGCGCCTCGATCTTCGCCGCCATGCCGGCGGTGGTTGAGCGAGAGGCCGCTGGCCCGGCGGCGCTCGATGCGCTTCTGAAAGGGGCGCGAACGCCTTTCGTAATCCGCGGACTGGTTACCGATTGGCCGTTGGTCAAGGCCGGTCTGCTTTCGGCCCGCGTTGCCCGGGCCTATCTTCTCGAACGAGCCCGTGATGTGTCATTCACCGTTTCGATGGGTCCTCCGGGTCATGATGGCCGCTTTTTCTATGACGCAGCGATGGAGATGAATTTTCGCACTGGGCAGGGGAAGCTGTCAGACATCTTCCGCGGACTGGACGCCAATGAAGATCGCGCTGATCCGTCGACCGTCTACTTCGCGTCAATCGATGTTCCTACACACTTCAATGGTGTGCAAGAGGAAAACCAGCTTGGCCTGGGCACGCGCGAGCCGCTGGTTAGCTTGTGGATCGGCACGCCGACCCGGATCGCGGCACACAATGATTTTCCAGACAATCTGGCCTGCTGCGCGGCCGGGCGTCGCCGCTTCACCCTGTTTCCGCCAGACCAGTTCCGTAACCTCTATCTTGGCCCGATCGACAATACCCCGGCGGGCCGTGCAATCAGCATGGTCGATTTTCACGCGCCAGACTTTGCGAGCCACCCGCGCTTCGCCGATGCGCTCGAACATGCACAAGTCGCCGAGCTCGAGCCGGGCGATGCACTTTTCATCCCCTCGATGTGGTGGCACCATGTCGAAGGCCTCGCGCCGTTTAACATCCTGCTCAATTACTGGTGGCGTGACACACCCCGCTTCCTTGGCCAGCCACAGGATGCGCTCAATCATGCAATGCTCACCATCCGCGATCTACCGGATGTGGACAAGGCCATCTGGCGCGAACTGTTCGAGCATTATGTGTTTGGCAACGGGCCGCAATTGACCGACCACATTCCCGCGGGTGCCCGGGGAGTACTGGACCCGCTGAACGCCGAATCCGCCGGAAGATTGCGGGCCTTTCTGCTAAGGACACTAAGCCGATGACGAGTGAGTTCAAGAAACTGCGGGTCGTGATCGCAGGCGGTGGCACAGCCGGCTGGATGGCCGCCGCCGCACTGGCGCGAACCATGGGCGAGGCGATCGAGCTGACGCTGATCGAATCCGATGCGATCGGCACAGTTGGCGTGGGCGAGAGTACGATTCCGCCGCTGGTCAATTACAACCGCCTGCTCGGCATCGGTGAGGCTGAGTTCATGCGCGAGACGCAGGCGACCTTCAAGCTGGGCATCGAGTTTGAAAACTGGAAAGTTCAGGGTGAGAAATACTTCCACTCGTTCGGCCTCACCGGGCGCGATCATTGGTCGGCCGGGTTCCAGCATTTTTGGCTACATGGGCTGACTAAAGGGCACACTTGGAGTTATGACGATTACTGCCTCGAACTGAAGGCGGCCTATGCCAGCAAGTTTGCGCATCTTCCGGAAAACCGGATGAACTATGCTTACCAGCTTGATGCGACCCTTTACGCCGCTTACCTGCGCAAGCTGGCCGAAGCCGATGGCGGACGCCGGGTCGAGGGTAAGATCGCCGAGGTCCAACTCAATGGCGAGAACGGCCATATCGCCGCGTTGTTGCTCGAATCGGGGCAACTGATTGAGGGCGATCTGTTTCTTGATTGCAGCGGTTTTCGCGCGCTGTTGATCGAAGGCGCGCTGCATGTCGGCTATGATGACTGGTCACATTACCTGCCCTGTGACGCGGCAATTGCGGTTCAAACCGCCAGCGTTGCGCCGCCGGTGCCCTTTACAAAGGCGATCGCGCACGATGCGGGCTGGCAGTGGCGTATCCCGCTGCAGCACCGCCGGGGCAATGGCATCGTCTATTGCAGCCGTTACCTGGACCGCGACGCCGCGCTCGACCGGCTGTTGTCGAGTGTCGAGGGAGAGCGGCTGACCGAGCCCAACTTCATTCGCTTCACCACCGGCGCGCGCCGCAAGCAGTGGCACCGCAACTGCATCGCCGTCGGCCTTTCAGGCGGGTTTATGGAACCGCTCGAATCAACCAGCATCCACCTTATCCAGCGCGCTATTCTGCGGCTGATCCGGATGATGCCGATGGGCGAGATCAGCGAGCGCGACGTCGCCGAATTCAACGACCAGCAATATACCGATATGCTGCAGGTGCGAGATTTCCTGATCCTCCATTACAAGGCAACCGAGCGGCGCGACAGCCCGTTTTGGCGCCAATGCGCCGACATGGAGATCCCGGACAGCCTGACCCAGAAAATCGAATTGTTCCGCGAGACCGGGCGCGTGTTCCGCAAGAACGAGGAACTCTTCGCCGAAAACAGCTGGGTCCAGGTCATGCTCGGCCAGGGGATCATGCCTCGCGCCTATCACCCGATAGCGAACAAGCTCCCCGACGAGGAGCTTGAAAACCTGCTCGCAGGATTGCGCGACAGTGTCACTAATACCGTTGCAGGCTTGCCCAACCACCGCGATTATGTGGTTCGTTACTGCGCGGCCAAACAGACTGAGGCTGCATGACGTTGCGCTTTGGCAGACTCGCCGCAGTACTGCTGGTACTGGCGGCATCTCAACCGGCCGCCGCCGAGGAGTGGCGGCTGGTCTGGTCGGACGAATTCAACACACCTGTGATCGACACTGCCAAGTGGGGCTTCGATGTCGATTGCTGGGGCGGCGGAAACGACGAGCGGCAGTGTTATACCGCGAGCAAGCGCAATGCCGCAATCGTGGACGGCAAGCTGGTCATTTCTGCACTTCGCCAGCGGTCGACTGGTCCGGCATTGCCCAAAGCCTTACGGCGCGGGGCAACCGATCCCAATGCCGAGGTCACCCGTGAATTCACTTCCGCACGGCTGACGACACCGGGTAAGGCGGCCTGGCGCTTTGGCCGGATCGAGGTGCGGGCCAGTCTGCCGCAGGGACAAGGTACCTGGCCGGCGATCTGGATGCTGCCCGAAGCCGACTCTTATGGATCCTGGGCCGCATCTGGCGAGATCGATATTCTGGAAGCGGTCAACTTGGGAATCCCTTGCGCCACTTGTTCCGGCGGGCGCGAGGCCACCATCCTGGGCACGCTTCATTTTGGCCAGAAGTGGCCCGATAATCAGCACAAGGGAGCGGAGATCCATGCTCCCGAAGTGCTCGAAGGTTTCCACACCTATGCGATCGAGTGGCAAGGCGATCGTATCACCTGGCAGATCGACGGCCGCACTTATGCGGAACGCAAGGCCAATGAATGGTGGTCAGCCGGATCGAAAGCGCCGGGTGCACCGTTCGACCGGGAATTCCACCTGATTCTCAATCTGGCGATCGGTGGCGGCTTGGCCGAAAAGCGCGGGCTTGGCGGAGTGTCGCGCAAGGATTTTCCCAAACGCTTCGCAATCGACTGGGTTCGCGTTTGGCAAAAGAATGACGCGGCCGTTGCCGCTCGTTCGGGACAATCCGGCAAAGCGAGCGATTAGGGCATGGCACGGGGGCATCAGGCGGTTGCGGCAAAGCACCGGAATTCCGTCGCGCGGCATTGCAAGGCGGCAGTTCCTGACGCAATCACGGCAGCTTGAGCAGGGCGATGCGAATGCGGGGCAAAGTTACCATCATGGATGTGGCGGCTGCGGCGGGGGTTTCCCACCAGACGGTCAGCCGTGTCATCAACAATGGGCCCAATGTGAGCGTCAAGGCCCGGGAAAAGGTCGAGGTGGCGGTGGCCAAACTCGGTTATTCGCCCAGTCTTGCCGCGCGGCGGATGGGCGGATCGAAGTCTTTCTTGCTGCTTGCGCTCAATGACCGGGATCGCACCATCGAAGGTTGGCGATTGCGCGAAGGCATAGACTGGATCGACCAGATGCTGTTCGGCGGCATGCTGACCTGTGCCGAGCATGGCTACCGGCTGATCTTCGAGCTGGTCGATACCCATAGCGACCAGATCGAACGCGAACTGACCAGCGCGCTCGATGCGCTGCGTCCCGATGGCGTGATCCTGACCCCGCCGCATTCGGATAACCCCCAAATATTACAGGTTCTTGCGCGCGAGCAGATCCCGGCTGCGCGGATCGGCGGCTTTGCTGCAACCGGTGGAATAGTGATCCGGATGGACGACCGTGCCGCAGCAATCGAGACGGTCGAGTATCTCGCCGGCCTCGGACATCGCCGGATTGCCTTTATTGCCGGCTCGCCCGAATATGCACTGAGCGAGCAGCGTCTGGGCGGGTACCACGATGCGGTTGCCAGGCTTGGGCTCGATGCTGATCCGGCGCTGGTTCAAACTGGCGACTTCAGCCCGGAATCCGGCGAGGCCGCCGCCAGGCAGTTGCTGGCATTGCCGTATCCGCCCACTGCCATCATCGCCAGCGGTGATCAAATGGCGCTGGCTGCCTTGTCAGTCGCTCAAGACCAGGGCCTTGTCGTTCCGGATGACCTTTCGCTGGTCAGTTTTGACGGAACGCCGATCGTGCGAATGAGTACCCCGCCGCTGACTTCAATCAACCAGCCGGTTGCCGAACTCACAGCGCGGGCAGCCAAAGTGCTGGTCGATCCCAATGGTGAGCTGGCGCAAGCGGCGCGGCGCGGGCCGATCGTGGTGCCTTACTCGCTGGAAGTCCGCGGATCGACGACTTCGCCGCGGCGATGAGTGATGCGACCGTTCCGGCCGACCGCATAGCGCGCGAAAATCTGGCCCTGATTGCTTACGCACTGGCCTGGGCCGGCGGAACAATCGCCTATATGCCGTTTCTGAACTTGCTGCTGCCGCTTCGTTTCAGCGAGTTGGCGGGCGCGCAGGATCTGAACTGGCTGGGGCTTACCGCAATTCTGGGTGCGATTGCGGCCAGCCTTTCCAACATAGCCTTTGGCTGGCTGAGCGATCTGTTCCCGGGGCGGCTGCGCTGGAGTAGTGCAGGGATCGCGGGTCTTGCGCTCAGTTATGCTGCGATCACCAAGGCAAGCACCCCGGCAATGCTGGTTGTTTGCGTGGTGATCTGGCAATTTTCGGTCAATCTCTATTTGGCGCCGCTCGGTGCATTCGCGGCAGAACATGTGCCGGACCGGCATCGCGGCAAACTGGGCGGCATGCTGTCATGGGCACCGGGCATATCGGCGCTGAGCCTGCTGGGAATTGCGCAGTTACCGGGGGGCTTCACGGCCCAGGTGCTCGCAATTCCGGCAATCGCTCTGGTGATGTTTCTGCCACTGGTTTTATTGGCGGGACGGGGCGGGCGGGCAAGTTCCGTTGACGCAGCCGAACCAGCGCCCCGATCCGCGCCGCGTGAAACGCTTGCCCTGTTCTGGCTGGCCCGGTTTTTCGTGCAGATCAGCGAAGCATTGCTGTTCGCATTTGTATTCTACTTCCTGCGTGATTTGCTGGGCGGACACCTTGGGGTGAAGGATTATGCCTTGATCAACGCGGGGGTCTATCTGGCGGCAATTCCGGTGGCGCTGGCGATCGGGCTAGCTTCTGATCGCCGCGGCAGACGCAAGGGGCCGCTGCTGGCAATGATCGGCGTGTTGGCGGCCGGGTTTGGAATAATGGGAGCGAGCGCTGATCCGCGGCTGGTAATCGCCGCCTATGTGCTTTGCGTGATCGGCTCCACTGTGTTTCTCTCGCTGCACTCGGCATTCGTGATGCAATATCTGCCGCGGCGCGACCGGCTTGGCCGCGATCTGGGTATTATCAACCTTACCAATACGCTGCCGAGCATTTTTGGCGCACCGCTGGCACTGCTTGTCGTTCCAGCGTGGGGCTATTCGGGCCTGCTGCTCCTGCTGGCTGTTTCGATGGCTATTCCGACCGCTCTTATCGCCCGGCTTTCGATCGATTGAGCGTCGTTAGGGGCTTGCATCGGGGGCGTAGAGTTGGCAGAAGATAGTGAACGTTCACAGGAGATGAATTTGCGAGTTTCCGGCCTCTTGCTTGCCGCCGCCGCGCTGTCCCTGACGAGCGGTTGTGCCGTTGACCCATCCGGCAGTGCCATTGCACCGCTGCCTGCGGTCCTGGCCCCCCAATCCCCCGCATCCACCGCTCATGCGGAGCGTTGGCCGGCCGCGCGAAGTCCCGCTGCATTGAGCGACCCAGCGGGCGAAAAGTTGATCGATCGGCTGCTGGCCCGCATGACTGTTGAACAAAAGGTCGGCCAGATCATCCAGGGGGATATTTCCTCGGTCACTCCGGCAGATATGGCGCGCTATCCGCTCGGCTCGATCCTCGCGGGCGGCAACAGCGGTCCTTATGGCGACGAGCGCGGCTCATCGTCCAAGTGGGCACAGCTTGTCGGTGAATTTCGCGCGGCATCTGCCAAGGCTGTGATCGTCGATGGCGTGGCAATCCCGACTTTGTTCGGCGTCGATGCAGTGCACGGCCACAACAACCTGCCCGGCGCGACAGTATTTCCGCACAATATTGGCCTGGGCGCAGCGAATGACCCTGCGTTGATCCGCCGGATTGGTGAAGTTACCGCCGCGGAGATCTCGGCCAGCGGGATCGAGTGGACGTTTGCGCCGACACTGGCTGTGCCGCAGGATCTGCGCTGGGGCCGCAGCTATGAAGGCTATTCGGCCGATCCTGCGCTGGTTGGCGAATATGGCCGCCAGATGGTGCTGGGGCTGCAGGGGCCGCTGGTCAAAGGGAAGCCCGTTCCCGCCAACCGGGTCGCCGCGACTGCCAAGCATTTCCTCGCCGATGGTGGAACCGCCGGTGGCAAGGATCAGGGCGATGCAAAGATTGATGAGCGCACGCTGGTTGCGACCCACGCACAGGGATATCCCGCCGCGATAGAAGCGGGCGCGCTGACAATGATGATTTCGTTCTCCAGCTGGAATGGCGCCAAGAACCACGGCAACCGCTCACTGATGACCGATATTGCCAAACAGCGGATGGGCTTTGCCGGGTTGCTGGTGGGTGACTGGAATGGCCACGGCCAGGTGGAAGGTTGCACCAACACCCATTGCCCGCAAGCGATCAATGCTGGGCTCGACCTGTTCATGGCACCCGATAGCTGGAAGGAACTATACACCAGCACGCTGGAAGATGTCGGTGCTGGCCGTATTTCCATGTCGCGGCTCGATGATGCGGTCCGGCGGATACTCAGGGTCAAAGCCAAGCTCGGCCTGCTCGGGAATGCGCGCGCGGTGCGCGATGCACCGGGCGAAATCGGCAGCGTGGCGCATCGCGCCATCGCCCGCGAGGCGGTCGCCAAGTCGCTCGTGCTGCTCAAGAACGAAGGTAGTGTCCTGCCGATCCGTCCGGGTGCCAAAGTGCTGGTAGCCGGCGACGGTGCTGACAATATGGCCAAGCAGACGGGCGGCTGGACAGTTACGTGGCAAGGTACCGATACCAGCAAGCGCGATTTCCCCAACAGCCAGACGATCTGGCAGGGGATTGCCGGGGCGGTAGGTGAATCCGGTGGCCGCGCTGTGCTCAGCGCCGACGGCAGCTTTGCCCAGCGTCCCGATGTCGCGATAGTTGTGATCGGCGAGAACCCCTATGCAGAGTTCCAGGGCGATATCGAAACGCTAGATTATCAACCGCTTGGGGCAACGGATCTGGCTTTGATCCGGAGGCTCAAAGCGCAAGGCATTCCCGTCGTCACGGTATTTCTTTCGGGGCGTCCGATGTTCGCCGGTCCGGAAATAAATGCGTCCGATGCTTTCGTCGCAGCATGGCTGCCGGGCAGTGAAGGCAATGGTGTTGCCGATGTGCTCGTGGCCGGTCCCAAGGGGCGCGATTTTGTTGGCCGGCTGCCGTTTGCCTGGCCTGTCAACGCCAGATCGCCGGTCGTCAGCCCGGCTTTTTCCGCTGGCTATGGCCTGAGCTACACGCGCCCCGTGCCTGTCGGGTTGCTCAATGAGGACCCGCAAGTCGAAGCCACTGCGCAGCGCAACGTCTCACGCTATTTCGCCAAAGGGGCTGTCCAGGCGCCGTGGGCAATGTCGGTGGGAGACAATTCGGGCGCCTTCGAGATGGGAACGCGGGTAGGTCGCAGTCCGCTGGGATTGGTTACTACCCGCCCAGTTGACGCCACCGCGCAGGAAGACGCCCGGCTGATCGAATGGAGCGGCGAAGGATTTTTCGAGATTGCCGGCCCCGAAAGCGATTTGCGCCAGCAAGTGACCGGCAGCTTCATGCTCTTGCTCGAGCTGGATGTCACCCAGCCGGCGGCATCCGAAGTGTTGCTGACAACCGACGGGGCGACTGTTCCGCTCACCGCTTTGGTGCGCAGGGCCGGCGTTGCCACGATCAAGGTGCCGCTGCGCTGCTTTGCCGAACTGGGTGCCAGCTTCGAGCGAGTGCGCATTCCGCTGCGGATTGCCAGCAAAGGGAAGTTCGCTATTGTCCTCAAGGGTGCTCGGCTTGAGCCGATTGCCGAGCCGCTGTCTTGTCCGCGCTGAACCAAAAGAAAACGATTTCGGGAGATTAATCACATGGCAATGGCCCCGGCTGTTTCGAGCAGCACCGATCCGCATACCGTTGAAGCTGAAGGCACACATATCGACGCGCCCCAGCTGCGGCTGTTTGTTATGGCGCTGTTCTTTATCTTCGGCGGGATCACCAGCCTCAACGATGTGATCATTCCCAAGCTGAAAGAGCTGTTCACGCTCAACTACACGCAGGCGATGTTGGTCCAGTTCTGCTTTTTCACTGCCTACCTGCTGATCGGCATACCAGGGGCGCGGCTGGTCAAGCGGATCGGATATATGCGCGGTGCAGTTGCCGGCTTGCTGATCATGATGGTCGGCTGCCTGCTGTTCATTCCCGCCTCGCAAGGCGCAGCCTATGGCCTGTTCCTGTTCGCGCTGTTCGTGCTCGCCAGCGGTGTCGTGATCGTCCAGGTGGTGTCCAACCCACTGATTTCACTGCTCGGGCCAGCCAAAACCGCGCACAGCCGGTTGACCTTTGCCCAGGCATTCAATTCACTGGGCACCACGATTTTCCCGATTGTCGGCTCGATCCTGATCCTTGGCAGTCTGGCTACAATGAACGCTGCCGAACTGTCGGGCGCTGCGCTGGATGCCTATCGTACCGCCGAAAGCCAGGCGATCGTTAATGGTTACACGGGGATCGCTGCTGCGCTGGCGCTGGTTGCAGGCGTGGTCTGGCTGTTCCGCAACAAGCTACCCGAAGAGAAGCACGAGCCGAGCGCGGCGTTGGGCGGGTTTGACCTGTTGAAGCGCCCGCGGTTCGGTTTTGGGGCGCTGTGCATTTTCCTTTATGTCGGCGCCGAAGTGTCGATCGGTTCGCTGATCGTCAATTACCTGATGCAAGCCGATGTTATGGGGCTGCAAGAGCAGGCAGCGGGCAAATTGATCGGATTGTACTGGGGCGGCGCCATGGTTGGCCGGTTCATCGGTTCCGCCGTTTTGCGCGTGGTCAGCCCGGGTATGGTGCTGGCCAGCGTTGCAGCCGGTGCGATTGCGCTGATCATGATCTCGGCCAACACCACTGGCAGCTTCTCGGGCTACAGCCTGCTGGCCATTGGTCTGGTGAATTCGATCATGTTCCCGACCATTTTCTCGCTCGCCTGTGAACGACTGGGGAGCCGGGCGGCGGATGGTTCGGGGATCATCAACGTGGCGATTTTCGGCGGCGCGGTGGTTCCGTTGTTGACCGGTATTATCGCCGACGTAAGCGGCAGCCTTGCCTTCGCGCTGGTTCTCCCCGCCCTTTGCTATGCGGTGATCGCTGCCTTCGGTTTTTACGCCAGACGGCCAGCTGCCGTGATGGCCTGAGAGCCACGGCCACGCCAACCCACAAGTGAGGTCTGGATCAGATCGGTTGAGTCCGGGACTAGATAAAGACCTCACTGTGGAGCGGCATCGGGCTGTGTTCGGCGAGCAGGATTTGTCTGAGGAGTAGTCAGTGGCGGGGGCACTGCCCCAGTCTCCTGCATATTCCATCACCGACGCGCCGCCCTTTGGTGTCGCCTGGTTGAGACCACCGAGGATGAAATCGGCAGCGGTCAGCTAGTTCAACGTCACGCCGTTAAGCACGATGAAATCGCCATTGCCCAGATTGATCGCGCCGTTGCCGCCGACTTGGCTGAAATTGGCCTGCGCCTGCGCAAAGCTGAACCCGAATGCGCTGATGCCAATCTTGTCCTGGCCGCAGTTAATCACATCGCAACCGTCCATTCGGTTAATCGCAGCGTCGGCACAATGCGGCTCAACAAAAGGACAACGCTACCTTGCAAAGCTTGTGTTAACCTTGGGCGTGTCAGAAGCAGGGCTTATGTTGGTTGTGGGAACGATGCGCATGGATCCTGTCTCGCACCGCTTCGGCGCGATCCGAAACTTATCCTGGCTGATGGGAACACTGTTCATCACTATGTCTGCTTCGGCCCCAACCTCTGCGATGTCGTCTGTTCCCAGCCAAGGGATCGCACTGATGTGCAAGGTGAGTGGGGTAAATGCGATCCGCCCTGCCACTTCGGAAGCCGCGGTCTGCGCTTCATTCAAGCAACACATCGATCGCGCGTTGGCGGTGCAGACCCAGCTTGTGGGATCATTGCCGGTTAAATCGCGCGGGGAATGGATCACGGTCGATTTGCATTTCCTCAAATCCGGAACCGCGACGGCCGATGTTGTCAGCCGGTTGCGCAGCAAGACTACAATTCACCCACAGATCGCCGTTGATGTAATGGACAAATCATTGGGATCGGGCGAGGTTGGTAAATTAGCCCGCGAGGTCGCCCGAACGATCTCGTCGACAAACGAAAACGCAGGTTAGGACCGGCAGATGATTCAAACGCAACCGATATCCTGGATCCTTGATCCCCGGATTGAGAGCTTTTCCTCCGCCCTGGGCGGTGTCTCCATTTCTGACAGTATTGAGCAGTTTGGGGTCCAGCAGGACAATAGCACCGCCAAGCAGGCCGGTGGCGCGCCGCTGAGTGCCCCCGATCTGGTTCCCGGAGACACAAGCTCGACAGTTGTATCGCCGATTGGCGGCTTTATCGATGGTTCGATCGACACTGTCGGGGACCAGGACTGGTACCGGGTGACGCTGACCGCCGGCCAGACCTATACCTTTTCGACGCGCCTGAACGGCAGTCTTTCGGACAGCGTCCTGACGCTTCGCGATGCGTCGGGTAATCTGCTGGTGGAGAATGATGATGCGGTCACGAACCTCTACACGTTCTCTGAGATCACCTACACTGCCACAACTACCGGGACCTATTTTATTGCTGTCAGCGGATTTGATAACGATACGGGTACGTTCACGCTGACCACATCTGCCCCTGTCGCCGATTCAATCGCGGGTGCGGCAACCACTAATGCGTCGCTTGCCCTTGGCGCCCCCCAGAACGGCGTACTGGATGCCGCAGGCGATCATGATTGGTATGCGGTTCAACTGGTTGCGGGCCAGGCCTATCTCTTCACAACCACCTCAACCGGCGGTGCTGGCGATGTCGATACGACGCTCAATCTCCGCAATGCGTCGGGCGGATTGCTGGCCTATAACGACGACAGCGCTGGAACCTACTCGCAGATCCGTTTTGTCGCGCCAACCTCGGGCACCTATTACCTTGATCTGGGTTCCTACGACAACAGCCAGGCTGGCGGCTATCGCGTAGCCGCCGAAGTCGCGCCGCCGCTGCAGGTCTACACCTATGATCAGATTGCTTTCCAGCTGACCAATACCGCCTGGGGCGGCACTGATCGGCACTTCAATGTCCAGCCGGGCGGGACCCTGACCGTCAATATTACCGCGCTGACGACAGATGGCATGTTCCTCGCCCGCGAGGCGCTCAATCTGTGGAGCGACGTTACCGGAATTGGCTTTAACGAGGTCAGCACCGGCGGTCAGATCGTGTTCGACGATAGCCAGCCAGGTGCTTTTGCATCATCGACCCGCAGCGGGAACATCATCAGTATTTCGGAAATCAATGTTTCGACCGATTGGCTTGCCTCGAACGGAACCACCTTGCGCAGCTATTCCTTCCAGACCTATGTCCACGAAATCGGTCATGCCTTGGGGCTTGGTCATGCCGGTAACTACAACGGAACCGCAAGCTATGCGCAGGATGCCAGCTATCTGAACGATAGCTGGGCGACGACGGTGATGTCTTATTTTGACCAGAACGAGAATACCTATTTCAGCGGACTGGGTTTCTCTCGCCAGTTTGTGACCACGCCGATGGTGGCCGATATTCTCGCTACCACCGATCTTTACGGCACCGCGAGTACCACCCGCACCGGCAACACCACCTACGGTTTCAACAACAATTCCGGACGGGCGATTTACGATGCGGCGCTGGGTCAGACGGCGGTGTCCTTCACCATCGTCGATCATGGCGGGATCGATATTCTCGACTATTCTGGCTATTCTTCACTCCAGCGGATCGACCTCAATCCTGAGAGCTTTTCCAACATCGGCAGCCGCATTGGCAATATGAGCATTGCCCGCGGTACGATCATCGAAAATGCGATTGGCGGATCGGGCAATGACGTGCTGATCGGCAATGCAGTGGGCAACCGGCTCGAGGGTAGCGGCGGGCTCGATCAGTTCTATGGCGGTGCTGGAAACGATACTTTTGTAATCGACCAGCAGGGTGAGCTGGTATTCGAAAACATCGGTGAAGGCAGCGATACCGTTGAAACCAGTGCCAGCTACTACCTCTACGCCAACATCGAGAACCTGACCCTGACCGGCTCGGCGAATAATTTTGGGGTTGGCAACGAGCTGGCCAATCTTCTGACCGGCAATGCGGGCGAGAACCTGCTGATCGCGGGCGCGGGTAATGACGAGGTTCGTGGCGGCGCAGCGCGCGATGCGATCTTCGGGCAGGACGGTGCTGACAATCTGTTTGGCGATGC
>JANOFJ010000095.1:0-14779 GCA_031413595.1 Novosphingobium sp.
ACCGCCTTCCTCCAGCTCGAACTTGAGCGCGCCGGTCAGCGCATTGGCTTCGGCCAGCCGCAGCCGGACGATCATCCCCATCGCATAGCTGGTGCCGCTTTGCTCGCCGCTCAGCACCTGGGCGCTTTCGTCGTAGGAAAACCGTTCGGCACCAAGCGTTGAGACCGGAACTAGGCCATCACCGCCTAGGCCGATGATCGTCGCGAAAAAGCCGAACTTCTGCACCCCGGTGATGCGGGTTGCAAAAACCTCGCCAACCCGGGCGGAAAGCCATGCCGCAACATATCGGTCGGTTGTTTCGCGTTCCGCCATCATCGCGCGGCGCTCGGTCGCGCTGATCGCTTCGCTGACCCTGCCCAGATCCTCGCGGTCACGGCTCGACAGGCCTGAGGTGGCCGGCAGACCGTTCTGCGGCGCAGGCTGCTCAAGGTGAAACGCATCGACCAGCGCGCGGTGAACCAGAAGATCGGCATACCGCCGGATTGGCGAAGTGAAATGCGCGTAGCTCGCCAGTGCTAGCCCGAAGTGACCGGCATTGCTCGGCCCATAATAAGCCTGCGTCTGGCTGCGCAGCACCGCCTCCATTATCAGCGCCTTTTCAGCATCATCAACCACATCCTTGAGCAACCGGTTAAACAGGCTGGGCGTGATGACCTGACCCAGTGCGAACTTGCGCTCGAAGCTTGCGAGGTAATCCTTCAGCGCAACCAGCTTTTCCCGGCTCGGCGGTTCATGAATCCGGTAAACCACTGGCGCGACCTTGCTTTCCAGCGCCTTGGCGGCTGCAACATTGGCAGAGATCATGAAATCTTCGACAACGCGATGCGCATCAAGCCGTTCGCGCAGGGCAATTTCGGCAATCCGGCCTTGTTGATCGAGCATGACCCGGCGCTCGGGCAGATCAAGATCCAGAGGATCACGGGCATCGCGGGCTGCGGCGAGCACCCGCCAACAGGCCCAAAGGTTGAGCAAACTCTCCCCGGCCGTGCTCTCATTGATCCGCGTCTGCGCATCCTCATATGCAATCACTTCGGCGATGCGGACGATCGCGCGAGTGAACCGCCACGACGTCACCTTGCCATCGGCCCCGATTGCCAGATGGCAGGCCAGTGCCGCGCGGTCTTCACCGGCGCGGAGCGAGCAGACATCTGCGCTCAGAACCTCGGGCAACATCGGCACGACCCGGTCGGGGAAATAGACCGAGTTGCCGCGCTTGCGTGCCTCCCGGTCGACCAAACTGCCCGGGCGGACGTAATATGAGACGTCGGCAATCGCCACTAATGCACGGAAACCGCCCGCACCGTCCGGCTCGGCCCAGATCGCATCGTCATGATCGCGGGCGTCGCTGGGATCGATCGCCACGATCGGTAGATGTCGCAGATCCTCGCGCTTTTCGGCGCTCAATGGCAGTTTCGCCGCGAGTACCGCCTCGTCCAATGTTTCCTCATCGAACAGGTTGGGAATGCCGTGCTTGTGGATTGCAATCAGACTGAATGCGCGCGGAGCCAGCGGATCGCCAAGAATTGCGGTGACCTTGACCCCGGCGCGATATGACCGCCCGGCAGGCTCCGCGAGAACCAGATTGCCCGCCTCCGCTCCGCCCAGATCGACAATCATCGAAGCATTGCGCACTCGCTTGTCGACCGGCGCGAGCCAGCCCTTCCCCGCTCCGTCAATTTCCACCACGCCGAGCATCTGCTCTTCGCTGGCAGGAAGCTTTTTCATGGGAAAAGCAAGCCAACCCGCGCCCGCTTCTTCGGTCCGGGCCAGAACCCGGTCACCTACCTTAAGCGCGCTGCGGCTGCCCTTTTCAACCAACCGCAGCCGGGGCGGCGGCGAGGCATCGTCGGGTGACCAATTCTCAGGGATGGCGATTGCCTCCCCGTCCTCGATCGCCATGACCCGCAATACGGTGACCTTAGGGATCCCGCCCATGCGGTGGAACGCCCGCTTTTCGCCGTCGATCAAGCCCTCGTCAGTCATATCGCGGAGCAACGCCTTGAGCGCGATCTTCTCTTGCCCCTTGAGGCCGAAATGCCGGGCAATCTCGCGCTTGCCCGCGGGCGCAGGAGAGCTGGCGACGAAATCAAGGATCTGTTTGGCGTTCGGCAGGCCGGGCTGGATTTTGGGCTTTTGGGGCATCAGAGCTTAATACGCCCGCGCCACAAAGATCCGCTCCACCGCCGGTTCGCCGGTAAAGATGCAAGTCCCGTTGACGGGCTCGCTGTCCAGTGGGGTATTGCGAACGGTGAGCTTCAGCGCCTTCAGCCGGGTGACGACCGCTTCCAGCGCATCGCCGGTCGGGCGCGACCAATTGAGCGCGACCCACCCCGGATAGCGCTGATCCGCGGCATAAAAGGCTTCGAGTGCGGCCATGCTGACTATCCCCCCGGTGATATTGGCATCGCGGCGCGCCGTGGCCTCTGCGTGGAGCGAAGACTGGATGGATTCAAGCTCCCCGGCAGCAGAGCCGAGGAACTCATTCCTCCCCTGTCCGACAAAATTGGGCTTTGCATCATCGCGCCACAGCCGGTCGCGGCGCAGCACCGAAACCTGGCCCGCCGCTGCATCGCGCCCGCCGATCTCGAGGATCAGCGGCACGCCCTTCTTGACCCAGCCCCAGCGCTTCTGCGTGGCCTTGCCAGCGCGCTTGTCGAGCAGCACGCGGAGTGGCTCGCCAAGCGCAGATTGCTTGATCAGTGCGGCACGGATTTCGGCACAATACGCCAGCAGTGCCGCATCGCCATCATCGTCGCGCAGCATTGGCAAAATCACGATCTGGTGCGGCGCAATCGCTGGTGGCACCCGCAGCCCATCGTCGTCACCGTGGGTCATGATCACCCCGCCGATCAGGCGGGTCGAAACGCCCCAACTGGTGGTGTGGCACAGCGCCTGCTGGCCTTCCTTGTCCTGATAGCGGATGTTCGCCGCCTCAGCGAAACCGGTGCCCAGCTCGTGCGAGGTGCCGGCCTGCAACGCCTTGCCGTCCTGCATCATCGCTTCGATCGAATAGGTCGCGACCGCGCCGGGGAAACGCTCATTCTCTGGTTTTTCACCGGCGATCACTGGCATGGCCAGCGCCTCTTCCGAAAAAGAGCGGTACATTTCCAGCGCACGAAGGGTTTCTTCCATCGCCTCGTCGCGCGCTGCGTGAGCGGTGTGACCTTCCTGCCAGAGAAATTCGCTGGTCCGCAGGAACATCCGCGTGCGCATTTCCCAGCGGACCACATTGGCCCACTGGTTGGTCAGCATTGGCAGATCGCGCCAGCTCTGGATCCAGCGGCTCATCGCCTGACCGATTACGGTTTCCGACGTTGGTCGGACGATCAGCGGTTCTTCCAGTTTCGCCTTGGGATCGGGCACCAGCCCGCCCTTACCGTCAGCGATCAAGCGGTGATGGGTAACGACTGCCATTTCCTTGGCAAAGCCATCGACATGCGCTGCCTCTTTGGCGAAGTAGCTGAGCGGGATGAACAGCGGAAAATAGCAATTTTCAACCCCGGCGGCTTTGATCCGCGAATCCATCAAGGCCTGGATCCGCTCCCAGATGCCATAGCCCCACGGCCGGATAACCATGCAGCCGCGCACGCCCGATTCTTCGGCCATTTCGGCCTCGGCGATAACCTCCTGATACCACAGGGCAAAATCAGCATCGCGGGTGACGGACAGGGCGTGACGGATAGCGGGCACGGAAAATCGCCTTCAATTGATCATTGTGTTACGAAGCAGCCATTGCGGGCCGGGCTCACTTGCTGAGCGCGTCGAGCTTTTTCTGCATTTCGGCCATCTGGGCACGCAGAGCGGCGATCTCGTCCTTCTGGGCAGCGGCGTCTTTTTTGTCCTCGCTTCCACCCGGCAAAAAGGCCGAAGCCGCTGCCTTGAACATCGCCAGATTTTGCTGGGCTAGCTTGGCCAAAGGATTATTGCCCAGGCTGTCTTCAAAGGCCTGACGCAGCTTCAGCTGGTTTGTGCGGAAGTTATCCATAGACGCCTCAAGATAGTGGGGCACCAGCGACTGCATCGAATTGCCATACATCGAGATGAGCTGGCGCAGGAAGTTCACAGGCAACATCTGCTCGCCAGTGGTCGATTCCTCTTCCATGATGATCTGGGTCAGGATCTGGTGGGTAATCTCGGCTCCTGACTTGGCGTCGAGCACTTTGAAATCCACGCCATCGCGGGTCATCTTGGCGAGATGATCGAGCGTGATATAGCTTGACGACTGCGTGTTGTAGAGCCGCCGATTAGCATATTTCTTGATAATCACGGTAACGCCCTTACCGCTTGCTTCGCTGCTCTTGCTCATCTGTCTGCCTTTAGGGATAGTGTTGGTTTCCGGCCATGTTAGCACTTGCAACAACGGCAACGCAACAAGCGCTTTGCTGCGCAGCAAAAACCCCTGATCAGCGCCCGAAACGGCGACCCAGCAAGGTTAGGAGCTCGTACTGTGACAAGCCGCTTGCTGCAGCTGCTTGCGGCAGCGCATAATCCAGCGAGACCCAGTCACCCTCGCTCAGTTCGGGAGCTGCCCCGAGGTCGATTACGGTCATGTCCATCGAGACCCGGCCCAGAACCGGCAACGGGCGTCCGGCCGAATGCAGTATGCCCTTGCCCGACCAGCAACGCAGATAGCCGTCGGCATAGCCAATGCTAATCACCCCAACCCGCTGTGCTGCAGTAGCGGTATAGGTGGAGTTATACCCCACGCTGTCGCCCGCCTGCAATTGGCGCACCTGCATGATCGCCGCTTCGGGAAACGCAACCTGGCGTAATTCGTCGGCCAGTTCCGCCCGAGGAATTCCGCCATAAAGCGACAAGCCGGGCCGCGTCAGCTCACCATGATAAGCCATGCCAAGCGTAATACCGGCACTGTTGGCCAGGCTACTACGGCGATGCCGGATCTGCGCCTTGGCCTGAACCCAGCGCAGGCGTTGAATCTCGTTGAGCGGCACGTCCTCATCGGCGCAGGCAAGGTGTGACATCAGCAGATCGACGTCGAGCCGCGCGACCACCTCGTCAGCCAACGCGTCCATCGGCAGGCCAAGCCGATTGATGCCGCTATCGACCATCAGGTCGCAAAGCCCGCCGCCTGCTGCAAGCCAAAGCTGGGCCTGATGGAGGGAATTGATCACTGGCTTGGTCCCGGTAGCACGCGCATAAGCAGCGTCCGCTGCGTCGAGTGGACCATGCAGTACCGAGATCGAAGCAGGCGGAACCGTGCCGAGCAGATCGGGAACTTCGAGCCAATGCGCGACAAAGAAATCGCGCGCACCGGCTGCCCACAGCACCGGGACGGCAACGGCAGCGCCCAGTCCATAGGCGTCGGCCTTGACCGCGGCCCCGGCGCGCGCCTGACCCGAAAGGCGGTCCAGAGCGGTCCAGTTGCCGGCCAGCGCCAAATGATCAATCCGCAGCCGCAGAGCCGCTGGAGGTGGTTCAGGTGGCATTTTCGACGAAGTCTCGCGGTTTCCCGTTCGGCAAGCCCCACCATGCTACCACCATGGCCACCAGCACAACCACCCAAGTGTACCACAGGCCCGAATAGGGATCACCGGTCTTGGCGACTATGTAGCTGGCAATGAACGGCAGGAACCCGCCGAAATATCCGGTGCCGATATGATAGGGGATCGACATTGAACTGTAGCGCACCTTGGCCGGAAACATCTCGGTCAGCTGCGCCGCAACGGGGCCATAGGTTGCCGCCGAAAGCACCATGAGAACCAGCAGCGAAGCAATGATCAACGCAGATTGCCCCAGTGTGGGCGTGATTTTGCTGACGCTGAACAGCTTTTCACCCAGCTGGGTTTCGATCTGGGCTTTGCGGGCCTTGGCGTCGCTCCAGTCAAGCGCGTCGAGCGCCAAGACGCGTCCGCTGCCTGCGGCCAGTTCGAGTTTTTCGGCCTGCTCCAGTTGGTAAGCGATCCCCGCCCCGGCGAAATCTCCCATCAGCTTGCCGCATCGGGTTTCCTGCTTCGTGGCGAAAGGATTGTAATTGCAGTCAGGCCCGCGGATGGTCCATTCGATTGAAGTTCGAGCGCCCTCGGGCTGCGCGGCCGCACCCATCATCCAGAACGTCGGGAACAGCAGCAGCAAGGTCAACGCATAACCGATCACTATCGGCTTCTTGCGACCGATCCGGTCGGATAGCTTGCCGAAATAGACATAGAACGACATCCCGATAAGTGCCGCCATTCCGACCAGTATTTCCGCGTAAGTATCCTCGACGTGCATCGCCGACTTGAGGAAGTTGAGGCCGGAAAACATTGCGGTGTACCAGATCACTGTCAGCCCGGCGCCGATCCCGAACAGCGCAATCAGAATGCGGGTTTTGTTGCCGGGATAGGTGAAGCTTTCGACAAACGGGTTCTTGCTGGTTTCGCCTGCGTCCTTCATCGCCAGAAACACCGGGCTTTCCGAAAGCTTGATCCGCATCCACAGTGAGATCGCCAGCAGCGCAATGCTCAGCAGGAACGGCACCCGCCAGCCCCAGTCGTTCCAGACCTCGGTGCTCATCGAAGCCTTGCAGGCCAGCACGACGACCAGACTCAGCACAAAACCGCCGACCACGCTAGACTGGATGAAGCTCGTGAAGAAGCCGCGCTTTTCGAACGGCGAATGCTCCGCGACATAGATCGCCGCGCCGCCATACTCGCCGCCTAGCGCCAAACCCTGCAGGATCCGAAGAAAGATCACGATAGCCGGTGCCCACAAGCCGATACTCGCGGCCGAGGGGATCATGCCGACCCCGGCAGTGGCAATTCCCATCAGGGTAACGGTTACAAGGAAGGTGTATTTTCGCCCCAGCCGGTCGCCCAGATAGCCGAACAGCACCGCGCCCAGCGGACGGAAGCCAAAGCCGACTGCGAAGACCAGCCAGAACAGCAGCATTTCCAGCGCAGGGTTGCCGGTCGGGAAGAAGGTCTTTGAAAGGATCGCACCCAGCGTTCCATAGATAAAGAAATCATACCATTCGAAAATCGTACCGGCCGATGACGCCGCGATTACCAGTCGCATTTCCTTTGCGGTGGGTTCTGCGGCTGCGTCTTCAACAGTTTGCGATTGTACCATTCCTCAATCCCCCAGGGCCGACGCAAGTGCTCTAGCGAGGGTTTCCGTTTGAGGGAAGCGCTGCCAATGCGGCCTTCCACGGCAACAATATAGCCCCGTGACGTGCGGTATAGTCACGCGCCGCTGCGATCTGGGAAAGTGCTGGCCAGTCGGGCAGCGGGGCACTGCCGCGCAGCCAGCGCTCGATATCCCGTTCGCTCTGTTCGAGTGCTGCACTGTTAAGCCCGAGCGCGGCGGCAGCAAAGATCGCGGCTGATCCCTGGCCAATTGCGCAGGCATGAACGCGCAGCCCAACGCGTTCGATCCGGCCATCAAGCGCCAGCGTCAGGCCAACCGCAACGGTGCTGCCGCAAGTGGGAGAACGCGCCTCGCCCTTAAGTGCCGCCGCCTCGTCCCACGGCCATCTGGCCAGGCTAGTCGCCAGGGAAAGAACTTGCGGCGTGTAAAGAACCGTAGCCGAAGCCACGGGTTATTTCTTGGCCTTGGCCGCAGCCTTGGCCTCGGCATCTGCGCTCTCTTGGCGTCGCTCGGCGATCATCCTGACCAGGCGTTCGCTGCTGGCGCTGATAATCGGATAGCTGCGTGCCTGGGTGATCCACTGCGGCCGTCCGCCGAACCCCCAGGTAATATCAAAGCCAAGCATAAGAACCGAGAAAGCCACGACGATGATGACCATTCCCTTCATCGCCCCAAAACCAAGTCCGAGCACCCGGTCAATCGGCCCCAACACCGAATTGCGGCTGGCTTCGCCGAATGAATTGGCGAGCAATTTGACGATTGCGTAGGGCAGCAGCAACAGCAACGCGAAGGCCAGCACCGCCGAACCCGACGGGGTACCAATAAATGGACGGAGCAATTCTGCCAACGGCGTATGCAGTTGGTGGATAGCGAATAGCGCGATCACCCAAGCGGCAAGTGCCAGTATCTCTTGCACAAAGCCGCGCAAGAATCCGGTGATGGCACCAAGGCCAACGAGTACGAGAACGGCGATGTCAAAACCTGTCATATTCTGACGAAGCTAATCTTCGACCATGATGCGGTCAACGAGATTTGGCAGCAGGGACATTCCTGCATAGCGTACTGCTCCGAAATCCTGCCCCCCTTTGGGCGGACCACAGGCCCTGCCGAAGCCCAACTTGGCCGCTTCACGGACCCGGATTGCAGCATGGGCGACCGGACGGATTTCTCCGGCGAGAGAAACTTCGCCGAACCAGACGGCATCTGCCGGGAGCGGACGATCCGCCAGAGCCGAGACCAGAGCGGCCGCCACGGCAAGGTCCGCGGCGGGGTCTGCCAGTCGGTAACCTCCTGCAACATTCAGATAAACTTCGCAGGATGAAAAGTTCAATCCGCACCGTGCTTCAAGCACCGCGAGCAGCATCGCCAGCCGCCCAGTGTCCCATCCGACCACTGCCCGGCGCGGAGTCGCCCCGGTGGCGAGCCGCACAATCAGCGCCTGGATTTCGACCAGCACCGGCCTTGTGCCTTCAACCGCAGGGAACACCGCGCTGCCGGGCACAGGCTCGTCCCGGCCTGAAAGAAACAGCATTGAGGGATTGGCAACTTCTTCCAGCCCCGCCCCGGCCATTGCGAAAACCCCGATCTCGTCGACCGGTCCAAAGCGATTTTTCAAGGATCGCAGGATCCGGTACTGGTGGCTGCGCTCACCTTCAAAACTCATCACCACATCGACCATATGTTCTAGCACACGCGGGCCGGCGATGCTGCCATCCTTGGTGACATGGCCAACCAGGACCAGCACAACGCCGTTTTCCTTGGCATAGCGGATCAATTCAAACGCTGACCCGCGGACCTGACTGACAGTGCCCGGCGCGCCTTCGATCTGGTCGGAATGCATGGTCTGGATCGAATCGATCACCAGCAGCGTGGGCGGGTTCATCCCGCTCAGCGTGGTAACGATATCGCGCACCGATGTCGCCGCGGCGAGCCGGATCGGGGCACCTGAAAGTCCCAGTCGGTCAGCCCGGAGGCGCACTTGCCCCGCTGCCTCCTCCCCGCTGATATACACCGCATCGCCGCCTGCCTGGGCGACTAACGCAGCACATTGCAGCAGCAGCGTCGATTTCCCGATCCCCGGGTCGCCGCCCATCAGGATTGCTGAGCCGGGAACCAGCCCTCCGCCCAAAGCCCGATCAAACTCGGCAAGCCCGGTCGACCTGCGGCGCAGCAACTCACCTGGTGCATCGAGGGGTTCGAACTGGATCGAACGCCCGCCGGACGAGAGATCGTGCTTGGAAGAAAATACCGTCTGCGGCGCCTCTTCAGCCAAGGTGTTCCATTCGCTGCAATCGGTGCATTGTCCCTGCCACCGGGTGGCGACGCTGCCGCAAGCGGCACAGACATAGCGGCGTTTAGGTTTGGCCATGCGATTTATATAACGAGAACGGATCAAGAACGCAATTGCCATCTGTGCTGCGCTGCGCCAAACAACGGCGATGCGCCAGAAAGAACTGAGAATTGCACTCATTTGCTACGGCGGGATCAGCCTTGCGGTCTATATGCATGGCGTCACCAAAGAGCTGTGGAAGCTCGCCCGCGCCAGCCGCGACTTTCTGGCCCGCAAGGATGGCTGCAGCGGCACGCAGGCGGTCTATCTCCACCTTCTCCAGCGGATCGAGCAAAATCACGGGCTGCGGCTGCGGGTTATGCCCGACATTATCGCCGGGGCCAGCGCAGGCGGGATCAACGGTGTGTTCCTGGCTCAGGCGATCCATTCGGGCCAATCACTCGAACCGCTGACCAGCCTGTGGCTCGAACGCGCCGATGTGGATGTATTGCTCGATCCCTATGCAAAACCGTTCTCCCGGTTCAGCAAGTTCTGGGCGATGCCGCTGGTCTGGTACATACTGACCCGCGCGGGCAAAGACATCACATCCAGCGTTGCGCCCGAATCGCATCGCGAATTGCGGGCCAAGCTTTCCCGCCTGATCCGGGCGCGCTGGTTTGCACCGCCGTTCGCCGGTCTGGGTTTTTCGCACCTGCTGGCCGAAGCGCTGGACACGATGGCTGCCAGCGACTGCGAGTTACCGCTGCTGCCTCCCGGCCATCCGCTGGACCTGTTTGTCACCGCGACTGATTTCAAAGGCCATATGGAAGTGCTTCGGCTTCACAGCCCGGCCCTGATCGAAGAGAGCGAGCATCGGCTCTCAATCGGCTTTCGCGCGGCGACTCCCAAACAGTCCGGAGGCTGGCTTGCCTCGCCACTGGAGTTGATCTTCGCGGCCCGCGCAACCGCAAGCTTTCCGGGTGCTTTTCCGGCCCTGCAATTGCGCGAGATCGATCGGCTGGCCGAATTGCGCGGGACCCCCTGGACCGGGCGCGAGGCATTTGTCACCAGGGTGATGCCCGAACACACCAGGCGCGGCGAGACCGAAGGGGTCGCGTTGATCGACGGTTCGGTGCTGGTTAACGCTCCCTTTTCCGAGGCTATGGAGGTACTTAGCAATCGCCCGGCTGAGCGCGAAGTGGACCGGCGGTTTGTCTATATCGACCCCCGGCCGGACGAAGTTGGCGGCATGGCACGTGACGATCCGCGCCCGCCGGGTTTCTTCTCGGTAATCTTCGGCTCGCTTTCATCAATCCCGCGCGAGCAGCCGGTGCGTGACAATCTGGATCAGATCGCTCGCCATTCGCGCCATCTGACCGGCCTGCGGGTAATCATCGACGCCTTGAGGCCAGAGGTGGAAGAGGCGGTCGGCAAGCTTTTCGGCCGGACGCTGTTCTTTGACCGGCCGACGGTTGGCCGCCTGACCGGCTGGAGAAGCAAGGCCCAGCAAGCGGCGGCAGAAAAAGCCGGTTACGCCTACCACGGCTATGCTCAGGTCAAATTCGCCGGAATTGTCGATGCGCTGGCTGAGCTCATCCACTCCAGCGCGCCCGAACTGATGCTCGCCGGGCCGGAGCCAATTGCCGATCATTTGACAGCCCACCTCGCCACAGTCGGGCTGGACCGGATATCGGCGATGCGCGGCGGGGCGAGCGAAAAGGCGATCGATTTCTTCCGCGATCATGATCTGGGCTTCCGGATCCGCCGCTTGCGCCTGCTTGCCCGGCGGCTCTCGACCGATTGGGACGACATCGACGCCGTCGCTCCCAATGCCCGTGAACAGGCCCGTGATGCGGTTTACCGAGCGCTGGCGCTCTATTTTGAGCGAGAATCGGCAGCCACGCTCGGGCCCGATTTCGGCGCGATTGCCGCGCATGTGTTTGACGATCCGATGCGGGTTATGGAGACGATCGCCACGCGCCGGCAGCTACCCGCCATCGATCTGGCCGTGGATGCCATGCTGGTCAAAGCCATGCGCGCCATCCCGCGTGATTTGCGGCGGCGGATCCTGCTTAGCTTTCTGGGCTTCCCCTATTACGATACCGTAACCCTGCCGCTGCTGCGCAGCGAAGGATCGTCCGAGTTCGAACCGGCCAAGGTTGATCGCATCTCGCCCGATGATGCCAATTCGATCCGCGGCGGCGGAGCGCATGAATGCTTGCGCGGGGTGGAGTTCTACAATTTCGGTGCTTTCTTCAGCCGTGCCTACCGCGAGAATGACTATTTGTGGGGCCGCCTGCACGGGGCTGAGCGGATGATCGATCTGGTCGCATCAACTCTACCCGCGGGCGCGTTGTTCGACATCGCCGAGTTAAAAGACATCAAGCGAGAAGCATTCCTGGGGATTCTTGCCGAAGAGGAAGGCCGGTTGATGGCAGATCCCTCGCTGGTTTCCGGCATCCGGGCAGAGGTTGAGCGCGCCCGCGGATAGGGCCCGGTCAAACTTGGAAAGCTTCCTTCAGCCGCTCAAAAAAACCCTTGGACTGCGGGCATTCCTCGCCGGTCTCGGTCGCCTGAAGTTCTTTGAGCAGTTCTTTCTGGCGCACCGAAAGTTTGGTCGGAGTTTCGACCATTATCTCCACTACCAGATCGCCATGCCCCCGGCCCTGCAGAACCGGCATGCCTGCACCGCGCTTGCGCAGTTGCTTGCCGGACTGGATCCCGGCGGGGATGGTGATGACATGGCGTTGCCCATCAAGGCCCGGTATCTCGATCTCTCCGCCCAGTGCTGCGCTGGTAAAAGTTATCGGAGCGCGGGTAATAAGCGTTGTACCGTCGCGTTCAAACACCGGATGGCGGCGGATGTGAAGGAAGATATAAAGGTCACCCGGCGGTGCGCCGAACGGCCCCGCCTCGCCTTTGCCGGCCAAACGGATCCGGGTGCCGGTATCGACACCTGGGGGCACGTTGACGTCGAGTTTTTGTGCTTGATCGACCCGGCCTTCGCCGCGGCATGATTGGCAAGGCTTTTCGATTACCTCGCCTCGCCCCTGGCAAGTCGGGCAGGTCCGCTCGACCATAAAGAAGCCCTGTTGGGCCCGCACCTGGCCGTGGCCGCCGCATAGATTGCAGCGCCGTGTGCCGGTTCCCGGTTCCGCACCCTTACCGCCGCAAGGCTCACAAGCGGCTGAAACTTCGATCTCGATCTGGGCAGTCTTGCCGTGAAACGCCTCGTCCAGGCCGATTTCCATATCATAGCGCAAATCGGCCCCGCGCCGGGCCTGCTGCCGACCGCCGCCGCCAAAGGCGCTGCCGAAAATCGTCTCAAAAATATCCCCGAGGTCCGAAAAGCCGCCGGCATTACCGCCGCCGTTTCCGCCCATCCCGCCATTTTCAAAAGCGGCATGGCCGAACCGGTCATAAGCGGCGCGCTTTTGCGGGTCGCTCAGGCAGGCATAGGCCGTGCTGATCGCTTTAAATTTGGTTTCGGAATCATCACAGCCCGGATTCTTGTCCGGGTGAAAGCGCATCGCAAGCCGACGATACGACGATTTGATCGTCGCATCGTCGGCGGTGCGTTCAACTTCCAGTAGCTGATAGAAATCAGTTTCGACTGACATTAGTGAGGCCCCTCACACCCCTCCCCTTTCGGGAAGGGGACTTTGCCTGATCAGCCCTTGTTCTCATCGACTTCCGAGAATTCGGCATCGACCACATCTTCAGCATCTTCAGCCGGGGCGTCGCCGCCCGGCGAAGCAGCTGATGCCTGCTCCTTCTCGTAGATCGCCTGGCCCATCTTCATCGCCTTATCGGTGAGTTCCTGGGTTTTGGCAGTCATCGCATCGACATCGCCGCTTTCAATCGCGGTCTTGGCTTCGGCAATGGCAGTTTCGATCTCGGCCTTTAGTTCAGCGTCGATCTTGTCGCCATTTTCCTCAAGCTGACGTTCGGTCGCGTGGACCAGGCTGTCGGCGTTGTTCTTGGCCTCTGCTTCGGCGCGGCGTTTCTTGTCTTCTTCGGCGAACTGCTCGGCATCGCGGACCATCTGGTCGATGTCGGCATCCGAAAGTCCACCCGAGGCCTGAATGCGGATCTGCTGTTCCTTGCCAGTGCCCTTGTCCTTGGCGCTGACATTGACGATTCCGTTGGCATCGATATCGAAGGTCACTTCGATCTGCGGCACGCCGCGACGCGCGGACGGAATACCAACCAGATCGAACTGGCCGAGCATCTTGTTGTCGGCCGCCATTTCACGTTCGCCCTGGAACACCCGGATAGTCACCGCCTGCTGATTGTCGTCAGCGGTCGAATAGATCTGGCTCTTCTTGGTCGGGATCGTGGTGTTGCGATCAATCATCCGGGTGAACACCCCGCCCAGCGTTTCAATTCCCAGCGACAGCGGGGTCACATCGAGCAGCAGCACGTCCTTGACATCGCCCTGCAGCACGCCCGCCTGAATGGCGGCGCCCATCGCCACGACTTCATCGGGATTGACGCCGGTGTGCGGATCCTTACCGAAGAAATCCTTCACCGCTTCGCGAACCTTGGGCATGCGGGTCATTCCGCCGACCAGAACCACTTCGTCGATGTCCGCAGCTTTGAGTCCGGCATCGGCCAGTGCCTTCTTGCACGGATCCAGCGTGCGCTTGATCAATGCGCCGACCATCTTTTCAAGGTCCGCCCGGGTGATCACTTCGACCAGATGCAACGGCGTGGTGGCGCCGCCTTCCATCCGGGCGGTGATGAAGGGCAGATTGATTTCGGTGGACTGGGCGCTCGACAGCTCGATCTTGGCCTTTTCGGCGGCTTCCTTGAGCCGCTGGAGCGCAAGCTTATCGGTGCGGAGATCCATGTTCTCCTTCTTCTTGAACTGCTCGGCCAGATATTCGACGATCTGCGTGTCGAAATCTTCGCCGCCCAGGAAGGTGTCGCCATTGGTCGACTTCACTTCGAACACGCCGTCGCCGATCTCGAGGATCGACACGTCGAAAGTGCCGCCACCAAGGTCATAGACCGCGATGGTCTTGTTCTCGGTCTTGTCGAGGCCATAAGCGAGTGCGGCTGCGGTTGGCTCGTTGATGATGCGCAGCACTTCGAGGCCGGCAATCTGGCCGGCGTCCTTGGTCGCCTGACGCTGGGCATCGTTGAAGTATGCGGGAACGGTGATCACCGCCTGCGTCACCGTTTCGCCGAGATAGGCCTCGGCGGTTTCCTTCATCTTCTGCAAGATGAAGGCGCTGATCTGCGACGGGCTATACTCTTCGCCACCGGCCTTGACCCATGCGTCGCCATTCTTGCCCTTGGCGATGGCGTAGGGGACGAGCTCCATGTCCTTCTTGGTCATGGGATCATCGAAGCGACGGCCGATCAGACGCTTGACCGCATAGATGGTGCTGTCGGGGTTGGTAACCGCCTGGCGCTTGG
>JANOFJ010000096.1:0-4829 GCA_031413595.1 Novosphingobium sp.
TGCTGGCCGCCGGACTTGCGGCGGCTACGTCAGGAAGGGGGGCCTTATGGTACTTCATGTATCAGGCGATCATACTTAACCTGCTGCTGGTCGGATCGGTGCTGATGCACAATGCCGCTGGCCGAAGGATCGCCGCGCGAATCGGAGTGTGAGGATTTGACCAAAACCCTGATCGCCCAATCCCAGATTTCCCAATCCCTGATCGAGGGCGCGCATGCGATCGCCAATCGCCTGACGGCACTGCGCCGATCCATCCATGCCGAGCCGGAACTGGGGCTGCACACGCCCAAAACCCGCGACAAGATCCGCGCCGCGCTGGCCCACCTCCCGCTCGATTGGCGCGAAGGACCCTCAACCACCGGACTTGTTGCAACGCTGAAGGGCAGGGCAGGAGCGAATGCCTCCAATAAAGCCCGGTCGGTGCTGCTGCGCGGCGATATGGACGCATTGCCGATGCCTGAAGAAACCGGGCTGGAGTTCGCCTCGACCATTCCAGGTGCAATGCATGCCTGCGGCCATGATGCCCATGTCGCCATGCTGGCCGGCGCAGCGGAGCTGCTTTGCGCGAGGCGGGATAGCTTGCAGGGCGAAGTGCGCTTCATGTTCCAGCCCGGTGAAGAGGGCTTCCACGGCGCGCGCTTCATGCTCGACGACGGGCTGCTGGATCCGCTGCCCGACGCGGCCTATGCGCTGCATGTCATGCCCAATGCCCCACACGGGCTGATCGCCGGGCGCCCCGGGCCGCTGATGGCGGCTGCCGACATGATCGGCATAATTGTCCAGGGGCGCGGCGGTCATGCCTCGATGCCGCACGAAACGCTCGATCCGATTCCGGTCGCCTGCGAAATTGTCACCGCGTTGCAGGCGATGGTCACCCGCAAATTCAACGCTGGCGAGGCGGTGGTGGTGACCATCGCCCAGATCACATCCGGTACGACCTATAACGTGATCCCGGATAGCGCACGGCTGACTGGCACGATGCGAACGCTCTCAGCGGCCAACCGGGCCAGAATGCGCAGCGAGATCGAGCAGCTCGCTACCGGCATCGCCGCCGCTCATGGGCTGACTGCAACGGTCACCATCGAGGAAGGGTTCCCGGTGACGATCTGCGATCCGGGCGCGGTGGCCTTCGGCGCAGCTGTGGTGCGAGAGATGTTTGGCGAGCAAGCCTGGCGCGAGATGGCCAGCCCGATCATGGGCGCAGAGGACTTCTCGTACGTGTTGGAAAAAGTTCCGGGCGCGATGTTCTTCATCGGTGTATCGCATGAAGGCGAAGACTGGACCAAGTGCTGCGGGATCCACTCGACCCGGATGATGCTGGACGAAACCGTAATGCCCCAAGGCGCCGCGCTGCTCGCCGGCCTCGCGACGCGATTCCTGCAAAACGGCTTCGATCAGGCAGGTTAGGCCCACGCCCCCGAACCCGAAAGGGTTCGCAAGGCCGACTGGCCGCCCGAGCCAATGCGAGGAAAGCCAAGGCCGCGGATGCGGCCGCCCGGCGCTTGAGGTTAAACAAATAATGGTGCACCCGACAGGATTCGAACTCCCCGTCGCCGGATGGCGACAAACGTCAGACTCACAGGTTCGTCGCGCTTGGGAAATGGTGCACCCGACAGGATTCGAACCTGTGACCCCTGCCTTCGGAGGGCAGTACTCTATCCAGCTGAGCTACGGATGCGTTTGAGCGGGCAGCGGTTAGCAGCGCAGCGCGGTGGACGCCAGCGCCTTTTCCAAGCTCCGGCCAAGTTTGCAATTTTGCCCGGTTAGCAAAATGGAAAGGCGATCAGCGCTATGGCGCATCATCATGATGCCCACACCCCCCAACTTTCCCACATCTGCCAATTCAACTGGCGCCAGTCTGCCTGCAACTGGGCAAGCCTTGAAGCATACCGAATTCGGAGATGCTTCAGCCAGCACGATGGGCATGAAATGGGTCGCCCTTCACGATGCGGCCGGGGTGGTGGCGAAACTGGCCGGCCTTGAGAATGAGCCAATGCCACCAGAAACTCGCAACTTTCCCGCCTTGATGCGCGATACAGGCGGATGGCGGCGCAATCTGGCGGATCAAGGGATTGCCGACCTGTTTGCGGTCATGGAGCCGGGCCTGACAGCGCTTCTGGCGATTCACGCTCGCGGAGCCGATGCCGCCCCGGCAGCGCTGGCCCTGTGGCAGGAATTCGACGCTGCCTGCGCTGCTCTGATGGCGCTGACCCCCCCGTCATCGGTTTGAACTCTGCACCCCGCACTCGAAGCTAGAGCTTGCCATGTTCCTGCTACGTTCTTAGAAACGGGCGATGGCTGAGACTGCACCGATTCCCCTCGATCCTGACGATCGTGCCGCGCGCGCGGTAGCACGCGGAATTTCGCGGCTGTTCGCCCGCAACGATATCTGGTGTCTGCCGGAAATGCCGCTCCGATCGAATCGCCGCGCCGATCTGATGGGGATCGACCCCAAGGGCCAGATCGTGATCGTGGAGATCAAGGTCAGCCGCGCCGATCTGCTCGGCGACAGCAAATGGACTGACTATCTTGATCATTGCGACCGTTTCTATTGGGGCCTCGCCGCGCATCTCGATCCCGCCTGCATGGAAACCGAAGCATTCCTGCCGGCCCGCTGCGGACTGATCGTGGCCGATAGCTATGACGCCGAGATTATCCGTCCGGCGCCCACAGTCCCGCTCAATGCCGCACGCCGCAAGGCGGAGATCGAACGGCTGGCAAGGGCCTCGCTCAGGCGACAGGTGGTTGGGGCTGATCCAAAGCTTAAGGACTGGAGCGGCTAGGCAAATCGTCGAGCACCGCGCGCTTTTCCGATGCACGAAGCGTCGGCCAGTCGGCGATTTCCCTGAGCGTGCGCTTGCAACCTTCGCACCAGCCAGTGGCCGGTTCGATCCGGCAAATGCTGGTGCAGGGGCTGGGCGGGTGGTGCATGGGTGCGGAAGAAGCATTGGACGCCGATCATGGCAAGTAATAAGCCGTGCCAGCCCGCTTAAGGCGAGGGGCGGGGGAACGCCTGAGCGCTCGACACGGACAGGAAGACCGGCGCTGTCACCATCGATGTAGGCAAGGGAATCAATATTTTTCATCACGATGCCGATGGCAAATGGCGTGTCGCGGTAGACGGCTGGAGTTCAGACAAGCCGACACCGTAATTGCCACTCGCGTAATTTTCTTGCTTTTTGCTGCAACGCACCCTAGATGACCGTTCAGCAATCGGCGTGCGGACCTTGTTCCGCCGCAGTCCCGGCAGCGTGAGGTTGGCGTTTCAACGCCTGACCAGCCCGGACTTACGGTCGCCGCTATCGCTGAAGCTTCCTTCTTCACGCAGGGTCGCATCTAACGACACCTTGCTTCGCGTTCCCCGACATTCCCGCTCATCCCGAGCGAAGTCGAGGGAGCGCGCCGCTTCATATTGAAAGAATTCCATGTCCTATTTTTCCGACCTTGGCCTCGCCGAGCCTTTGCTCCGCGCGCTTGAAACCAAGGGCTATTCCGATCCCACCCCGATCCAGCGCCAGGCCATTCCGGCGCTGCTCGAGGGCCGTGACATCCTGGGTATCGCCCAGACCGGCACCGGCAAAACCGCAGCCTTTGCGCTGCCTTCGCTCCACCGGCTTGCGGCCAACCCCAAGCCGCGCCAGAACGCCTCGTGCCGGATGCTGGTGCTTTCGCCAACCCGCGAGCTCGCCGCCCAGATCGCCGAGAACTTCCGCGGCTATGCCAAATACCTCAACCTTTCGGTTCAGGTCGTGTTCGGCGGCATCCCCGTCGGCAAGCAGTCGCGCGCATTGGTTGGCGGAACCGATATCCTTGTTGCTACCCCCGGCCGCCTGCTCGATCTGATCGATCAACGCGCGCTGACGTTGCGCAATGTCGAAATCTTCGTGCTCGACGAGGCCGACCAGATGATGGATCTTGGCTTCATCGTGCCGCTCAAGCGCGTTGCCAACATGCTTCCCAAGGAGCGTCAGAGCCTGTTCTTCTCAGCCACCATGCCCAAGGCGATTGCCGAGCTTGGCCGCCAGTTCATCAACAATCCGGTCCGCGTCGAAGTAGCTCCGCAGGCCACCACGGCCGAGCGGGTCGATCAATTCGTCACCCATGTGAACCAGGCCGAAAAGCAGGCGCTGCTGACGATGAGCCTCAAAACCGGGCTGGCCGATGGCAAGGTTGAGCGCGCATTGGTGTTCACCCGGACCAAGCATGGCGCAGACCGTGTTGTGCGCTACCTCAACTCCGCCGGGGTCAATGCGGCCGCAATCCACGGCAACAAGAGCCAGCCGCAGCGTACCGCTGCGCTGAGCGCCTTCCGCCAGGGAACGACCCCCATTCTGGTTGCCACCGACATCGCCGCGCGCGGGATCGATGTGACCGGCGTGAGCCACGTCTACAATTTCGAAATGCCCAATGTGGCCGAGCAGTATGTTCACCGCATCGGCCGCACTGCGCGGGCCGGCGCTGACGGCATTTCAATGAGTTTCGTTGCGCCCGACGAAAAGCCCTATCTGCGCGATATCGAAAAGCTGACCGGCGTGAAGCTCATGCCGCAAGCGCTGCCTGAGAACTTCGCCAAGGAAGCAGCACGCCTCCCCGCACCCACTCGCAAGCCTGCCGAAGCCGAGCAGGATGCCCGCCGCGATGCCCGCGATGCCAAGGGCCGTGGCGGCCAGCGCAGCGGTGGTGGCCAAGGCCGCAACAACAACCGCAGCAATGGCGGGCAGGCCCGTGACGGTCAGTCACGCGATGCCTATGTCCGCAACGAACAGCGCTATGGCGGCCGGCCCCAGGGTGAACGCGGCCCGGTCCACAATCCGCTTGCCCATGAGGAC
>JANOFJ010000097.1:0-4189 GCA_031413595.1 Novosphingobium sp.
GCCTACGCGACGAGCTGCGCAACCTGTGCCCCGGCACCGAGAGCGCAGCACTTGCGAGCGCTGCGCTGACGTTCGAAGAGTTCCTCGTCAGGGAGCATGAGGCCGGACGTTGGTCGTACTCTTTCAAGCGCACGAAGCACACGCGCGCGCTGGTTCATGGGCACTGTCACCAGAAAGCTTTCGGTGTGATGCCGGCTGTGGTGGCAGTTTTGAAACTAGTACCTAATCTAACAGTCGAGGTAATTCAGTCGAGCTGTTGCGGGATGGCGGGCGCCTTCGGCTATCAACCCCAACATCTCGCCGTGTCGCAAAAGGTGGCGGACCTGACCCGGCAGGGCTTCATCAACGGCGATATCTCGACCGTGATGAGCCCGCGCACGGTGATCACCTGGGCCCAGAACACCGCGATCTTCAAGGATCCGGGCTTCTCCTTCCGCCTGTCATTCCTCAACAAGTGTGATGAGACAGAGCGGATGCTGGTGGCCGAATACTACCAGCGCGTGTTCGGGACGGAACTGCCAGAGAGCGTCGTCGGCAAGGTTTAGGGCCTAAATCCTCCCCATTTTTCCGAAGGACAAATGGGGAGGGGGACCGCCCGCAGGGTGGTGGAGGGGTGTCTGGCCTAGCGCCGAAACCCCTCCGTCATTGCTTTGCACTGCCACCTCCCCATTTGCGCTTCGCGAAAACCGGGATGAGCTTGAAAATCATACGTTCGGCATAACCAGATACTTTTCATTGGTCCGCCGGGCGTTGTAATCGGCCACGGCGTCCTTTTCGAGCATCCGTTCCAGCGAAACCTTGGCCTTGTAATGGCTGGCGAATGTCGTGGTAAGTTCGGCAGCGACGCGCGCTCGCATCCGCCCAACCACTTCGGGGCCAGCCTTGGCCATGAACGGAGTAAGCAGCCAGCCGGCCAGATCCCAGGTCAAGCCAAAGGCACGGTTGAGGATCGTCGGACTGAGGTCCAGCGCGCCATAAATATATACTTTCTTTGCCTCTGACGAGCCGTAGCGGCTGAAAGCTGCGCCCCGGCTGGCAGCGGCTTCCATCGCGGTAAGGATCTGGCCCGCCAGCGTACCGCCGCCGATTGGATCGAAGCCGATCATCGCCTTTGTCTCGGCAATTGCATCGATCAGTTGCTTCATGAAATCAGGGTCGGTCATGTTAAGCACATGGGTCGCACCCAGATCTTTGAGCAGCTTCACTTGGATGTCGTTGCGAACGATGTTGACCAGCGGAATGCCGTCCGCCTTGCAAATCTTGACCAGCATTTGTCCCAAGTTCGAGGCGGCGGCGGCGTGGACAATCCCGGTGAAGCCTTCCAGCTTCATCGTCTCGACAAAGCCCAGCGCGGTCATCGGATTGACAAATGAAGATGCGCCCTGTTCGGCACTGACCCCATCGGCCAGCGGCAAGCACATCCGCGCATCGGCAAAGGCATATTGGGCATAGGCCGTGCCGGGGACACAAGCCACTCGTTTGCCGATCAGCGCCTGTGCTGCCGGGTCCTCGCCCGCTGCCACAACCACACCGGCGGCCTCATTGCCCGCTGGCATCTTCATACCGTGACGCGCCTTCATCGCGCGGGTCGCCGCTTCGGGCATTTTTGCGACCACCTTGCCGGGCGAATACTGCGCGTTCCCGGTATCGGCTGAGGCGAACAGCAGGCCAAGGTCGGAAGGATTGATCGGCGTTGCCTCAACCTTCACCAGCACCTGTGTACCGGTTGGATCGGCGAAGGTCTGATCAATCAGCTCAACAGTCAGCGTGCCATCTGCTTCGAGCGTGGTGAGAAGCTGCTTGCCGGTAGTGGTCATCATTCAATCTCCAATAAGATCCGGATATATGGCACCCGTGAAATATAATCCGTGCGGCGGAGCGTTGAGCCCCAGAGCGGTGCGGTTGCGCGCGGCCAATGCTTCGGCAATTCGGCTTTCGGGCCAGCGTCCGATGCCAACCAGCACCAGACAGCCGACCATTGAACGCACCTGATGGTGGAGGTAGCTGCGTGCGGATGTTTCGACCAGTATTAAATCACTACCTAAATCACTTTGACCACGCTGCACATCAAGTCGGTCGAGCGATTTCAGCGCACTTTTCGATTGGCAGTGGACCGACCGGAAGGTGGTGAAATCATGTGTGCCGACCAAAGTCTGCGCGGCGCGGTGCATCGCCTCTGCATCCAGCGGCTGGCGCACATGCCAGGCGCGGCCTGCCTCCACCGTCAGCGGCGCGCGGCGATTGATGATGCGGTAGCGGTATGACCGCCCGGTGCAGGCAAACCGCGAATGCCAATCGTCGGGCACGATCTCGCAGGCCAGCACAGCAATCGGCGCCGGGCGGAGCAGGGCGTTGAGCGCTTCCATCAGCCGGAACGGCGCGATCGGCTTGGTAATGTCGAGATGCGCCCGCATCGCCAGCGCATGAACCCCCGCGTCAGTCCGCCCGGCAGCGGCCAGCGTGGCCCGCTCGCCGGTAACTGCAAAGGCAGCGGCTTCCAAAGCCTCTTGAACGGTCGGGCCGGTCAGTTGCCGTTGCAGTCCCATAAACGGGCCACCATCGAATTCCAGCGTGAGGGCGAAGCGGGTCATCTCAGCCGGGTCCCCGGCGGAATCGGCTTGCCCCGCAGCAATGCCCCTGTTTCCATCACCGGACGCCCGGCGCGCTGGATCAATGTGGGGCGGATGGCGCCTTGGCCGCAGCCAATCGTGAGGGCGCCGTCGAGTGTCATTCCAATTGCGCCCTCGTCAGCCAGCACTTCGGCGGCGAGTACCCGGTAGCGCTCACCTTCCAGTTCGAAGAATGCCCCGGGCACCGGCGCAAAGGCTCGGACCTGGCATTCAGCCTGTTCGGCGGAGCGAGAAAAATCGAGTCGGGCTTCGGCCTTGTCGATCTTGGCAGCGTAGGTCACGCCCTCTTCCGGCTGGGGCAGTTCGGTATGGTCGAACAGGTCTCTCAGCACCTCGGCCATCAGCCACCCGCCGAGCTCCGACAGCTCTGCGGTCAGTTCGCCCGCTGTCTTGCCGTCTACCAATGTCCGTGTCAGCGCCAGCGTCGGCCCGGTATCGAGGCCGGCTTCCATCCGCATGATCGTCACGCCGGTTTCCTCGACACCGGCCAAAATCGCCCGCTGGATCGGCGCGGCCCCGCGCCAGCGCGGCAGCAGCGAGGCGTGGATATTGAGGCAGCCATGCTTTGGCGCGGCGAGCACGGCTTGGGGCAGGATCAGGCCATATGCCGCGACAATCGCGATATCGGCGCCCAGCGCAGCAAACTCCGCCTGCTCACCTGCGCCTTTGAGCGAGGCCGGAAAACGCACTGCAATCCCGCGCGCCTCTGCCTCGCGTTGCACTGGTGAGGGCTGAAGCTGTTTGCCCCTGCCTGCGGGTCGCGGCGGCTGGGTGTAAACGGCAACCACCTCATATCCCGCCTCAACCAGCGCGATCAGCGCCGGGACGGCAAATTCGGGGGTTCCCATGAAAATGATACGCATCATGTCTTTTCGTTTCCTTGCGGTGGCCCTATCCCCCGCTTCATGGCATCGCAAGAGATCGAAACGCTGACCTCCGCCCTGGCGCGTCTGCCCGGGCTTGGCCCTCGCTCGGCCCGGCGCGCAGTGCTGTGGCTGATCAAGCGGCGCGAAACTTCACTGGTCCAGCTGGTTGAGGCGCTCAGCGCGGTTCGCCAAGGGCTGACCGCCTGCAGCACCTGCGGCAATGTCGATACCTTGGACCCTTGCGTGATCTGCTCTGATCCCCGGCGGGACCAGCGCTCGCTATGCGTGGTCGAGGATGTAGCGGATTTGTGGGCGCTCGATCGCTCGAGGCTATTTGCCGGGCGTTATCATGTGCTTGGCGGCCGGCTTTCCGCGCTTGACGGCATTCGGCCCGAGGATCTCGCCATTGGCCCTTTGATCGACCGCGTGGCGCAAGGCGGGATCGACGAGGTAGTGCTGGCGATGAACGCCACACTCGAAGGGCAGACCACCGCGCATTACATCGCCGAGCGGCTCGAGGCCTATCCGATCCGAATCACCCAGCTAGCCCACGGCCTGCCGGTGGGGGGTGAGCTGGATTACCTCGATGAAGGCACTTTGGCGCAGGCACTGAGGGCACGCAAACCGATGGGTTGATCGCGGGCGCACTCGCTACTATCTGACCCCTCATGGCTATCCGTGAAATCCTCGAAG
>JANOFJ010000098.1:0-9164 GCA_031413595.1 Novosphingobium sp.
CCAGCACCAGGAAGCATTCTCCGTTGGTATGCGGCTTGACCTGGCGGACCTGGTTGAGATTGACGATGGTCGAACGATGAACCCGCTGGAACACGCGCGGATCGAGACGGCGCTCAAGATCTTTCATCGTTTCGCGCAGGATCAGCGAATTGTCGCCAGTATAGATGCACATATAGTCGCCCGCCGCTTCGATATGTTCGATCGAATCGACATCGACCCGGAAGATCTGGCCGCGATCCTTGATGTTGATGAGCTTTTCAAACCGCGCCACGGCCTCGCCCTCGTCGGGCATGGCGTCCATTGCATCGGGGGCAACCTCGGCCAGCACGATTTTCAGCATTTCAGCTTCTTCGGAAGAGCGCTTTTCGGCAAGGCGCGTGCGGACCCGATCGAGGGTGTCAGCGAGCTTGTCTTCGTCGACCGGCTTCATCAGATAGTTGACCGCATTGGCCTCAAACGCGCGGACCGCGTGTTCCTGATAGGCGGTGACGAACACGAACAGCGGCGGCTCGATCTCCATCACGCCCTTGACCACCGAAAAGCCATCGAAGCCGGGCATCTGGATATCGAGGAACACCAGATCGGGCTTTTCGGTCTTGATCTTGCGAATCGCCTCGCGCCCGTTTGAGCAGGTGTCGATAACTTCCACGTCGGGGAACTTCTCCAGACGCAATTGCAGCCCCTGGATCGCCAGCTTTTCGTCATCGACGAGGATGGTCCGAATGGTCATAAATCAAATCCTGCTAGCTGCCGGGTAGGCAGCGCATCTCTTGTTCAAACGGCTTGGGCGCTTTCCAGCACCGGACGCTTGGTCGGTTCTGCGGACTGCGCCGGGGCCTGGCGGCGTTCGAAGGGCAGTTCGATGAGCACGGCAAAGCCGCCTTCGGGCGGCTCCATCGTTTCGAACCGATGCTCCACCCCGTAGGCCTGCGCGAGCCGGTCGCGAATATTCGCGAGGCCGACGCCGGTAGATACTAGTTCGCCGCCATCAAAGGTCACGCCGGTTAACCTGTTGTCGGTTCCCTCGTTTTGCAATCCCGGACCGGTGTCGGAGACGGTGATGCGAAGGTTCTGGCCGACGAGTTGCGTCGAAATCGTAATTTCCGCACCAGCCTCTTGCGTGCTGACGGCGTATTTGATGGCATTTTCGACCAGCGGTTGAAGCAGCAGCGAGGGCAGTAGCGCTGTTTCGCTGGCCGGATCGATGCGGAAAGAAGTGCGCAGACGCTCTTCAAACCGCATTCGTTCGATATCCAGATAAAGCTTCAGCGTCTCTACTTCCTGCGCCACGGTCACGCGCCCGGTCGGCTGATTGATCAGTGTGTAACGCAGGAATGAGGAGAGGCGGCTGAGCATAGCATTGGCAGGCTCGGTCTGTTTGAGCAGTACAAGCGTGGAAATCGAGTTCAGCGTGTTGAACAGGAAATGCGGGTTCAGCTGGTAGCGCAGCATGGCCAGCTGGGCGCTGGTCGCCTGATTCTCCAACCGGACCAGCTGATCATTTTGTTCTTCGACCTGGAGGAAGAAATTGATCGCGTAATATAGCGCCGACCAGGCGCCAAGCAGCGTCAGATCGTAATAGAAAACGCCGATGAACAGCTTGGCAAAGCCGGTTTCACTGTCCGGCCGGTAAAGTCCGACCACCCAGGCATCAATGAAGGCATAGAGTGCCACCGCAAACGGCAGCACCAGTGCGGTCACGCCCCAGGTTATCAAAGGGCGGTGCGTGATCAGCTGGCGGTAGATCACCGAGAGGACGAGCGAGATCGAAAAGCCGGTGATCGTGGCTATCAGCACCAGCACCAGGAAGGTCAGCGGCTGGGCGTTGGCGAGACTCGAAATGGCACGCAGCAACATCGCGCCGCTCCAGCCCACGGCTTGCAAGCGCCAAAATGCCCGATTCTTGTTGGCGAAGAAGGGGATCGGTCGAAAGGGCAGTACGGCCATACAGCTACACTAGCAGAATTCCGCCGCCTGGCGAAAAATTTTGCGAAGTGGCCGGATTGTGGGTTAGTATTCCCGGCAAGGGAGAACCGCAGATGGATACGATCGAGACCGGCCTGCACGAAGAGGAGCGCGCCCGCTTTGCGGCGATGACTGAAGGCACTGCTGAAGATTGGGCGATCATCGGCAGCCACTACAGCGATTTCGCGAAAGTCCTGCCCGACCGGATCATCGCTCATCTCAAACTGCTGGAGGGCGATTTCGGCGGCTTCCCGGTCGACCGGATGGAGCACTCGCTACAAACCGCAACCCGCGCTTATCGCGACGGGCGCGACGAGCCCTATGTGGTGATGGCGCTGCTCCATGACATCGGGGATACGCTGGGAACCTACAATCACCCCGAAGTGGCAGCCTCGATCATCAAGCCGTTCGTATCACAGGAACTGCACTGGATTTGCGAGCATCACGGCGCCTTCCAGGGTTATTACTTCTTCCATTACCTCGGCATGGACCGCAACATCCGCGACAATTTCCGCGACCACCCGCATTTCGCTGCCTGTGCCGAATTCTGCGAGAAATATGATCAATCCGCCTTTGCGCCCGATTACGACACCCTGCCGCTGGAGTTCTTTGAGCCAATGCTGCGCCGGGTCATGGCAAGGCCAATCAACAGCATGTACAAAGGCCTGTCGGAGTAAGAATTAGCCCCGAGCATCGGCAATGGCCTTGGCCAGCTCTTGCTGACCAACGGCACCCGACGTCAGCACATCGCCGATCACCCAGCTGGGGGTTCCTTCAAAGCCGAGCTGACGGGCGAAACCGAGGTTTTTTTCGATCTCTGCATCGATTAGCGGCCCGGCGATCGTCCGGCGAGCGCGATCCATATCGATTCCGGCGGCGTTGGCGGCGGCGGCAATGGTTTGGGCGTTGGGCTGGCCGATTGCAAACATGGCCTTGTGGAATGCGGCATAGCGCCCCTGCTCCGCAGCCGCGAGTGCCATGCGCGCGGCCTCGGTGCTGGCCGGAGATAGGATTGGCAGTTCCCGGATCACAACCTTCAAGTCGGGGTTTGCGGCGATCAACGCATCGACATCGGCCACGCTTTTGCGGCAATATGTACACCCATAGTCGGTAAACTCGACCATGATGATCTTGCCTTGCAGATTGCCCAGTACCGCGCCGGGGAACGGTGCTTCGACCTTGTCGGCGACCCCTGCCAGCTGCTTCTTGGTTTCGCGATCTCGTAGCCGTTCCATCGCCTCGGGCAGGATTTCCGGGTGATCCAAGATGTAATTGCGCACCAACTGCTCGATCGCCACCTTGTCATTCAGTGCAGTGGGCTGGCTGCGGCTTGTTTCGAACAACCAGCCCGACACACCGCCGACCAGCAGCAGGGCGCCGCCGCCGATGGCCAAAGCAAGGGAGCGGGGCGAGCTTTTGTGAGGATCAGACATCATTATGACGCCTACTTGCGTTTGCGGGCCTGTTCAATCGCGGCGCGGGCCTGCATGGCAATATCCTGCGCACGAAGCCAATCCGCAGAGCCTTTGGGCAATTCGGCCTCGGCCGCTTCGGCACTGCGCAGGGCCTGCGGCATCTGCAGGCTCATCACCTGCTGTTCGGCGCTCGCCAGCTTGGCCCGGGCGAGATCGCCATTGGCTGCATAGACCACGCCAAGCTGATACCATGCAAAGGGGTTCTCACGGTCCCGCGCGACAGCGGCCTTGAGCACCCGCTCGGCCTCCTGGAAATTGCCCTTGTCCTCGGTAGCGATCAGCGCGTGTCCGAATGTGGTGGCGATCAGCGGCTGGTTGCTGGTCAGTTCGGTTGCGCGGCGCAGCGAAGCAAGCGCATCCAGCGGCTTGCCAGCTTCGAGCAGAACCTGACCCTTGAGTTCGAGGAAGTAAGGGTCATCCGGGGCGCTGGTGAGCAGTGCCTCGACCTCGGCCATCGACTTTTCGAGGAGCGCCTCCTTGTGGTAGGCATAGGCCCGGGCATAGCGCGCAGGTACGCCGGTCATGGTTCGCGGATAGGCGACCAGGGTGTTGTTCGGCTCGGCCAGATAGCCATAAAGCTTGGCCTTGATTCGCTGGAACCGGGCCTCGATCACACTGTCGTCGGGCTTTTTCCAGGCAGGATCTCGTTCGTAGCTGTCTTGCAGCGTGGCGATACGATCAGCGGTCATCGGGTGGGTGCTGTAGAATTCGGAGTCGGCGTCACGGGTGAAGCCGCGGCGATACTCCATGCCCTGCAGCTTGCTGAAGAACGCGATCGAGCCACGGCCCGAAATTCCGGCTTTCGACAGATACTGCATCCCGGCCGCATCCGCGCTGGATTCCTGCGCGCGGCTGAAGGCCAGATACTTGCCAAGTGCCGCTTGCTGCCCGGCCATAAACACGCCCATCGCTGCCTCGCCCGCCCCGGCTGCTGCGGCTGCCGCGCCCAGCAGCAGCGAGAGGATGCTGATGCCTTGCGCAGCTTTGGCTCCGCCGTTGCCGATCGCATGGCCGCCGGTGACATGGCCCAGCTCATGGGCAATCACGCCCTGAACTTCGCTGGCGCTGCTCGCCTCGTTGATCAGACCGCTGTGAATATAGACTGCCTGACCACCGGCCACGAAGGCGTTGATCGAAGAATCATTAATCAGAACAATGTCGACATTTTTGGGATCAAGTCCGGCCGCGGCGATCAACGGGGTCGCCATATCCTGCAGCAGCGCCTCGGTTTCGGCATCGCGCAGAATCGATTGGGCGGCCACTGGCTGGATGGTGAGTGCGGTCGCGGCCAATATGGCGGCAATGCGGGCAAGTTTGCGCATGACCATGCCCTAGCCCTCCCGCGCCTTAACCGGCGCTGAAGCTATGCCTCCGTGGCTGGCCAGGAAGGCCAGCACGGCATCGATCACGCGGGTATCCCGGGCCATGAAGGGCTGGGCCAGCTTCATGATGATACTCTCGTGTGAAACGCCTTTCAGGACCACCGCCTGAGTGGGCGCACCGACAGCCGTCATGGCCTTTGCCAAAGCCAGGCTGTTGCGCGGCTTGACCGTGGTGTCGAGATCGCCGGTCAGCAGCAACAACGGCGGGGCATCGCCGCGAACATAGGTAATCGGCTGGGTGCTTGCGGGGTCCGTCACATGGCCAAAGGCCTCCCGCGCCGAATCAGAGGTGAAGGGGTAGAAATCATACGGGCCCGCAAGGCCAACCATCCCCTTGATGAAACCGTCAGGAACGCCTTCACGGCCCAGCCACTGTCGCTCGAGCGTCAACATCATGCCGTTGTAAGCCCCCGCGGAATGCCCCATCACGAAGACCCGATTGGGATCGCCGCCTTGCTCTGCGATATTGTCGTGCACCCAGTGCAGGGAGGCCGCGCCATCCTTCAGCATGTTCGGGAAGGCTCCGTCCGGGGTCAGCCGATAGCCTGGCAGAACCACGACATAGCCGGCCCGGGCCAGTGTCCGGCCGATGAAATGATATTCGCCCGCTTTGCCCGAACGCCAGCCGCCGCCATAGATGAATACCACTACCGGGCGCTTTGCGGCGGACGGCGCAGCAGGCACGACAACTTCGAGCTGCTGGGCAGGCAAAGGGCCATAGGCAACATCATGCAGTGCCACTCTGGTGCCCTGCGTGCCGCCAAATGTCTGGTCGGCCCAATCAAGCAAGCCAACCCCATTGGTCGCCACCGCATAGCGGTAGATCCCGAACAGCGCGGCAGCGAGCAGCGTTAGGGTAATCAAGATCCAGCCCATCCAGCCGATCCGCCTCCACGTGGAAATCATTGTCATCGCGCCCGTGGTATCGTGCAAAAGTTAAAGGCGCCATGCCTCATCGGCACGGCGCCCTTCCCCCCTCGCTATAAGGTCGGTCAGGTCTAGATCAATAGTTTGCGCGCAGCTCGTTCGAGCAGCGGGATGTCATCGCCCACTTCGCCCAGCAGGACGACTTCGCCACTGGCCAGACGGCGGGCAATGAGCAGCGTAAATTCACTGCCTTGGGGCGCGACCGCATCGAGCGGCTGGTGATCGAGTTTGCGCAGCTTGCGCGCCAGTGCCTCACTCGGGGTGTCACGCACGTCAGGGGCTTTGCCGCTTTCATCGCGGCGCAGGCGGCGCTCGGCCGTGACTACGCCCTTGAGTCCGCCGGGAGCAGAAGACAGGAACCCGGCCAGCGTGCCGCGGCCCAGGCCCAGCCGATGAGCATGGCCCAGGGCCGATGCATATTCGGTCAGGCGCGTCTTGTCGTAATCCGCACCGAACACCAGCTTGACCACCGGCGTCATCGGCGCGCGGTCCTGAGCGGTCAGGCCCGAATCAGTAACCAGCTCGTTGAATTCTTCGGGCGCATCTGCGGCGGCAAGCGAGAAGTCATAAGCGCGGCCGATGGCAGAGTAGAGCGCCTGGCGAGTGCGGTCTTCCGATCCTTGGGCGGCGAGGGCCAATTCGCGGGCAGAAGCGAGCCAATCGGCCAGCCCCATATCCGCGTCTGGTCCGGTGTTTGCAATGATCCCGGCGCCTTGAACGAATTCAGTGTCGTCATCGGCTTCGTCGTGCAGTTCGAAGTCGGCCGCCAGTACGAGCTCAGTTTCCAGCTCGATATCAGCTGCCGGTTCGCCTTCAGCTTTCATTTCCGGAACCGGCGCGGCTTCATAACGGGCAAGGGAAGCCTCGTCCTCAGTTCCGCCAAACCCTGGTTCGGGGAGATTGATGCCGGAGGTAGCAATCGACGCCTCGGACAGCTCATGAACATCAGGCGGACCATCAGCCCATTCGGTGAGCGGCGCTTCGAGCGCTGCCAGCTTGGCGGGGGCCTCGAGCGCCTGATCGATTTCAAGGAGCAGTTCGTCCGTAGTTTGCTGGTCGGCCAGCTCTTTCCAGTTAATCACGCCATAGATGAAATCAATGGTGTCATCGTCGCTGGAATAGGGCAGCAAAATCCCGCGATAGAGTACTGTCCGCTCGCGCTGATTGACGAATTCGGCTTCAAAGCCGATCGGCGCCTGATTGGCCAGGATCTGCATGTAATGATCGGTGATGCGCGACAGTAGCGAGCGGGTCGGAACATCGTCGAGCGATTGGATTGGCCCAGATGCACCGCATTCCGAAGCCAGCTGGTTACCCAGGTACTGAACCGACGGGCTGTCGATCCCGCCGGTGAAATCGAGCAGGACGCTGAACGGGCCAAAGTCAGGTAATGCGTCCGGGTTCAGATCTTCGACTGAAGGGAAATTGCGGTTATCCAGCAGGCTTGCCCAATGGTTATAGGCGCGCACCTGCATGCGCCGTTCATCTTGCCCTACGGGGCTGGGCGGCGGCTCCTGCCCGGCTTCGTCTTCGACGAATTCGGTCTCCTGCGTATCTTCACCTGCCCCGGTGAGATCAATGAAATTTCCCCGATACGTATCCATTAGGCTTCCCGTCAGCGTCGCTGTTCGAGACCCTTCTGGCGCAACATGGTAAATTAAGCGTTAAGTCGCGCCGCCAGCGTTTGGATGACGCCAGGAAGTCGCTGCACGGCCTTTGCTGCGCGCCATCACCACGCGGCCCCGCATCGAAGTGGGGGCACCGCTCAAAACATATATCGCATCCGCACCGTCAGGTTCACCGCAGCATCGGCCACTATGAAAGCGGCGGATTTGAAGTTGGGCGGACCGAAACGAACCGGCGCGTCGCGCGAAAAGCCGAAGCCCTCCTTGGGCATGAACAGGGCCATGTCGGCCTTGCCATTGCCGTTCTCGTCGTGGAGCAACGAAATCGCATAGCGCCCTGGGGTAATCGGCCCGAAATCAATCCGGACGCTGTTCCCATTCACCGGTACGATCAGCTTGTGAGATGCGGGATCCTTCGCGCAATCGGGAAAGGCGCGCGGCTGGGTCGTGAGGCAAGCCAATATCTGGCCCTTGGCGGAGCGGAGCCCGGTTACGTTCACGCCCACGTTGCTCACCGGGCCCGGAGCCGTTTCGGCAAGCACCGGCACGGCGGCAATGCCGACGGCGAGGATTGGGGCGGCGAAGAGGGTCAGGGCGGCGAAAGCCCGCGATCGGTGCCGCACAGTCGGTCCCAGATGCGAAAATATAGGCCAAAATTGCATTGGTAGCTCTCATGATGACGCTGGTGATGGCTGGCAGTTATCAGCCAACCTCCCAACCGGGAATGAACAAGCGCGCGCGGAAATATTTCCCAGCCCATGTGATTGGTGATGCCCATCAGGGTCATGATGGCCAGAACCAGCGCCAGCACCGCGACATGAACCGGAATGAGGAACACCAGCGCGGGGATCACCACTGCGCCTGTCAGCGCCTCGAGCGGATGAAAGCTCATCGCCGCCCAGGCGGTTGGCGGGCGGCTGGCGTGGTGAACGGCATGGGCGATCCGGAATGGCCTTGGTCGGTGCATCCAGCGGTGGGTCCAGTAGAACCAGCTGTCATGGGCCAGCAGATAGGCCAGCAAGGACACCGGCAGATACCACAGCCCATAACTGCCCAAATCGGTGTAAATCCGCGTCCAGCCATGCTGCTGCCAGCCCCAGGCGACGATCCCGGCGGGAACCCCATAGATCGCCGCCGAGGCCAGCGACCAGCGGATTTCCCGGCGGATCTGCTGTTCTTGGCCGGTATATAGACCGGGCCGGACGATCCGGGTTGCCCAGGCAAAGGCGCCGCTGGTCAACAGATAGCGCAAGCCGACAATCATCGACATTGCCGCTGCGGACAGGGCAGCGGCAGCTACGGCAGAGGAGATTGAACCCGGCATTGCCAAGCTATGCCCCGCCGCAGCTGTTAGTGCCAGTGGCTGTCAGCAATTGTGCTCAGCGCGCGGTTGGGCGCGGTCCGCCGGAACGGTTGCCGCCGCCAAAACGGCGCTGGCCGCCATTGCTGCCTTCAGGCCGAGCTGGACGGCGATCACCTTCAGGCCGAGCCGGACGGCGATCACCCTCAGGACGCGCCGGACGGCGGTCACCATCGGGCCGAGCCGGACGGCGGTCGCCTTCAGGACGCGCCGGACGGCGATCACCCTCAGGGCGAGCTGGGCGCGCCGCCGGGCGATCACCTGCCGGGCGGGCGGCGCCGGCAATCCGGTCCTCATGGGCAAGCGGATTGTGGACCGGGCCGCGTTCACCCTGGGGCCGGCCGCCATAGCGCTGTTCGTTGCGGACATAGGCATCGCGTGACTGACCGTCACGGGCCTGCCCGCCATTGCTGCGGTTGTTGTTGCGGCC
>JANOFJ010000099.1:0-18723 GCA_031413595.1 Novosphingobium sp.
GGCAGCGCCAAGGCGACCGCCAAGCTGATGCTGGAGGATCTGAGGTGAAACGACTTCTACTCTCCCTTGCCGGATGCCTGGTCTTGGCCGCCTTCCCCGCCCAACTGGCGGCCCGCGATCTGAAAATGATTGCCGAATTGCCCGACCACACGCAGCTCTTTCTGGATCGCTCGTCGGTCCGCCGGGTCGGGCGCGATGGGAAGGCGCTGCGCGAAGCGATCGTGTCGATTGACAATCGCCGAGATGCCCTCGCCGATATCAAGGTCGAGGCCGATTGCGCAGCCCGGCAATTGCGCGTCATCTGGTCGCGGGCCTTCAACCGCGAGACCGGCGCACCGCGATCCGATTGGTCGATTGCTCCCCACGCGCTTGCCAGCCCCCGGGGACAGCTCGAAGTAAGTGCCTTCAAAGCCATTTGCGAGGTCCCATGAAGCGCCTTGCGGTCTATTGCGGCTCAGCCTCCCCGGAAGACTCGCGCTATCTGGAACTCGCCCGCCAGGTCGGCGAAACGCTCGCCAATCGCGGGATCGGCCTGGTCTATGGCGGCGGCAAGCTCGGCCTGATGGGCGCGCTGGCGGATGGCGCGCTGGAAGCTGGCGGCGAGGTGATCGGGGTGATCCCGGAGGCCCTCGTCAATTCCGAAGTCGCTCACCGCGGCTGTACCGAGCTGCAGATCGTCCCCGGGATGCACGAACGCAAGTTGGCCTTCACCAATCTGTCCGATGGTTTCCTGACGATCCCGGGCGGGGTCGGGACGATGGACGAGCTGTGGGAAGCGGTCAGCTGGGCACAACTGGGCTATCATACCAAGCCGGTCGGGCTGCTCAACGCCTTCGGCTTTTTCGATCATCTGCTCGCCTTCAACCGCCATATGGCTGAGGTCGGCTTTATCCGCGAATCCCATCAGGGGATCATTATCGCCGAGCATGAGCTGGATCTGTTGCTGACCCGGATGGCAGCGCATGAACCGCACACGCCGATATTTGCGATGAAGGCGAGCGATTTGTGACATCGCCGGCGGACCGCACCGCCCTCCTCGCCCATGCCCGCGCCTCGATCATGCGCGGCTCAAAAAGCTTCGCCGCTGCCAGCCGCCTGTTTGACCGCACCACCCGCGAGCGGGTGTGGCTGCTCTACGCCTGGTGCCGCCGCTGCGATGATCTGGCGGACGATCAGGATCACGGCGGCGCAATGGGCGATCAGGCCGGCGCGCAGGACCGCTTGGCCGTGATCCGGGATTTGACTGCCAAGGCGCTGGCGGGCGAGCCGACCGGTGATCCGGCGTTCGATGCATTCGGGCTTGTCGCTGATGAAACCGGCATTACCGTCCAGATGGCCGATGATGTGATCGCCGGCTTCGCGCTGGATGCGGCTGACTGGCGGCCGCGGAGCGAGGCGGACCTGATGCAATACTGCTATCATGTCGCTGGCGCCGTGGGGGTGATGATGGCGGTAGTGATGGGGGTCGCGTCCGATGACGAGGACACGCTCGACCGGGCCTGCGATCTTGGCCTGGCGTTCCAGTTGGCCAATATCGCCCGCGATCTGGACGAGGATGACGCCGCGGAGCGCTGCTATCTGCCGCTCGAATGGCTGGTCGAGGCCGATATTCCGCCCGGCGAGCAGATGAAGCCGCATTACCGCCGCGCGCTGGTGCCGCTGGTCCACCGGATGTGCGAACTGGAAAAGGCCTATGAGGCCTCGGCCCGGATCGGCGCAGGACGGCTGAATTTTCGTCAGCGCTGGGCGGTGATGGCCGCTGCCGGCATTTACGGCGAGATCGCCCGCGCGGTCGACAAGGCCGGGGCGCATGCCTGGGATCACCGGCTGTCGACCTCGGGCCTCGCCAAGCTGTGGCACGTCGCGCACGGGCTGTGGGAAGCGATTACCCCGCCGCCCAGCAGCCAGCTCCAACCGGAATGGCAGCGCCGCCAGCTTGCATCGCGGGCGCGCCGCGCCTAGGCGCGCAATCGCCATGCATTCCTATCCCGCCCCCGCCCTCGCCCTGGTCGAACAGATGGCCGCCGTTGCCGCAGCCGATCCGGCGCGCGCCGTAGCCTTTCAGGGTGCCCCGGGCGCCAATTCGCACCGCGCCGCGCTTGAGGCCGATCCGAACTGCCTGCCGCTGCCCTGCTTCAGCTTCGAGGATGCACTGGAGGCGGTCAAGGATGGCCGCGCCGCCCGGGCAATCATCCCGATCGAGAATTCGCAGCATGGCCGCGTTGCCGACATCCACTTCCTGCTGCCTGAAAGCGGGCTGAGCATCGTGGCCGAGCATTTCATGGGCATCACCCATGCGCTGATGGCGATATCCGATGGGCCGTTCACCGCCGCCTATTCGCACCCGCAGGCGCTCGGCCAATCGCGCTTTTACCTGCGGGAGCGCGGGATCGTGCCGATGGCCTATGCCGATACGGCTGGCGCAGCGGCGTTCGTTGCGGAACAGGGCGATCCCGCCGCCTGCGCGGTCGCGCCGCTGATGGCGGCACAGCTCTATGGCCTCAAGGTGATCGACGAAAAGGTGGAGGACGCGGCCGATAACACCACCCGCTTCGTGATGCTGGCAAAGCAGCCGCTCGATCCTGCCACGCTGCAGGGCCGTCCGGCGATGACCACTTTCGTATTCGAGGTGAAGAACATCCCCGCCGCGCTCTACAAGGCGATGGGCGGCTTTGCCACCAACGGGGTCAACATGACCAAGCTGGAAAGCTACCAGAAGGGCGCGAGCTTTTCCGCGACCACATTTTACGCCGATATCGTCGGCGCGCCCGGCGATCCGGCAGTCGACCGCGCAATCGAGGAATTGGCGTTCCACTGCAAGGATTTGCGGATTCTGGGCAGCTATCCGCAAGGCCGCCCCAGAGGGTAGCTTGCGAAGGCCGATCACCCGTGCCACCACGTGCGGGTGACAAGGGCAACCTCGGCCATCGATGGAGCAGAAGCGGCACAGGGCGTCGCGCGCGATTGGGAAGCGGTGCGCGCCTCTACCGAGATTCAATACGCCCCGGTTGCCATTCCCAAGCCCCCACAAACCCCCGCCTGGCTTGAGGCAATCGGTAAATTCCTGCGCGAGTTGTTTGAGCCGCTCGGCCGGGCACTGGGGCTGTCATGGCCGGTGCTGCAATGGCTCCTGATCGGTCTGGCGGTAATCGGCGCAGCGTTGATCATATGGCAGCTGATTGCCCCGGCGCTGAACAGACGCCGCCCCGCTGCCGAGCCCGAGGCCGAATGGTCCCCCGATCGCGCGCAGTCACTGGCGCTGCTCGAAGATGCCGACCGGCTGGCCGCCGAAGGTCAGTTCGATGCCGCGACGCATCTGCTGCTGCGCCGCAGCGTGGCGCAGATTGCCGAGGCGAGGCCGGAATGGATACACCCGGCCAGCACCGCGCGCGAGATCGCCGGTCTCGCTGCCTTGCCCGAGCGGGCGCGGGCCGCCTTCGCGCATATTTCGGAGCGGGTCGAACGCAGCCGCTTTGCCCTGCGCGGGCTCGACGCGGCCGACTGGCAGGCAGCGCGGGCCGCCTATGCCGAGTTTGCGCTTGAGCGGCTTCCGGCGTGAGCGCGCGCAACGCCAGCGGGTTTTCGCCCCGAGCCGTCATGGCGCTGGTGCTGTTCGGCGGACTGGTGTTTGTCGCGCTGCTGTGGATGATCGGCGCGGGAATGGGATCGCGCGAGCCCAACGACGGCGGCGCGCACGTCGGCGGCAAGGGGCTGAATGGCTATGCCGCGATTGCCGATCTGCTGGACCGGCACGGCTATACAATCACCCGCAGCCGCAGCGAGGCCGCGCTCAACGATCCTGGCCTGTTGGTCATCACACCCTTGGCCGATGCCGATCCCAAGCGGATCGACAAGGTGATCGAGGCGCGGCGCTATATCGGCCCGACGCTGGTGATTCTGCCCAAATGGCGGGCGATCCAGCTCGCGCCCGGACCTGACAATCCGAGGGTGAAAAAGGGCTGGGTTCAGCTGCGCGACTTCAACCCGCCCAAGTGGGCTGAAAAATCGGCAACGCTCGGTCCGCTGACGCTGGCTCAGCTGGAGATGAAGGAGAGCAAGTCGCGCTGGACCGGGCTTGGCCGCGATAGGGTGCGGGCACCGGGCAAGATCACGCAATTCATTGACGGAAAGCATATCCAGCCGCTGGTCACTGATGGCGAAGCCCGGGCCATGGCGGGCTATGTCCTCGACGGGCATTACCCGGGCCTCGCCAATGCGGCGGGGGTCGATCCGGGCAATGTCGAGGACGATGACGAGCAACCCTACCCACTGGTGGTGGTGGCCGAACCTGATCTGCTCAACAACTACGGTTTTGCCGACGAACAGCGCGCGATGATGGCACTGGAGCTGATCGAACTGGCCGCTGGAGGTGAGGATAAGGTCAATTTTGACCTCACCATCCCGGGCTATGGCCGCTCGGCCAATCTGCTCACGCTCGCCTTCACCCCGCCGTTTCTGGCCGCGACTTTGTGCCTGTTGCTCGCCGCGCTGGCGGTCGGCTGGCGGGCATTCAACCGGTTTGGCCCGCCGCGGGTGGGCGCGCGGGCGATCGCCTTTGGCAAGCGGGCGCTGGTCAGCAATGCCGCCGGGCTGATCCGCCGCACCGGCCGCCTGCATCTGGTCGCTGCGCCCTATGCCGATGCCGCGCGGGAGCGGCTGGCCCGCGCGCTGGCGCTGCCGCACCACGCCGATGCCGCTGCGACCGAGGCCGCGATTGACCGCGCGCTGGCGGCCCGGGCGCCCGCCATGCGGCCTTTCTCGATCATTTCAGCCGAGCTGCGCGCCGCGCACCGGCCCGACGATATGCTGCGCGCTGCGCAAGATCTGAATAAGCTCGAGAGGATGCTCAAACGATGAGTACAATGTCATTAACCGAGGTCGGCACGCTGGCCGCCGCGATCCGGGGCGAAGTGGCCAAGGCGATTGTCGGCCAGACCGAGACGGTCGACCATCTGCTGATCGCGCTGTTGGCGCAGGGCCATGTCCTGCTCGAAGGCCCGCCGGGGACTGCCAAGACGTTCCTGGCGCAATGCTTCGCGGCCAGCCTCGGCCTCGATTTCGGACGGATCCAGTTCACGCCGGACTTGATGCCGGGCGATATTCTGGGCTCCAACCTGTTCAACTTCCAGACCAGCCAGTTCACCCTGACCCGCGGCGCGATCTTCTGCGAGCTGCTGCTGGCCGATGAAATCAACCGCACCCCGCCCAAGACGCAGGCTGCTTTGCTTGAGGCGATGCAGGAGCGGCGGGTCACGCTGGACGGCACCGCGCATGCGCTGGCCGAACATTTCATGGTGGTCGCCACCCAGAACCCGATCGAGAGCCAGGGGGTCTATCCGCTGCCCGAGGCCCAGCTCGATCGCTTCCTGTTCAAGCTGCTGATCCCCTATCCAAGCCACGAGGAAGAAGCGCGGATCGTCACCCGCTTTGGCTCCCGCACCGGTCCGCCGCGCCCCACTGAAATGGGTGTTTCCAAGGTTGCGGACGCGGCGATAATTGCCGCGGCCACCGCCGCCGTGAAAGCGATCACGCTGGCTGAAAGCGTGATCGATTATGTGGTCCGCCTGATCCGCGCGACCCGCGACAGCGCCGATCTGTCGGCCGGAGCCAGCCCCCGCGCGGCGGTGCTGCTGGCCAATGCCGCCCGCGCCCGCGCTGCGCTCGACGGGCGCGATTATGTGCTGCCCGACGATGTGAAGGCGCTTGCCACTTCGGTGCTGCGCCACCGCCTGCTGCTGAGCCCGGCCGCCGAAATCGAGGGCAAGCAGGTCGAGACGCTGGTGGAAGAACTGGTCGAACGGACCGAGGCACCGCGGTGAGCAGATTGGACGAGCGTCGCGTGCGTCCTTCGACAGGCTCAGGATGAGCGGGTCTAGGGAGTTGGGCAAAAAATCCGCTCATGCTGAGCCTGTCGAAGCACGCGCGCAGCATCTGCCCCATTTCGGCTGGTGCCAATGACCCGCGCCGCCATCGTCCCCACTGCCCGCGCGGCGCTGTTGGTTGCCGCGGCGGCACCCTTCGCGCTGCTGATCGGCGCGCTGGCCCCGGGGGCGTGGATCGTCGCCCCGGCGCTGGGCGGTGCGCTGCTGGCGCTGGTGCTGCTCGATGCGCTGCTGGCCGGCACAGTGACCGATCTGGCACTGACCATGCCGCCCGAGACCGAGATCGGCGGGGAGAGCTGGTTTCTCGCCCGGGCCGCTTTCAGCAGGGGGTTGCGCCGCGATGTCAGCGCCTCGCTCGCCACCGATACCCGCCTGCTGGACGGGGGGCGCGGCAGTTTTGCGCTCAGTTCAGATGACGGCGATGACCGCTGGGAAGGCGCGCTGACTTATCGCCCGAACCGGCGCGGGACCGGCGCGGTCGAGCGGCTGTGGCTGCGCTGGAGCGGGCCGCTGGGGCTGGGAGCGCGGCAGATGTCACGCGCGGTGGAGGCCAGCGTGCGGGTCGCGCCCAATATCTCCGCGCTGCGCTCGCCGACATTTCAGGCCTTCTTGCGCGATTCCCAGTTCGGCCTGATCGCCCGGCGGATTCGCGGCGAAGGCACCCAGTTCGAGGCGCTGGCCGAGTACCAGCCGGGAATGGACCGCCGCCGGATCGACTGGAAAGCCAGCGCCCGCCATTCGCACCTCTATGCCAAGGAATATGAAAGCGAACGCAACAACCAGATCGTTTTCGCCTTCGATTGCGGGCAGGCGATGTGCGAGCCCGTTGCAGGGCAGCCCCGGATTGACCGCGCGGTTTCGGCCGCGCTCGCCGCTGCCTATGTAGCGCTCAAGGGCGGCGACCGGGTGGCGCTGTTCGGGTTTGCCGCAAGGCCGGAACTCGCCACACCGTTCGTTACCGATGCGCGGGCCTTTCACCGGCTGCAATCGGCCGCCGCCGGGCTCGATTACCATGCGCAGGAACCCAACTTCACCCTTGCGCTGGCGACATTGGCGGGGCGGCTCCAGCGCCGCTCGCTGATCGTGATCTTTTCCGATTTCACCGATCCGACCAGCGCCGAACTGATGATCGAGAGCATCGGCCGGCTGGTCAAACGCCATCTCGTGCTGTTCGTGACCCTGGCGGATGAGGAACTCGATTCGATCTCCACCGCGCCGCCCGCCGATATGCAGGCGCTGGCGATGGCGGTTACTGCGGACAGCCTGCTCCGCCAGCGCGCCCTGGTGCTGGCCAAGCTGCGCGGGCTTGGCGTCGATGTGATCGAGGCCCCGCATGATCGGATCGGGCCCCGGGTAATCGACGCCTACCTGCGGATCAAGCGTAAGGGGACAATCGGATGAGGGGGGCTGGCTGATGGCGATCTTCGGACTGTTCGGCGACCAGGCAATCGCGCAGGATGCTGCGATCGAGGCAGCCGCGCTGCGTTCCGACCGGTTCCGCCAACAACGCGAGGGCGATTGGCAGCGATTGGAAGCAATCGTGCTGCGGATGGAAGCGGGCCGCTTGCGCAAGCTGTCGGATGAGGATGTGCTGGCGCTGCCGGTGCTGTACCGCACCGTTGCCTCCAGCCTTTCGGTGGCGCGGGAAACCTCGCTCGATGCGGCGACGCTCGCCTATCTCGAAGGGCTGGTCCAGCGCGCCTGGTTCCTGGTCTATGGCCCGCGGGTTGGACTGTTCGGCTGGTTCCGGCGCTTTCTGGGCGGGGAATGGAGCCGGGCCGTGCGCGAGATATGGGTCGATATCCTGATTGCGCTGGCGGTAATGGTGGCAGGTGTCGTGGTCGGCTGGCTGCTCGTCGCCGGTGATCCCGAATGGTATTTCGCGCTGGTGCCCGAACAATTCGTCGATGCCCGCGTGCCGGGAGCGAGCCGCGAGGTTCTGCACGGCACTTTGTTTGGCAATGGCGGCCAGGAGAGCCTGTCGGCCTTTTCCGCCTATCTGTTCAGCAACAACGCGCAGGTCGCGATCCTCGCCTTCGCGCTGGGCTTTGCCTTCGGCATTCCGTCGTTGCTGTTGCTGGTCCAGAATACCGCGACGATGGGTGCGATGCTGTGGCTATACCATGGGCAGGGACTGACGCTGGATTTTGCCGCGTGGCTTTCGGTCCACGGCACGACCGAGCTGTTCGCTATCCTGCTGGCCGGCGCGGCAGGTCTGCATATCGGACGCGCCATCGCCTTTCCGGGACAGCAATCGGTGCTCGCCTCGGCCGCTGCCGCCGGGCAGCGAGCCTCGCAAGTCATGGCCGGAGTCGTGCTGATGTTGGTGGTAGCGGCTGTGCTGGAAGGCTTCGCCCGCCAGCTGATCGATGACACATTCGGCCGGCTGGCCGTGGGCATTTCCATGCTGGTGCTGTGGCTGGCCTATTTCATCGTGTTCCGGCGCACCTCGAACCGGAGCGAGCACGGGTGAACGCTGCGACACGCCAGCTCCGCAACGACCGGCAGCGCGTGATGGTGACGCCCGAAGGGATCGCCCTGCCGGTTGTTCTGGCCAGCCGGGGGGCGCGGTTCGGGGCGCTGATGATCGACCTGATCCTGATCGGGCTGGCGATGATCCTTGCCACCGTGGCCATCGGTCTGCTGGCCGGCGGGACGGCCAAGCTGGGGTTTGAAGCCGATCAGGCCAAGGGCGCAGCCCGCCATGCGCTGGATTTCCTGTTCATCCTGTGGGTTGCGGCAATCTTCCTGTTCCGCAACGCCTATTTCCTGTTTTTCGAGCTGGGACCGCGGGGAGCGACGCCGGGCAAGCGAATGGTCGGCATCCGGATCGCGGCGCGTGATGGTGGGCGGCTGTCCGCAGAAATGGTCATCGCCCGCAATTTGCTGCGCGATATCGAGCTGTTCCTCCCCGCCGTATTGCTGGTCGGGGCGAGCGCCGAAGGCACCGACATGGGCCCGGTAATGCTGGGCGCGACTGCCTGGTTTCTGGTCTTTGCGCTGTTCCCGTTCTTCAACCGCGACCGGCTGCGTGGCGGTGATCTGATTGCCGGAAGCTGGGTATTGGAAGCGCCCAAGCGCAAGCTGGAGGCGGCGATGAGCCTGGGGCACGCAGCGCGCGGAACCAGCGCAGCGACCGGCACCTCCTATCGCTTTGGCGAAGCAGAACTGGCGATCTATGGCGAGTTTGAGCTGCAAACGCTGGAACGGGTGCTGCGCGAGAACCGCCCCGAGGCACTCAGCGCCGTGTCCGAAGCTATCTGCCGCAAGATCGGCTGGAACCCAGGCGCGGGCGATGAACGCGCCTTCCTTCAGGCCTATTACGCCCAGCTGCGAGCGCGACTGGAAGGCGGCATGCGGATGGGCAAGCGCAAGGCCGACAAATACGCGGGAGGCAGCTGAACCGCCTCCCGCGTATCGGACCCAATGTTTACTTGCGGATTGTCATCACCTGCAGCAATTGCGAACTGTCGACATGGCGGAACTTCGCCCGATCACCCGACGCCGCCTGCATCTGTGCATCGGTCATCTTGACATGAGCCCGAATATTCGCGGAACGCCGGTCGCCCTCCACACCATCGGGCAGGCTCTTGTAGCGGCGGATCAGGTAGAGATCGGGCTCACCCTTGCGCTTGTGGACATTGGCCAGGATTTCCCAACTGGTTTGCCAGCCCTGACTTACTGCATATTGTTCCTGTGCGCGGTAATAGCCGGCCAGGAAGGTAGCATAATCAAGGTAGTGGCCATCATCGATCGAAACCCCGGTGACATCGACATAGTCCCCGCCGATGAATGGATCTTCCTGGGCAGCTGCAGGCACAGCAAAGGCAAGCGTAATGGAAGCAGCCAGCAAAGCCGCGCGACGGATTGTAAACATTGAACATTCCTCCTGCTGAACCAGCGCTTGCAGACAATCCGCGAAGTCAGCTGGTCACTCGGAGTCGGGCGACCCTGGAACAGGCCGGCACCAAGTAGCGTTTGGCTATTCCTGATCTCAGGTTGAGTCAATTACTTGCGCGCGCCGATCCCGGCTTCATGCCAATCCTTGCCGGCAAATTGGCGATCTATGCTTGTCTTTCCACCACCACACGTAGCAGATAGCGCCAATGGCAACGCCGCTCCGCATAATCGAGGACGATCTTTCCGGGACCCAGATCGCGGCGCTGCTGCGGTTGCATCTGGATGAAATGCACGGGTGGTCGCCGCCGGAAAGCGTCCATGCCATGCCGATCGAGCGGCTGCGCGCGCCCGATGTGACGTTCTATTCCGCCTGGTATGGAGACGCGCTGGCGGGTTGCGGCGCACTTAAACAGATCGACGCGCATCACGGCGAGCTGAAATCGATGCGCGCGCACCCGGATTATCGCGGCAAGGGCGTGGGCCGGGCGATGCTCGACCATCTGCTCGCAGAGGCGCGGGCGCGCGGCTATACCAGGGTCAGCCTTGAAACCGGGCGGCCTGCACCGTTCCTCCCCGCGCGCCGCCTATACGAAGCAAACGGCTTTACCGAATGCCCGCCCTTCGGCAATTATGCAGCGGATGATTTCAGCATTTGCATGACGAGGCCCCTGTGACCGAACTGATCCTGCGCGGTGCCACTGCCGCCGACATCCCGGCGCTCGCGCGTCTTGCGATTGACAGTTTCGTCGGGAAATTCGGTGATATGTACACCCCGGAAGATCTAGCCGCCTTTCTGGCCGAGAGCTATTCGCACAGCACAATCGCCGCAGAACTTGCCAATCCGGACCGGCTCTACCGGCTGGCAGAGCGCGAGGGGCAACTGCTCGCCTATTGCAAGCTTGGCCTCAACTGCAGTTTTCCCGACTATGCCAGAGGCAGCAATGTGCTCGAACTCAAGCAGCTCTACGCGCTTTCGCAAGCAACCGGGATGGGCATCGGCGGGGCGCTTATGGATTGGGCAATGGACGAATTTGCCGCGCGCGGGGCCGACGAGGTGCAGATTTCGGTGTTCAGCGGCAATGAAGGCGCCCAGCGGTTCTATCAGCGCTATGGCTTCGAGAAGGTGGCCGACGTCACTTTCCGGGTCGGAACCCAGCTCGACGCGGAATTCCTCTTCGCGAAGTTGCTCTAACTCCCTATATCCCCCCCATGTCCTCGATCAGACCCTGGCGCGATATCGCGCGCCGCCAATCCCGCCAGATCATGGTCGGCAATGTGCCGGTAGGCGGTGATGCGCCGATTACCGTCCAGACCATGACCAACACGCTGACCAGCGATCCGGTCGCGACGCTCAACCAGATTCGGCGCTGCGAGGACGCCGGGGCGGACCTGATCCGGGTGTCTTGCCCAGATGTAGAGAGCACCGCGGCATTGCGGCAGATCGTCCGCGCGTCGCGCATTCCGATTATTGCCGACATCCATTTCCACTACAAGCGCGCGCTCGAAGCGGCAGATGCCGGCGCGGCCTGCCTCAGGATCAATCCGGGCAATATCGGCAGCAGCGAGCGCGTCGCCGAAGTGGTCCGTGCCGCCAAGGCCAATGGCTGCGCGATCCGGATCGGGGTCAACGGCGGCAGCCTCGAGAAGGACCTGCTCGAGAAATACGGCGAGCCCTGCCCCGAGGCTCTGGTCGAGAGCGCGCTCGATCATATCAAGCTGCTGCAGGATCACGATTTCCATGAATTCAAGGTGGCGGTGAAGGCCAGCGACGTATTCCTGGCGGTCGCGGCCTATATGCAACTGGCCGATGCGGTCGATTGCCCGCTCCACCTGGGCATTACCGAGGCCGGCGGGCTGATCGGCGGCACCGTCAAAAGCGCAATCGGCATGGGCAATATGCTGTGGGCCGGAATCGGCGATACGATCCGTGTTTCGCTCTCGGCTGAGCCCGAAGAAGAAGTCCGCGTCGGGTTTGAAATCCTCAAATCGCTGGGCCTGCGTACCCGGGGCGTTCGGGTGGTCTCCTGCCCCAGCTGCGCCCGTCAGGGGTTTGACGTGATCCGTACGGTCCAGGCGCTCGAGGCCCGTCTCAGCCACATCAAGACCCCGCTCTCGCTCTCGGTGCTGGGCTGCGTGGTCAATGGCCCGGGCGAAGCGCGCGAAACCGATATCGGCCTGACCGGCGGCGGCAATGGCAAGCATATGGTCTATTTGTCAGGCGTGACCGATCACCACGTCCAGAGCGAAGACATGCTCGAGCATATCGTGGCGCTGGTCGAGGCCAAAGCGGCGGAGATCGAGGCGGCAACCAGCGATGCGGGAGCGGCGGAGGCGGCGGAGTAGGTCCTGTTTGCAATTTGGTGCCTGCTAGGTATATTGAGACCCAAGGAGCCCGAAATGTCCTACCACGCCAAGCTGATCAAAGGCGGCAAGATCGTCATCCCAGCCGAATTGCGGCGGGAGTTTGGCCTGAAAGACGGCGATACGCTGGTATTTGAGCGGGCGGGCAATGCGCTGATCATCAAGACTTACGAGCAGGTCGTCCGTGAAGTGCAGGCGACTTTCAAAGCCATGAAATCCGATCCGAACCGCTCGATGGTCGATGAGCTGATTGCCGAACGGCGCGCCGAAGCGGCCCGGGAATGAGCGTAGTTCTGGATGCATCGGCGCTGTTGGCACTTATTTTTGATGAGACCGGGGCAGAAAACGTGGCTCCCCACGTGCGGGGCAGCCTGCTCCTCGCGGTGAATTTCTCCGAGGTGGTCCAGCGAATCATTACTATCGACGGAAATCCCGATCGGGCCGAGGAAGCGGTCGATCAGCTTGAGATCGGAATTGCGCCGTTCGATCGAAGGCTCGCCCGCCTTGCTGCCGAACTGCGTCAGCCCACGGCATTCATGGGTGCATCCTTTGCTGATCGGGCCTGTCTGGCCTTCGGCCTTGTGACAGGCCGCACCGTCCTTTCCGCCGATCGGGACTGGCGCAAGCTGGATCTGGGCATCGACATCCGCCTGATTCGCTAGCCTCATCGCTTCGCCATTGGCAATTCGGTAACAACCTTGGCCTAGACTGCGGCGATGGAGCGACTTCTGGCCCTGGCTTTTTTCGGGATGTTCCTCATGGCCGTGATGGCGATGGGGACGGGCGAAGTGCTGGATTCCAGCGGCAGCGGGGCGAAGCATACGGTCTCGCGGGACCTGTCGCCGCACGTCTCGGCCAATGCATCAGATGGCAGCGCCCTCGTCCTCAATCGCGACAGCGAAGGCCAATTCACCCTGAACGCCCAAGTCAACGGCCAGACCACCAATTTCCTGATCGATACCGGCGCCGATGCCGTGGCCCTGACGGTTGACGAGGCCGAGCGCCTCGGCCTTCCGATCGACCAGGAGAGTTTCGGGCCGATGGGCCAGTCAGCCTCGGGCACTGCCTATGGCACGATCGTCGAAGTCGATGATTTGAGCATCGCCGGTCAGGAATTCCACAACATCGAGGTAGTGGTGATCGACGGGCTGGAGACCAACCTGCTTGGCCAGCCCGTGCTGCGCCGCCTCGGCAAGGTTTCGCTCCACGGCGACCGGATGACGATCGGCGGCAGCTAAGCGAGACGGGGCAAGTTTGGGCCTGTTCCGCCAATGTTGAATCCCCGCCCGGCAATGGCTAGAGCCGCGCCATGACCACTTCCAACCGTGCCGGCATGCCTGCGCTCCATTTGCTTCTTGCGTTGGCTGTGATGGCGGTGTGGGGGACGAATTTTGTGGTCATCAAGCAGGCACTCGGCCATCTGCCCCCGCTGACGCTGGCGGCCTTGCGGTTTGCCTTCGCGTTCCTGCCGTTCGCCCTGTTTTTCAAGCGGCCCGCGGTTTCATGGGCCAATCTGGCCGCCTATGGCGTGTTGATCGGAGCCGGGCAGTTCGGGCTGCTGTTCACCGCGATGCGCAGCGATATCACCCCCGGCCTCGCCTCGCTGGTGGTCCAGGTCCAGGTGTTTTTCACCATCGGCCTTTCGATGCGGCTGAGCGGCGAGCGGGTTGCGCCCTATCAGCTCGCCGCGATGGCGCTAGCGGCAGGCGGACTTGGCACAATCGCGCTCCATACCAACGGCAGCGCCACTCCGCTGGGGCTTGCGCTGGTGGTGGGGGCCGCGTTGTGCTGGGCGCTAGGCAACATGACCGCGCGTGCGGCCGGCCCGGTCAACATGCTCGCTTATGTCGTCTGGTCGAGCCTGTTTGCGATCCCGCCGCTGCTGGGCCTGGCGCTGCTGACCGAAGGCTGGCCGCGGATGTCCGCTGGGATCGAGGCCGCAGACAGCCTGACCTGGGCGGCTGTGGTCTGGCAATCGGTGGGCAATACCATGTTCGGCTATGCCGCCTGGGGCTGGCTGCTGGCGCAGCATCCCGCTGCGACGGTGGCGCCGCTGTCGTTGCTGGTCCCGGTTTTTGGCCTCGGTTCATCGGTCCTGCTGATGGGCGAGCCATTGCAGCCTTGGAAACTGGCCGCTTTTGCGCTGGTGATGGCCGGACTTTCGCTCGGCCTGTTGTGGCCGCGCTTCGCACGGAGAATCCCCGCATGACGATCACGCTGCGCCCCGCCGCTCCGGCTGACCTCCCGCTGATTGCGGCCCTGATCCGGGCGCTGGCGGAATACGAGAAACTCGCCCATGAAGTAAGGTTCGACGAGACTGTGCTGGGTGAAAAGCTGTTCGGGAGCCGCCCTTACGCCGAGGTAATCATCGGCGAAGTGGACGGCACCGCGCAGGGCTTTGCGCTGTTTTTTCACAATTTCTCGACCTTTGAGGGGCTTCCCGGGATTTATCTTGAAGATCTGTTCGTTCAGCCCGCGGCGCGCGGCAGCGGCCTTGGCAAGGCCCTGCTGGCGCAGCTTGCAGCGCTGGCGGTGGAACGCGGCTGCGCGCGGCTTGAATGGTCGGTGCTCGACTGGAATGATCCGGCGATCGGCTTCTACGAGTCGCTGGGGGCAAGGCTGATGACCGGCTGGACCGGAATGCGGGTCGATGGTGCCGAATTGGAACGACTTGGCGCAGCAGCGCGCGTTTCCGCCGATTTGCGCTAGCGCGCCGTTCAGCAAATGGTTATCCACAGTCTGTTATGAAGCAGGCTATGAACAGGCGCGACCTCATCAAGGGTAGTCTGGCTGCGGGCGCTGCGCTCGCATTGCCAGCGCGCGCGCTGGCGCAATCGTTGACCAATGAGTTCGACAAGGCCTTCGGGCTGGAAGCGGTCCCGCAGCAACCAGGCCTCCCGGTTGAGCCCGCGCTCCCGGTCGAACCGGCGCTCCCCACCGTCGCCATTCCCGATCCCGCTTATGATCGCCGCGTACTCGAGATTGCCAAACGCGAGGTGGAGCGCGCGGGCAGCGCTGTGTGGCGCAAGGATATCGTCGGTATCACCGATTTTGCCCGGCCCTCAACCCTGCCGCGGCTCCATTTTGCCAATCTGGAAAATGGCACCATCCGCTCGTTCTATGTCGCCCACGGCCGCGGCTCTGACCCTGAGCACTCCGGCTTTCTGAAAAGCTTTTCGAGCGCGCCGGGTTCCGAAGCGACTTCGCGCGGGGCCTATCTCACCGCTGAATGGTATCGCGGCAAATACGGCACTTCGATCCGTCTGCTGGGTCTCGACCGGGATAACGCGACCGCGCTTGACCGAGCGATCGTGATGCACCCGGCCTGGTACGCGGCACCCGACATGATCGCCCGCCAGGGCAAGCTCGGCCGCAGCGAGGGCTGCTTTGCGATGGCGCCGGAGCAATTCAACGAAGCGCTGTGGCACCTGTCAGGTGGGCGCCTGCTGTTTGCCGACCGGATCGAGGTTTAAGTTTTTCCGAGCCAGACGGCTGGGTGCGGCACCGGCTCGAGGATCAAGCGCAGCTTGATCCGTCGATCGCACTCTAAAGCGGATTATCCAGCTTGATAATCTTTTCCTTGCTGGTCCGCTGGCCGTCCCACAGCTTGCGCGGGCTGGCGAAGCTGGTCAGCACCGGGGCGTCGCGCTGGTAGAGATCGTTGAAGGCGCGCATCTTGCCCGCTACATCTGTAGCCATGGTGAAATAGGTGATGTAGATCGGGAAGGTCTTGGTCATCGGCACCAGCGTATATTTGCGGGAGGTCGAATGGGCGATGCCCTCTTCCGGGGTCATCCCGGCGCCCAGGATTGCCATGGTCATGCCCAGTTCGCTCGCCCGTTCGGTGCGGATGCAGCCGTGGCTCAGCGCCCGGGCATCTAGGTTGAACAAGCGGCGCGACGGCGTGTCGTGAACGAAGATCGCGTGCGGGTTGGGCATGTCGAGCTTCATCAGCCCCAGCGAATTGCCCGGGCCGGGCTGCTGAACCACGGTGACCATGCCATTTTCCGCCTTGGTCACCTTGTAGTTCTCGCGCCGGGCCCGCGCCGGGTTGGCAAGCAGCTGCGCCCCCAGCCCTTCGCCCTTGACGATCGATTGCGGCACCGTCCAGGTCGGGTTGAAGATCACCCCTTTGACCACTTCGGCCAGTTGCGGTGTCGCAGTCTTGCCGGGCTTGCCGACGATCGTCCGGTAGCTGCGGATAATCTCGTTGCGCACAGTCAGCCGCAGCTGGAATTCCGGCACATTGGTGATGAGGTAGAACGGCCCCATCTCACGCGAGAGCCAGCGCCAGCGATCCATGTTGACGCGGATCAGGTCGCGCGTTTTCCTGTCGGCCCGCGGTGTTGCAGCAAGCACGGCTTTCAGCGCCGCATAATCGGGATTGGTCGGCGCCAGGCCGGCCAGCACGCCCGCCACATCATGGCTTTCGAGCGCGCGGGCCATCAGCGCATCGGTCGGCGCCTGCTCGATATCATGATCGACCGCGAACCACTGGGTCCGCGATTCCATCCGGGTCCGGCCGTCGCGCAGATCCTCGGCCAGCCAGCTGAATGAACGGCTGGCCTGAATATCAAGGCCCTCGCCTTCGCCTGCGGCAATCGCCGCGCGCAGGGTGTCCAGCTCATAATCCGCGGGGATCAGCCCTTCGGCTTCGAGCCCCTCGACCACGCCCAGCAGCGCGCGGGCATCGCCCAGCTTCCAGTTCATCACCAGCGGTGCCGGCGGAAGTTCGGGCAGGATCACAGGACTGGGGCTGGCAGCGGGAACGGTGGCGGCAGCACCGGGCTGCGGCACACCCGGCGTTGCGGCGCCTGAGGGTGACGGATTTGGCTTTTGGGCTGGCGGCTTCTGCGGTGCGGGCTGGGGAACCGGCAGGATGCTGACGGGTTCCGGCGCCTTGGCTTCGGCCAGATCGGCGCTGAAAGCCAGCGCCCCGCCAAAAGCCAGCGCACCCAGTGCAAATGTCGGGCCGATCCCGGCCTTGAAATAGTGCTTGGCTCGCATTGAGTTACTCAACTTCATAATCTCCGGTCCGGCCATCTGGCGTCGGCACCTACCCTGGCGATTGCCAGAACTCCAGCGCCCCGACTTTCGGGCGTCATTGTGCCCGTTTCGCTGACCGCCTTCAAGCATTCCTCCTTTCGCGATGCTGAATTACGCACAAGGGTGACGCGACGCGGCAACCGCCCTACAGCCAGCCGATGTCTCGTCACCACTCGATCCTGCCCTTCCTCAGCGCCGCCGCCGGTATCTTCAGCTTCAGCCTGATGGACGGACTGATGAAGAGCGCGTCGATCGCGGTTGGGGTCTATAGCGCGATGCTGCTGCGCTCAGCCTTCGGGGCGATGATGATGCTGCCGGTGTGGCTGCTGGCGGGCGGACGCTGGCCCGGGCGGCCGGCGCTCAAGGTCCATGCCCTGCGCGCCGCGGTAAGCGCCGCGATGGCGAGCAGCTTCTTCTGGGCACTGGTTCGCCTGCCGATCGGCGAGGCGATCGCAATTTCCTTCATCGCCCCGCTGATCGCGCTCTATCTGGCGGCGGTCATGCTGGGCGAGCGGATCGAGGGCAAGGCGATCCTCGCCTCGCTGGTGGGGTTTGCCGGGGTGCTGGTGATTGCCGCCGCCCGCATCGGGAACAGCGCATTCACTGCCGAGATGGGCTGGGGGATCGTCGCCATCCTGTTTTCTGCCGTGCTTTATGCCTGGAACATCATCCTCCAGCGGCAGCAGGCGCAAGTGGCGGGCCATCGCGAAATCGCCTTTTTCCAGACCTTCTTCGTTGCCAGCTATCTAAGCCTGGCCGCCCCCTGGCTTCTCGTCCTGCCGCAGCCCGACATTCTGCAGCAGCTGATCGGCAGCTCGGCGCTGACGGTTGTATCGCTGATGTTCCTGAGTTGGGCCTATGCCAGGGCCGAGGCTCAGGCGCTGCTGCCGATCGAATATACCGCCTTTGTGTGGGGGGCGCTGGTCGGCTGGTGGTGGTTTGACGAGGCGGTGACGCTGGCGACTGTGCTGGGCGTGATCCTGATCATCGCCGCATGCTGGATCGCCGCCCCGCGCCGGACCGAACAGACGGCACTATAACCCGTCGTCCCGGACTTGATCCGGGACCGCTGGCCTCATCGACGCGACCTCTGAATGATGAGGCCAGCGGTCCCCGGTCGAGCCGGGGACGACGGGCTGATCGCTCCCCTTGACGCGCCGCCCCTGAACGCGCATCGGCTTCGCCGTGACAAGGCCCATCGGCGCCAAGACACGGCCCATCCAGCTATAGGAGAACAGCGCATATGACTCAGGTTGGACAGGACACGCTTGGCACCCGCAGCACTTTGAATGTGGGTGGCCGCGATTTCGCTTTTTACTCGCTCAAAAAGGCGGCCGCCAGGATCGGCGATGTCTCACGCCTGCCGTTCTCGATGAAGGTGCTGCTGGAAAATCTGCTCCGCTTTGAAGACGGCGGCTTCACGGTTTCAGTGAGCGATATCCAGGCCCTGGCCGATTGGCAGAACAATCCGGTCACCGGAGCCGAAATCCAGTACCGCCCCGGCCGGGTGCTGCTGCAGGATTTCACCGGCGTG
>JANOFJ010000100.1:0-5112 GCA_031413595.1 Novosphingobium sp.
CAACCAGCGGACGCCGATGCGCAAGCCCGCCTTCCTGCCAGGTCGCCTCGAACAAAATGGTATCGCTCGACAGACCTTGCTTTGGTTCGACGATGGCATGAACTTTCATGTCTGCCGCACTCGCCATCTGGCTTTCCAGCCAGGGAGGCAAGAGGCGACAAATCTGTTCTTCTGCTGAAGTTAGTAGCTTGCTCATGACACCCTTCTGCTGACAATGGTGCGGGGCTGCTCAGCTATTAAACCTGCCAGGAGGCAGGGAACGGACCCCGATGCAAGACTACCCCCGGAGTGGATGCGGGCTCGTTGACATGCGAGGACCCTGCCGATCCGGCGAGCAATACAAAAGCCGCGATTTGCGCTGCGGACGTTCCGAGGAAAAACGCACATGGAAGCTGATCGCTAGATCGGGCTTATTTACTCGGCCAGTTTTCCCGGATGATTTGATGAAACTGACTGGCACAAATTGACGCCGGTTATCAGGGTCAACGCCTGACCGCTTACACGGCCGTCAGCTACCCGCTAGTCTCCATTCCAGTAAACATCGACGCGCGTGGACTTGGGGCAGAACACCATCGATAGAGATTACAGTGAGCCGGGTTCAACTAAATGCGCGTTCAGGTGGGGGCATTTAATCCCCCGTCATCGACACGCGGAAATTTTACAGCGCAATCCTAATCCATTGAATCTATTGGTGGCACAATTCGGGTTTTTTACACCAAGATCGTCTGATTTCCAACTATATCATCAGCTTGGGAAGCTGCTGCTCTACCATAGAGCTACACCCGCATATACCGCGTCACGCGCGGGCGACGCCTTTGCACAGAGCTTGGGAAAAGGTCAATCGTTCACGCAGTCCGGCATTCACAGCGTCTTGATGATTGCCGAGAAATCAAGGCCGCCGTTGCCGCTGTCGGTGAACTGCGCATAGAGCCTCTCGGCCAGATCGCCCATCGGCACCTTTGCCCCGGCGCCTTCCGCTGCCGCGACCGCCAGCTTCAAGTCCTTGAGCATCAGCGCGGCGGCAAAACCGCCCTGGTAATCGTTGTCCGCCGGGGTTTGCGGGCCGACGCCGGGCACCGGGCAATAGCTGGTCATCGACCATGACTGGCCCGAAGCCTTGGAGGAAATGTCGTAGAAGGTCTGAAGATCCAGCCCGAGCTTTTCGGCCAGTTGGAAGGCCTCGGCTGTGGCGATCATCGTCGCGCCAAGGATCATGTTGTTGCAGATCTTGGCGGCTTGTCCTGCGCCTGAGCCGCCGGCATGGATCACCGCTTTGCCCATCGCCGCCAAAATTGGTTCGCCCCGCGCAAAAGCGGCATCGCTGCCGCCGACCATGAAGGTCAGCGTGCCGCCGTTTGCGGCAGCGATCCCACCCGAAACCGGTGCATCGACCATCGCATAACCCGCTGCACTGGCCTCAGCAGCGACCTTCTTCGCGGTCGCTACATCGATTGTCGAGCAATCGAGCAGCAACGCCTCGGCAGGGGCCCGCCCGATCACTTCATTGGCATAGACACTATCGACGATTGCGCCATTGGGCAGCATCGAGACGACTGCATCGACCCCTTGCACTGCTTCGCGAACCGTTCCGAACGTGGCGCAACCATGGGCCTCGGCCCGGGCCAGCGCCTCGCCGGAAAGGTCAAATGCGCGGACCTCATGCCCCGCCTTGACGAGGTTTGCGGCCATCCCGCCGCCCATGTTGCCGAGTCCGATAAAAGCGATCTTCATGACCTAGCACCCCTTCCAGTTGCCGGGTCGCTTATCGATAAACGCTGCCATGCCCTCGGCCTTGTCCTGGGTCGCGGTCAACACCTGGAAGATCCGGCGCTCCATCACGATGCCCTGATCGAGCGTCGTTTCGAAGGCGGCGTTAACCGCTTCCTTGTTGGCGATGGTCGCCAGCGGCGGCATGGCGGCAATTTCGGCCGCGGTCTTGAACGCTTCAGCCACAAGATCGGCCAAGGGCACAACGCGGGCAACCAGCCCCGACCGCTCGGCCTCATCGGCGCCCATCATCCGCCCGGTCAGGCACATTTCCATAGCCTTGGCCTTGCCCACGGCGCGGGTCAGGCGCTGCGATCCGCCCATGCCCGGGCCGACCCCCAGCTTGATCTCGGGCTGTCCGAACCGCGCAGAGTCTGCCGCGATGATGAAGTCCGCCATCATCGCCAGCTCGCAACCACCGCCCAGCGCGAAACCATTGACTGCGGCAATCCACGGCTTGCGCACTGCCTTGACGACATGGCTGGTCCACTTGGCGAAGAAGTCCTCCGAGAAGAACTCGGCCGCGGATTTATCGGCCATTTCCTTGATGTCAGCCCCGGCAGCAAAAGCCTTTTCGCCTGCCCCCGTAAGCACCGCGCAGCGCTGCGCCGGATCTTCCTCAAAGGCGGCAAAGGCGGCGATCAGGTCCTCCAGAACCTGGCTGTTGAGCGCGTTCAATGCCTGCGGCCGGTTGAGCGTGATCAGCGTGACCGCTCCTCGCGCTTCGACGAGGATGGTTTCGTAATTCATAGTGGATTCCATTCTTCCTGCGCCGGCAGGGGCGCGAAAATCAAGTCGATCAGGGCATCGGTCACCCCTTCGGGTGTTGCCGGATCCCATTTGGGGGAGTTGTCCTTGTCGACGATCACCGCCCGCACACCTTCGGCGAAATCGGGTAGCGTTAGGACCCGCGAGGCAATGCGGTATTCCATTACCATATTCGCGGCGAAATCGGGGCAGGACAGGCTGTCTGCCAACTGGCGCAGCGCAACCTTGCAGGTCTGCGGGCTCTTGGTCCGCAAGGTTGCCAGTTCCTTGGCGGCCCAATCGCTATCATCGCTCTCAAGGCTGGCGAGGATGTCCTCGAAGCGATCCGAGGCGAAGTGCCTGGCAATTGCAGCGGCGCTGCCTTCGATCCGGGCATGCGGCGGGCTGACCCCCAAGGCACTGAGGACCCCGCCCGGCTCATGCCCATGGGCAATCCGTTCCTTGGCTTCAGCCAGTGCTTCAGATGGGAGATAATGCGTCGCGAGGCCGGTCCAGTGGCATTCCGCCCCGTCCATCCGCGCGCCGGTCAGCGCCAGGAATTGTCCGACCCGTCCCGAAAGCCGCGACAGATACCAACCGCCGCCGACATCAGGAAACAGTCCAATGCCGGTTTCCGGCATCGCAAATCGCGTGTTCTCGGTCGCCACGCGAAACTTCGCCGGTTGCGAGATTCCAACCCCGCCGCCCATGGTAATCCCGTCCATGAAGGCGACAACCGGCTTGGGGTAGGTGAACAACAGATGGTTGAGCTGATATTCGTCGTGAAAGAATTTTCGCCCGGAAACACCGCCGTCATTCAGCGCCGAATTGCGCAGGTAAGCGATATCGCCCCCGGCGCAAAAGCCGCGGCCTTCGGCATGATCGATGATAATCGCATGGACCTCTGGATCGCCGCGCCATTCAATCAGCGCCGCGCTCATCGCATGGCACATCTCAAGAGTCAGCGCGTGGAGCGCCTTGGGGCGGTTGAGCGAGAGGAAGCCGGCGCAGCCTTCGCGGCGAATGAGCACATCGCTCGTCATTGGCGCAGCAAGTCCCGGCCGACGATCATCCGCATCACCTGATTTGTCCCTTCGAGGATCGAATGAACCCGCAAATCGCGCCAGAATCGTTCGATCGGATAGTCCTTGAGATAGCCATAGCCACCAAACAGCTGCAACGCACGATCAACTACGCTGCTGCCACTATCAGTCGCCAGCCGTTTGGCCATCGCAGAAAAGCGCGACTTGTCTGGCGCGTTGGCAGAAACCTTGGCGGCAGCAAGATAAAGCAGCGCCCGGGCCGCTTCAAGATCGGTCGCCATATCGGCGAGGGTAAACTGCGTATTCTGGAATTCGGCAATCGGCTGGCCGAACTGCTGGCGATCCTTGGTATAGGCAATTGCCTCGTCCAGGCAGCGCTGCGCCCCGCCGAGTGAACAGGCCCCGATATTGAGCCGCCCGCCATCAAGCCCGGCCATCGCGAACCGGAAGCCATCGCCCTCGGCGCCCACCCGGTTTTCGACCGGCACCTTCACATTCTCGAAGATCACCTGCGCAGTAGGCGACGCGTTCCAGCCCAACTTGCGCTCGGGCGCGCCAAAGCTGACGCCCTCCATGCCCTTCTCGATCACCAGGCAGGAAATGCCCTTGGGGCCATCAACCCCGGTGCGAACCATGGTGACATAAATATCGTTCACCCCCGCGCCTGAGATGAACTGCTTGGTGCCGTTGACGATATAGTGATCGCCCTCAAGACGAGCAGTCGTCCTGAGCGCCGCAGCGTCGGAGCCACTGCCAGGTTCGGTCAGGCAGTAGCTCGCCATCTTTTTCATGGTGACGAGGCCCGGCAGGAACTTGACCTTGACGGTATCGCCGCCAAAGCAGTCGATCATCCAGGCCGACATATTGTGAATCGAGATGAACGAGGAGGTTGCCGGGCAGCCATAGGCCATGGCTTCCATGATCAGCGCGCTTTCCAGCCGCCCCAACCCGATCCCGCCGCCTTCCTCACTGACATAGATCGCCGCGAAGCCCAGCTCGGCGGCAGCCTTGATAGTATCACGCGGGAAGATATGGTCCTCGTCCCAAGACGCTGCGTGGGGCGTGATATTGTCGGCTGTAAACCGCCGCGCCATTTCCTGAATGGCGAGCTGGTCTTCGGAAAGCTGGAATTGATCGGTCATAGGCTCATGGTTTCCGCTTCGATTTCCACCCGCCATTCGGGCCTGACAAAACCCGTGACGATCAAGGTGGTTGTTGCCGGCCGGGCCACCCCGAACCACCGCCCGTGGATCGCCGCAATCGCCGCAAAATCGGCGCGGTCGGTCAAATAAATACAGGTTCGCACGGTGTCGGCAATATCCCCGCCCAGATCGGCAATCGCCTTGGCGACGATTTCGCAGCACCGTTCCATCTGGGCGGCCGCATTGCCGGGCGTGGTCGAACCATCGGGCTCGATCGGCGCGGTTCCGGCGACCATGATCTGGTTGCCGGTCTTCACCGCACGGCTAAAGCCAAGCACTGGCTCAAGCGGCGATCCGCTGCTGACCCTTTGTTTCACGGCCGTTCCCAGCGCCGGGTAGCGCATTGAACTTCG
>JANOFJ010000101.1:0-14678 GCA_031413595.1 Novosphingobium sp.
CAGCAGGGCAAGGCGACCAGCACCAACCCGATCGCCTCGATCTTCGCCTGGACGCGGGGCCTCATCTATCGCGGCAAGTTTGACAATACGCCCGATGTAGTGCGCTTTGCCGAAACCATCGAGCGGGTCTGCATCGAAACCGTTGAAAGCGGCAAGATGACCAAGGATCTGGCGATCCTGATCGGCCCCGAACAACCGTGGTTGACCACGGAAGGGTTCTTCGAGGCGATTGTCGACGGGCTTGAGGCAGAGATGAAGGTCTGGAAGTAGGCTAACTATCCTCCCCGGCACGGGGAGGATAGTTGCGCTAGCGCGTTCACCCCGCCCTCGCTATCCCCCAGCAATGGCCACCAGCGAACTCGCCTCCCCGATCCTGTCCGATGCGCTGGTAATCCTGGGCGCGGCGGGAATCGTCATTCCGATCTTTGCGCGGTTCCGGATTACGCCGATCATCGGCTTCATACTGGTCGGGCTGCTGGTCGGGCCCTATGGGCTGGGGCGGCTGGTGTTCGATCATCCGTGGCTGGGCCATATTACCATCACCGATCCGGAAGGGCTGAAGCCGTTCGCGGAATTCGGGATAATCCTGCTGCTGTTCTCGATCGGGCTGGAGCTGTCGTTTAACCGGCTGTGGGCGATGCGGCGGCTGGTGTTCGGGCTGGGCGCGCTGGAGCTGACTGTATCGGCCTCGCTGCTCGCCTTCGGCCTTGCCCTGATGGGCCAGTCGCTGGCCGGTGCGCTGGGGCTGGGGTTAGCACTAGCGCTGTCCTCCACCGCTCTGGTGCTGCCGATTGCCGGGACAACCAGCGCGGTTGGAAAAAAGGCGCTGGCGATCCTGCTGTTCGAGGATATCGCGCTGGTGCCGATCATCTTCCTGCTTGGCGCACTGGCTCCCTATGCCAGCAGCGAGGGCTTCGACGGGCTGTTCCGCACATTGTGGACCGGTGCGCTGACGATCGCGGTGCTGCTGATTGGCGGGCGGGTTGTCCTGCCCCGGCTGTTCTCCCAAGCTGCCCGCACCAAGAGCCCCGAGCTGTTTCTGGCTGCCAGCCTGCTGGTGGTGATCATCGCCGCACTGGCGACTTCGGCGGTCGGCCTCTCACCCATCGTTGGCGCGCTGCTGGCCGGACTGCTGATCGCCGAGACCGAATATCACGGCGAAGTTGAAGGGATCACCGCGCCGTTCAAGGGCCTCGCGCTCGGGGTATTCCTGATCACGGTAGGGATGAGCATCGACTTGTGGGTGATCTGGGACAATCTTGCCGCGATCCTGCTCGCGACCTTGGCAGTGCTGGTGATCAAGGCGCTGGTAACAGCGGTTGCACTGCGCCTGATGGGTGCGCACAGCGGGCTTGCGACCGAGGCTGGCATCCTGATGGCCAGCCCATCGGAAACCACGCTGATCGTGCTGGCGGCGGCGGCCAATGCTTTGCTGATCCAGCCCGGCACCGCGCAGTTCTGGCAGATCGTCACCGCCATCGGGCTGACGGTCACGCCGCTGCTGGCCTGGGCTGGACGGCGGCTGGCCCGGCGCGTCGAAAAGCACCAGCCGCAGGCCCAGTTCGACGATCACGATGCCCCGCGCGCCATCATTATCGGGATTGGCCGGGTCGGCCGGATGGTTGCCGATATGCTGGTGGTCCACGGCAAGCCCTATGTCGCGATCGACAGCGACTCCGACAACGTCGCAAGCGCACTGCGCAAGGGTTATTCGGCAGTATTCGGCGATGCCGCGATGCCTGCCAAGCTGAACAAGCTGGGGATTGAGCGAGCTTCCGCAGTGATCTTCACCATGGATGAGCCGGTCGCTACCCAGCGCCTCGTCAAGAAACTGCGCGCGGCCCACCCCGACCTGCCGATCATCGCCCGCGCCCGCGACGCCAGCCACGCCGCCGCGCTTTATCGCGCCGGTGCCAGCCATGCCGTGCCCGAAACGCTGGAAAGCTCGCTCCAGCTATCCGAAGCGGTGCTGGTCGATCTGGGCGTGGCAATGGGCCCGGTAATCGCCTCGATCCACGAAAAGCGCGATGAGCTGAGGGCGCAGATCATGGAGGAGGGTGAGCTGGAAGAAAAGCCGGCGCTGCGGAGTGGGGGATTGCGGGAGCGGGGGGCTTAGATCCTCCCTGTTTTCGCGTTAGCGCAAACGGGGAGGTGGCAGACGCGAAGCGGCTGACGGAGGGGTTTCGGTGCCAACCGGAAGACCCCTCCACCACCACCTGCTGTGGCGGTCCCCCTCCCCAATTGTGCTTCGCAAAAACCGGGAGGATTTGATCGGCTATCCCCCCAGTGCCGTCCGCACCGCGGCAATTGCCTCCGCTGCCTTTGCCCCATCGGGACCGCCGCCTTGCGCCATGTCAGGCCGCCCACCGCCGCCTTTGCCGCCGAGTGCCTCGACACCGACCCGGACCAGATCGACCGCGCTGATCGTGCCCGTCAGATCATCGGTGACGGCGGCCGCGAAACTCGCCCGGCCATCGTTGACCGCGACTATCGCCGCCACGCCCGAGCCCATCCGCTGCTTGGCCGCATCTAGCAGTCCGCGCAGTTCCTTGGCATCGAGTCCTTCGATCACCTGGCCGGAGAACTTCACCCCGCCAACTTCCTCATCAGCCTGCGGCGCGACTCCAGCTGAACCACCACCCAGCGCCAAAGCCTTCTTCGCCTCAGCCAGCTCACGCTCCAGCTTCTTGCGCTCATCAAGCAGCGCCGCGACCCGCGCCTCAACCTCATCGGGCGTGGTACGCAGCAAGCTGGCCGCGCCCTTGAGCTGATCTTCACGCCCGGTCAGCCACGCCCGCGCCCCTTCGCCCGTGAGCGCCTCGATCCGGCGGACGCCAGAGCTGACCGCGCTTTCCGAGATGATCCGCAGCAGGCCGATATCGCCCAGTGCGCGAACGTGCGTGCCGCCGCACAGCTCAACCGAAAAAGGCGCGCCATCGGCCAGCCCCATGCTCAGCACGCGCACTTCATCGCCGTATTTTTCGCCGAACAGCGCCATTGCCCCGGCCTCGATCGCGTCTTCGGGCGTCATCAGGCGGGTAGAAACCGGCTCGTTCCGGCGGATTTCGGAATTCACCTCGGCCTCAACCGCCGCCAGATCCTCCGCGACAAGCGCGGTCGGGTGCGAGAAATCGAATCTCAACCGGTCCGCCGCCACTAGCGAGCCTTTCTGGGTTACATGCGCCCCCAGCCGGTTGCGCAAGGCCTGATGGAGCAGATGCGTGGCGGAGTGATTGGCCCGGATCGCATCGCGGCGCGCGACATCGATCTGGAGATGCACCGTATCGCCAACATGGATCTCACCGCCCTCGACCCGCGCGCTATGCGCATGCAGACGGCCCAGCGGCTTGGCGGTGTCGGAAACGAATAGCGCCGCGCCGTCGGCGCTGGTGATCGTTCCGGCGTCTCCGGTTTGCCCGCCACTTTCGCCGTAGAACGGCGTCTGGTTGGTCAGCACGATAACCTTGTCGCCCTTGGCAGCCGAACGGACTTCCTGCCCGTCCTTGACCAGCGCCACGACCTGGCCTTCGCCGCTGGTTGCAGCATAGCCGGTAAACTCGGTGCTGCCTTCACGCTCGGCAATGTCGAACCAGATTTCGCCGTCCGCGGCCTGACCCGAACCCTTCCACGCCGCCCGTGCCGCCGCTTTCTGTTGGGCCATCGCCGCATTGAAGCCGGCCTTGTCCACGCCGATACCGCGCGCGCGCAAGGCATCTTCGGTGAGATCATAGGGGAAGCCGAAAGTGTCATAGAGCTTGAAGGCGGTCTCACCCGACAGGCTATCGCCCTCGCCCAGCGCCCCAGTCGCCTCATCGAGCAGCTTGAGCCCATTGTGCAGCGTCTGGCGGAACTTCGTTTCCTCGCGTTCCAGCACTTCCTGGATCAGCGGCTGCGCGCGACCCAGCTCGGGATAGGCCGCGCCCATTTCGGTAACCAGCGCCGGTACCAGCCGGTGCATCAGGGGATCCTTGGCGCCCAGCAGATGGGCATGACGCATGGCGCGGCGCATGATCCGCCTCAGCACATAGCCGCGGCCCTCATTGGACGGCAGCACGCCGTCCGCCAGCAGAAAGCTGACCGAGCGGAGATGGTCAGCGATGACGCGGTGGCTGGCGCGGTTATCGCCCTCGGCGGCAACCCCGGTCAGGCCTTCGGAAGCGGCGATCAGCGCGCGGAAAGTGTCGGTTTCGTAATTGTCGTGCTGGCCCTGCATCACCGCTGCGAGCCGTTCCAGCCCCATCCCGGTATCAATGCTGGGCTTGGGCAGGCTCGTCCGGGTGCCGTCGGCAGCCTGTTCGAACTGCATGAACACCAGATTCCAGATCTCGATGAACCGGTCGCCGTTCTCATCAGGCGAGCCCGGAGGTCCGCCCCAGATGTGATCTCCGTGATCGTAGAAGATTTCCGAACATGGTCCGCACGGTCCGGTATCGCCCATCGACCAGAAATTGTCCGATGTCGGGATGCGGATGATGCGGCTCTCGGGCAGGCCGGCGATCTTGCGCCACAGATCGAACGCTTCGTCGTCGGTGTGATAGACAGTGACGGTGAGTTTGTCGGCCGGGAGGCTCCATTCCTTGGTCAACAGCGTCCAGGCGTGGATGATCGCCTGTTCCTTGAAATAGTCGCCGAACGAGAAGTTCCCGAGCATTTCAAAGAACGTATGGTGGCGCGCAGTGTAGCCGACATTATCCAGATCATTGTGCTTGCCGCCAGCGCGGACGCATTTCTGCGACGAGACGGCGCGCGGGATCGCCCGGGTCTCGAGGCCCGTGAAAACGTTCTTGAACGGGACCATGCCCGCATTGGTGAACATCAGCGTCGGATCATTATACGGCACCAGCGGCGCAGAGGGGACCGCTTCGTGACCACCCGCCACAAAGTAATCGAGGAATGAGCGGCGGATTTCGTTGGTCGATGTCATAGCGTTCCGCCGATAGGGCAGGCGCGGAATTCCGACAAGACTGAAGGCACGATTAACCCTTCGGAGCGCACATCAGCCTGCCGCCCGGTTCAACTCGCCCGGGCGGTCACAATCCACGCTGCGGCACCCAGCGCGACCAGATCGTCGCTCCGATGGTTTTCGAGCCATTCGGTGATCCGAGCCTCAGCCTGGGTCCGGGCATCGCCTTGCAGTTCCCGCAAGGCAGCGGCGGCCGGGCCAATTCGTGAGAAAAAGGCCGCAGCCTCGCTCACCGGATCGCTGCCCATCCCGGCAATATAAGCGAAATCGACCGGCTCGAAATCAATCTCCAGCCAGCCCGCCGCGGCCAGAATGGGTTCAACATACTGCGGATCGGCAAATGCAAACGGACCCGGTGCATGGGGATCAGTAGACGGCGCCAGGCCGAGCAAATCAGCAATATCCGCCGCCCAGCGATTCTCTCGCGGGGTGCGAAAGCATGAAAAAACAAGGCTTGCCCCTGATGCCGAAATGCCGCGCAGATGGGTGAAGGCACCGAGCGGATCATCGAAAAACATCACCCCGTGACGCGAAACCAATAGATCGGGTGCAAAACCCTCGCGCTGCCACGCGGCGGCATCGCCAAATGTGAATTCGGCATTGGTGTGGTTGATGGCACGTTCCTGTGCCACTTTAATGAGGTCTGCGGAGACATCGAGGCCGATCACCTGCGCTCGCGGCCGGGACCGCGCGATTGCGAGCGAAAGCTCGCCTGCACCGCAGCCAATATCGAGCACCGCTCCGCCGGCCCGCGCGGTAACACGCTCAAGCAGGCGCTGGGTCAGCCCTGTAAAGGCACGGTCGGTTTGCTGATACATCGCAGCCCAGCTGCTGCCGACTTGTGCCCGCCAATCCATTCCCGTCGTCATGGCCGTAACGCTACGTCCAGACCGAGGCGCACACAAGCACGATTTCCCTTGCGACTCACCGCCGACAGGCAGACCATCGCATCAGTCTTTGCGCGTCTGGCCGAGGACAACGCGCCGACGCGCCTTCACAGATGAGGAGGCGACGATGGGCAGTACCACTCCCACTGGTAATCAGCCGGGCAGTAAACCACCCCGTGCCCCGCTCTCACGCGCCATCGCGCTGGTGGGACCGGCCGGCACGGGCAAGACCAGTCTGGCAGAAGCCTTGCTGTTTGCCAGTGGCACAATCACCCGCCAGGGCAGCGTCGAGGCAGGTACGACATTAGGCGATGCCAGCCCCGAGGCTCGCGCGCGGCGCGGTTCGACCGAAATCAATTTGCTGCACTTTGACTTCCTCGGCGATCGCTTTGGGTTGATCGACGTGCCCGGTGGTGTCGGCTTTGCGGCCGATGGACTGGCCGCGCTGCAATCGGCGGACATGGCTCTGGTGGTGATCGACCCCGCGCCAGAACGCGCCGTGCTGGCCGAACCGATGTTGCGCCAGCTGGATGAACTGGGTGTGCCGCACGCAATCTTCATCAACAAGATCGAAAATGCCCGGGCCGGCGCGGTTCGCGAATTGCTGGCGCAGTTGCAGCCGATGAGCCGCGAGCCGCTCGCACTGCGCCAGATCCCGCTGCGTGACGGCGAAGCGGTGACCGGTTATGTCGATCTGGCCCTTGAGCGGGCCTATCGTTATCGCCCCGGTGCAGCATCGCAGGCGATCGATATTCCTGAAACGGTTGCAGCGCGCGAACAGGACGATCGGGCGAAGCTACTCGAAACGCTGGCTGATTTCGACGATGCCCTGCTTGAAGCATTGCTGATGGACGAGGCTCCCGATGCGGCGACTGTAATGGCCGACCTTGCCGCCGACACCGCGGAAAACAAGCTGGTCCCGGTGATACTTGGCTCGGCGCAGAGTGGTGGCGGGATTCGGCGGTTGCTAAAGCTGCTGCGGCACGAGGCACCCCGGCCGAATGCCGCAGCCGAGCGGCTGGGCGTGAACGGCGGCACAGCTTTCCATGTGTTCAAGATCGCCAATGGCGGCGCCATGGGGCGGCTGGCGCTGGGCCGGGTGCTGGGCGGCGGCCTCAAAGAGGGCGATGAGCTGGTGGTCGGCAACGACACCGCACGAACCGGCTCGATCTTTTTCCTCCAGGGCGAAAAGACCGCTAAACAAAACGGGGCAGCCCCGGGCGACGTGGTGGCCGTAGCCAAGGTCGATGGGGCGCGGAGTGGGATGGTCATCGGACAAAGCCGGGCGGAGCCGGGCCCGACCACCGCCATCGAATATCCCGCACGCAACGCGGCACTGGCGATCACGACCAGGGACCGCAAGGATGATGTGAAGCTCTCCACCGCGCTGCACCGGCTGTGCGAGGAGGATCCGGCGCTGCTCTGGACCCAGGATGAAGCGACCCACCAGACCGTGCTGCACGGGATAAATGACGATCATCTGGCGGTGGTTCTGGGCCGGTTGCAACGGCGCTATGGGGTTGCGGTCAACACCCGCCCGCCCACGATCGCCTACCGCGAAACCATCCGCAAGGGCGCAAGCCAGCGCGGGCGGCACAAAAAGCAATCGGGCGGACACGGCCAGTACGGCGACGTGATCATTGAGATCCGTCCGCTCGAACGCGGCGCAGGCTTTGTGTTCGAGGACCAGATCACGGGCGGCGTGGTGCCCAAGCAATGGATCCCGGCGGTTGAAGCCGGCGTTCGCGATGCCATGGCGAAGGGTCCTCTTGGTTTTCCGGTGGTCGATGTTGCGGTGACATTGACCGATGGCTCGTATCATTCGGTCGACAGCTCGGAACTGGCGTTCCGGATCGCCGGCCGGATAGCGATGGACAATGCGCTGCAGGCTGCCGCGCCCTATCTGCTGGAACCGATCAGCCGGGTGAGCATCGCTACCCCGCCGGGAACCGGGTCGAAGGCGGGGTCAGTGCTTTCCAGCCGGCGCGGGCAGATCCTGGGGCTGGCCCCCCATCCTGACTGGGCGCGGTGGGAGAGAGTTGAGGCGCTATTACCCGAGGCAGGCCTGCATGGGCTCGATGCAGAACTGCGCTCGCTCAGCCAGGGACTGGCGACTTACGCTGCAAGCTTTGATCATCTGGCTGAGCTGAGCGGAAAGCAGGCCGATGAGGTAGTCAAGGCCCATGTGATGGCGGTTACCTAGCGCTGGATACCAGGCAGGGCCGATCAACCGGACATGAAATACCCTGGCACAAAAAAAGACCGGCGCGGGTCCCTTAGGAGCACCGCGCCGGTCCTGTTTTGGTAGAGGGCGCCGGGGGTTGGGGGAAGCGCCCTCCCCTGAAGATCAGATGTCGTCTTCCGCGTCCGGGCCCGTCATCATCACCTCGGCGACCTTGTCGGTCTGGCCGCGAATGGCGGCTTCCAACTTGTCGCAAAGCTCTGGATTTTCCTTGAGGAAGGTCTTGGAGTTTTCACGCCCCTGGCCGACCCTGATCGAATCATAGCTGAACCAGGCACCCGACTTCTCGACAATCCCGGCCTTGACCCCAAGATCGAGAATCTCGCCGATCTTGGAAATGCCTTCGCCGTACATGATGTCGAATTCGACCTGCTTGAACGGTGCTGCCACCTTGTTCTTGACAACCTTCACGCGGGTGGTGTTGCCGACAATATCGTCACGGTCCTTGATCTGGCCGATGCGGCGGATATCGAGCCGGACCGATGCGTAGAACTTGAGCGCATTGCCGCCGGTGGTGGTTTCCGGATTGCCGTACATCACACCGATCTTCATACGCAGCTGGTTGATGAAGATCACCATGCAGCGCGAGCGGCTGATCGAGCCGGTCAGCTTGCGCAGCGACTGGCTCATCAGCCGGGCCTGAAGGCCGACATGGCTGTCGCCCATCTCGCCCTCAATTTCAGCGCGTGGGACCAGCGCCGCAACCGAATCGATCACCAGCACATCGAAGGCATTGGAGCGGACCAGCGTGTCGACGATTTCGAGCGCCTGTTCGCCGGTATCGGGCTGCGAAACGATCAGTTCATTGATATCGACGCCAAGCTTCTTGGCATAGACCGGATCGAGCGCATGTTCGGCATCGATGAAGGCTGCGGTGCCGCCGTTCTTCTGCGCCTCGGCAATCACGTGGAGCGCCAGCGTGGTCTTGCCTGAGCTTTCCGGCCCGTAAATTTCAATCACCCGGCCGCGCGGCAGGCCGCCGACGCCCAGCGCAATATCGAGCCCAAGCGAACCGGTCGAAATCGTTTCGACCTGCATCGCCTCCTTCGAGCCGAGCTTCATCGCCGACCCCTTGCCAAAGGCGCGATCAATCTGCGCCAGCGCCGCCTCAAGCGCCTTCTGACGATCCATGCTTTCCTTGCCTTCCTGAATCAGTTTGAGCTGTGCAGCCATGCTTCGTCCCCTTGCCTAGTCAGCTGACCCGAAAGGTCAATGACAGCTTTGTATTAGTTTTGTTCTCATAGAACAAGGGGGGAACGAAAAATATTTCCGATGGCTCTAGTTTCGGGCCGAGGAAATAATTTGTCCAACTTTATCAGATATCTGCTGCACCGAGAACGGCTTGGGGATAAAGAACATGTTTGCGATGCTGATCTCATTGCGCAACTGTTCCTCGGCATAGCCGGACATGAACAGCACGGGCAGGCCGGGTGCGAGTTTGCGGATTTCGCGGGCCATGGCTGGCCCGTCCATGCTGGGCATTACAACATCGCTTACGACCAAATCGAACACGCCGCCCGCTTGGACCAGCTCCAGCCCTTCCTCGCCATCGTTCGCCGCCGTGACGGTATAGCCCGCGCGGACCAGCGCGCGGGTTGCGACGGCGCGGACCATCTCTTCATCCTCAACCAGCAGAATGTGCCCGCCGCCGGCCCAGCTCGATACCGGCTTCGGCGGGGCCGACAACGCCGGCAGATCGCCAGGGCTGGCATGGTGGACCGGGAGGTAAACGGTGAACTTCGTGCCTTTCCCAATCTCGCTTGTCGCAAAGATGAAGCCGCCCGATTGCTTGACGATGCCATAAACGGTCGACAGGCCTAGCCCCGTGCCCCCCATAATTCCGCCGCGGCCCGGTTCCTTGGTGGTGAAAAACGGCTCGAAAATCTTGCCGAGATGTTCGGGCGGGATCCCGCTGCCGGTATCCTGGACCACCAGCGCGGTATAATCGCCGACCGGGATAATCTCGCTGCGCATCCCCTGGACATCGGCCGCAGTGATCCGCCGGGTCGCGAGGGTGAGTTTGCCCTGATCGGAGCGAGATTGCATCGCATCGCGGGCGTTGACGACCAGATTGACGATCACTTGCTCCAGCTGGGTCGGATCGGCGCGGACCGGGCCAAGATCGCGGTCATGGGTGACTACGAACTGGATCTTCTCACCAATCAGCCGCCGCAGCATCGCCGAAATGTCCGAAACGACATCGGGCAGTTGCAACACTTCGGGGCGCAGGGTCTGCTGACGCGAGAAGGCCAGCAGCTGGCGGGTCAGGCTGGCGGCGCGGTTGGAATTGGCGCGGATCTGCTGGATGTCATCATAGTCGCTGTCGCCCGGCGTATGGCGCAGCAGCATCAGATCGCATGTACCGAGGATCGCGGTCAGGACATTGTTGAAATCATGCGCGACGCCGCCTGCGAGCTGGCCGACGGCCTGCATCTTGGTGGCCTGGGCCACTTGCCGCTTGAGCCGGGTTTCCTCGGTCGAGTCTGTGAGCCCGAGCAGCACTGCCGCCTCGCCTAACCCGCGCACTCCGGCCAGGCTGAGCGAAACCGGCTCGTCGGGTAGTTCGCGCAGGCGGATCGCGATGTCGCCCGAGTTGGACGAACCTTGGGCAAAGCGGCGGATCGCATCGGAGAGCGCGCCCTTGTCCTCGCGCACCACCAGATCGGTCGGATAGGTTGGCGGGGCCTCACCCTCCAGCCCGGCCGCGCGCATGAAGGCCGGGTTGGCAAACAGCAGCCGCCCATCGCGGTCAGCCATGGCGAGGCCGAGCGGGAGCTGACCCAGCAGCGCCTCAAGATGCGGGACGGCGGCCTGCGTTTCACCGCCGCCACCACCATGGCCAACCCCGCCATCCACCATCAGCATCAGCGAGGGAGTGGTATCGGGATCGAACGCGGAAGTCGCATCCGGGTCTGCGACGGGCAAGTAATACATGGTGAGATGCGTGCCCTTGCTGCCTTCACGCGCCCAGCTGATCCGGTCACGCTCGTCCTGGCGCAGCAGGGTTACAAAGTCGGTGCCGGTCAGCAGCGCAGCCCCATCACCCACGGCGCGGTGGGCAAAGCCCGCGCTGGCCGCGCGGATCTTACCATCGGGATCGACGATTGCGGCGGAAATTCCGGCAAGCGTCAAGGCCCGGCCGAGCTTGCCATCAAGCTGGATCACGAGATCTCCAACCGGATCGGAAACCGTCAAAGGACTGATCTGCCACACCAGAAAGTCATCGCCGCGTCCGGCACGCAGGGCCTCGCCGCGCCAACGCGCGCCGCCAGTATCGGCAAACACCCCCTCGATCAGATCGGTGCTGCCCTTGCCATCGCGCCAGCCGCTGCGCGCCGCACGGGCGAGCCGATCAAGCGAAGCGGCATCCACCGGCAGGCGCGGCGGGGCATGGGCAGTGCCGAACCATTCCTCATAACGGGCATTTGCGCAGACCAGCCGTCCGGCCCGGTCGGTAATGGCGATCGCGGTGTCGGGACGCTCGATCGCCGCGACGGTGACGGACCAATCCGGCAGGGCATATTCCGCCTCGCGCTGCGGCGGCGCGCGCAGTGCGAAGTTCCGCGCCAGCCCGCCCAGCGCCAGCACCCCGCCGCCAAAACCGGCAACCACCAGCAACTGACCAGTTACGAACCACACGAGGATCAGGCTGACGAGCAGTCCTGCGCCAATCAGCAGCCAGTCCGAACGGAGCAAGCCTTCCTTGCCGGCATCGCGGATCGGCTGTTGGACGGCGGCCATCAGGGAGCGGCAGTACCGGAGGCTGCGGCGCGGAGCCTGCGGCGCGATTCGAGACGGACCTTGCGTTTGTGCCCGGTCCACCAGCGCCAGATCAGGCTGGTGGCTAGATAGCTGACTGCCGCCGAAACTACCGCCAACACCACCAGCCCGAAGGCGGTGACCAGCGTTGCACCCGTAAGCCAGGTCAACATATTATCAAACTGCGTCTGCTCCATCGTCCGCGCAACCGGCTGCATCAGGGTCATCGCATCGACCCGCAGCAGCCAGCTACCGACCTTGTAAGCCAAGACCCAGATCAGCGGGGTCGTAAACGGGTTGGTTATAAAAGTTGTCAGCCCCGCCACCGGGACATTGGCCCGCACCGGCAGGCTGAGCAACGCGGCAAACAGGATCTGGGCAAACGGCACGATGATTCCCACCAGCATGCCCAGCGCCACGCCGCGCGGAACCGAACGGCGGGTAAAGCGCCATAGCTCTGAGGCCAGCACACGGCGGGGAACCCAGCGGCTGCGCTCCATCTGCTCACGCTTGGGCATGGTGCGCCTGGCCCAGCCGGCAAAACGAGAAAACAGGCTGATCATTTGTGCTCACGCATAATTCGGGCCTTGTCGCGTTGCCAGTCACGATCTTTGATAACGTGGCGCTTGTCCGCCGCATTCTTGCCCTTGGCCAACGCCAGTTCCACTTTCGCCCGGCCACGGCCGTTGAAATAGATGCTGAGCGGAACCAGCGTCATGCCCTTGCGCTCGACCGCGCCGTGGAATTTGGCAATCTCGCGCTCTTTCAGCAGCAGTTTGCGGGGGCGCTTGGGCTCGTGGTTGTAGCGGTTGCCATGGCTGAATTCGGGGACGTTGGAATTGACCAGCCAAACCTCGCCGTTCTTGACCTCGGCATAGCTCTCGGCAATCGAGCCTTCGCCAAAGCGGAGCGATTTGACCTCGGTCCCGGTGAGCGCGATCCCGGCCTCGAACACGTCCTCGATATAGTAATCATACTTCGCCCGCCGGTTTTCGGCGACGATCTTTACCTTGTCGAACGGGGCGGGAGTCGGGCGGGCCATGATGAAGCGGCATGTAGGGTGCGTCGCGGCAAAAGGGAACGGGGGTTCCGGCCTAATTCGTCGGACTTGCGACCAGTTCGGGCCAAACGGAAACATTAGCCTCCAATTAAACCAGCCCGGCATGCTCCAGTGCGGCATCAACCGCCGCGCGTGCCTCGGCATTGCACGGCACCATTGGCAGGCGCAGGTCTTCGGTGATCCAGTCATGGACGCGGGCAAGCGCATATTTGACCGGGCCGGGGCTGGCGTCCTCAAACATCGCGTAGTGCAGCGGATAGAGCTTGTCGTTGAGCTCGCGCGCTTTTTCGAGGTTGTTTTCGGCGCAAGCCGCCTGGAAATCAGCGCACAGCCGCGGCGCGACGTTGGCCGTGACCGAGATGCAGCCCACTCCGCCGGCGGCATTGAACGGCAGCGCCAGCTCATCATCGCCGCATAGCATGCAGAAGTCCTTGCCGATCCCCATGCGGTGATCGGTCACCCGCGACAAATCGCCGCTGGCGTCCTTGATCGCGATGATCTTGGTGGGATAACGATTGGCGAGCTCGATCACTGTTTCGGGCTTGAGGTCGGTGACTGTGCGGCCCGGGACATTATAGAGCACGATCGGTAGTTCCGAGCTCTCCGCCAGAAAGCTGAAATGAGCGATCAGCCCGGCCTGGCTGGGGCGGTTATAATAAGGCGCGACGCACAGCGCGGCCTTGGCCCCGGTCTTGCGGCTGAAATTCATGTGGAGCCGCGCGTTCATGGTATCATTGCTGCCGCAGCCGGCGATGATCGGCACGCGCCCGGCCGCCTGTTCGATGCACACCTCGATTACCCGGTGGTGCTCGGCATTGGAGAGGGTCGATGCCTCACCGGTAGTGCCGCAGGGAACCAGCGCGCCCGAACCGTTCTCGATCTGCCAATCGACCAACTTGCGGTAAGCCTTTTCATCGAACGCCCCATCGCGAAATGGCGTTACCAAAGCCGGAATCGAGCCGGAAAACATAGACTTTATCCTTGCGCTTGCCCCATAGAGGAGACGATCTATCCGTTCAGCGCCTGATAAGGAGCCTAAGCCCACGATGTCCAGCATGGTTCGCATAACAATTGCCTCTTTGCTGGTTTCGCTGGCCTTCGCGCCCCTCCCCGCCCTTGCACAGGCCGGGGCCGCCGATGGCGTGGAATGGGATCAGGCGCGTGCGCAGCTGCGCGCCGCACCGCAGGGGAATATGGCGCAGGCGATCCAGCGCTGGAAACTGCTGACCAGTTCCGACCAGTTCAGTTTCACCGATTATGCCAGCTTCCTGCTGAGCTATCCGGGGTTTCCCGAGGAAGCCAAGCTGCGTGGCTGGGCCGAACGCGCATTGGAGCGCGGTTATTCAGAGCCAAGCCGGATAACGGCCTATTTTGACCGGTTCCCGCCCGTCACCAATCAGGCCCGGGCGCAATATGCCCTCGCCCTTGCCGCATTGCGCCGTCCAGATGCACAGACCGTGGCCCGCGCCGCCTGGCGCAGCGGAGCGATGAGCGATGCTGCAGAGGCCGCATTGTTCACCCAGCTTGCCGCAACGCTGACGCCGGACGATCACGATGCGCGGATGAATGCGTTGCTGTGGGCGGGTGTGACCACGCAGGCCGAACATCAGATCCTCTATGTCTCGCCCGCCGCACGCAATGGTTTCCTCGCCCGTTTGGGGCTGGTGGGCGGCAAGGACCCCGCCAGCGCCGGCCTGGTCATGGGGCCGGAAGTGCTGCGCGATGCCGGTTATGTCTATAACCGGTCGCGGATGTTGCGGACCAGCG
>JANOFJ010000102.1:0-13129 GCA_031413595.1 Novosphingobium sp.
CTGCTCTATGCGCCGGAACTGCGCTATCTCGACGAGCTCCATCCCGGACTTGCCGCAACAGTCCGGTCATCCAGCATTAATGCCCAGCACAGGTTGATCGCGGCAGGGACGGGCATCGGCGTGTTACCCTGCTTCATTGGCAATGCCGATCCGCTTCTCGTGCCGGTCCTGACCGAGCGACGGATTCGCCGCAGCTTCTGGCTGGTGACCCATAAGGATACGCATCAGCTTGCCCGGGTCCGCGCTTGCCGTGACTGGTTGCTCGAAACTGTCCAGCGCAATCGTGAGATTTTGCTGCCTGTAACCAAGCGCTGAATTGCGCCGAACTTCTGTTCGGGCTAATAATGAATAGAGCCGGGGAGCGCGTGAATGATGGCAACGGATGAAGTGATCAGACCGGAAACCCAACCTTTCGCCCCGCAAGGCGGCGAGCTGGTCAAACGGCACAGCATCGTGACCCGCATCTGGCACTGGATCAACGTGTTGACCGTGCTCGTCATGTTGATGAGCGGGCTGATGATTTTCAACGCCCACCCCCGGCTCTATTGGGGCGAATTCGGGGCCAATCCGGACAAGGCCTGGCTCGAAATCCCCGAAACCAATGGAGTGGCCTTTCCCGGCTGGGTGACGATCCCTTCAACCTACAGCCTCGCCGATGCCCGGCTGTGGCATCTGGCGTTTGCCTGGGTGCTCGCGCTCGGGCTGTTGTTCTATCTGATCTGGGGGCTGGTGCGCGGCCATATCATCCGCGATCTCCATATCCGCATCGCCGAATGGAAGCCTTCGCACATCTGGCAGGACATCAAGGAGCATGCGGCGCTGCGGTTTCCGACTGGGGCTGCCGCGCTGAACTATAATGTGCTCCAGAAGCTCGCTTATTGCGGGGTACTGTTCGTGCTGCTGCCGCTCATCATCCTGACGGGCCTGACCATGTCGCCCAACCTCAATGCCGGACTAACTGTCCTGCTCGATCTGTTTGGCGGGCGCCAATCGGCGCGCTCGCTGCACTTCATCGCCGCATTTGGCCTGGTCGGCTTCTTTCTGGTCCATATCACGATGGTCATTCTGGCGGGGCCGATCAACGAGCTGCGATCAATGATCACCGGCTGGTACCGGCTGCCACGAGACAAGGGAGAAGCGGCATGAACGGGCCGATCAGCCGCCGCCGTCTGCTCGGCGCAGGGGCGCTTGGCGCCGGCAGCCTGATCCTGTCAGGTTGCGACAAACTCAATTCCAGCCCAGGCTTCCGTTCGCTTCTGCAAGGCGCCGAAGGTCTGCACATGCGCAGCCAGCGGCTGATTACCGGCGATTCACTGGCCCGCGAATACAGCGAGGCAGAAATGTCGCCGTTGTTTCGCGCCAATGGCAGCACTTCGGTTGAGGATTCCACCTACAAGCGACATGCCACCACCGGGTTCAGCGGATGGGCGCTGGTGGTCGACGGGCTGGTCAAACAGCCACTCGCCCTACCGCTGAGCGCGCTGCAAGCCATGCCGCAGCGCACCCAGATCACCCGGCATGACTGTGTCGAAGGGTGGAGCGCGATCGGCAAGTGGCAGGGGCCGCAGCTCTCCGCGATCCTCGCAAAAGCAGGCCTTTTGCCCACCGCCCGCTATGCCGTGCTTCACTGCGCTGATGTGCTGGACGGATCGCCCTACTACGAATCAATCGATCTGATCGACGCCTTCCACCCCCAGACGATCCTCGCCTGGCGGATGAACGACAAGATGCTGCCCATCGCCCACGGCGCACCGCTTCGGCTCAGGGTCGAGCGGCAGCTGGGCTACAAGCAGGCCAAATATGTCATGCGGATCGAGCTGCGCAATACACTGGCCGGGCTCTATGGCGGCAGCGGTGGTCACTGGGAGGATAACCGCGACTATCCCTGGTATGCCGGGATCTAGGGTCAGCACCACCCGCCACGCAGGCCGCCGAGGTAGCGGCGGACTTGGCCACTGGCGAGCATGTCTTCGGCGATCGACTGGACCGAGCCATCGGGCCGGGCCCGACTGAGCGCGCGCAAATCGTGGCCATAATAATCCTGTGCGCCGCCGATCCGGCCGATCATCACAAAGTCGCCTTGATTGAGCAGACGCTGCAGCTGCGCTGTTGCCGCCTCGCCCAGCCGGGCTTCTTCGGCGCATCGCGGCGGATAGATTTCAGGCGCATCAATTCCGATGATCCGGATCTTGCGTTCCCCCAGCTTGATCGTGTCGCCATCAACGACGCAGAAAGTGCCGCGGTGCGGTCCGCAGCGGGTGAATTGACCCGATACTTTCTCGGGCTCGCCGCTGAAGATCCTTGGCGGTTCCACCAAGACCGGATCGAATACCGCCCACAGCAGCAACAAAACGGCGAGAAACAGCCACGGGCGGAGTATGAACCACAAGCGCCGGAAGCGGCTCACCCCTTGCCAGCGATGGGTTGGCAGGACGCGGCCATAGCCCTTGCGGCGGCGGAACGGGATTAGATTGCCCATCCCGCCACGGCTAAAGCGCGGCAGCGTTTCCGGCAAGCAGCGCGCACCAATCGCTGCGCCGTCCGCGCCATGGCTCGGCCAGCCCTTCGGCCACCAACTGCGCGCCAAGGCTGCGGCCGCTGCGGGTCACGGTGCGCAAAGCCCGGCCATACCGATCGCGGTCCCGTGTTCCGGCCTCGAGCACAAACGGACCGGCATTGAGCAGCATTATTAGCCGCCGAGTGGCCTGCGCGCCGCGCGCTGCCTCGGCTGGGCAGCCTGCGCTATGCGTTTCAGGCGCATTGATATCGGCTATCCGGACCTTCTCGCCGTGAAGCCAGAAGGTGTCGCCATCGACGACGCAAGTGGTGCGGGGGGTGCCTGCGCAAAGCGCAAAACTGGCGGCGAGGGTGATGAGTGCAATGGCCATGCAACGGCATTGCAACGCCCATGCACCGCAGATGAATCCGCATAACTACCCGGTTTTGCACCGGATCAGAGGCTTAAGAGCGCTCCTCATAGCGAAAGGAACAGGCCCGCCAATGCTGCGCTCATCAAATTGGACAGACTGCCCGCGACCAGCGCCTTGATCCCGAGCCGGGCGATCACCGGACGCTGGTTCGGGGCGAGGCTGCCGGTCACCGCCATCTGGATCGCAATCGAGCTGAAATTGGCAAACCCGCACAGCGCAAATGTGATGATCGCCACCGTTCGTTCGGACAATCCCTGAACCTGGCCAAGGTCAATGAAGGCGACGAATTCATTCAGCACCACTTTGGTTCCGAAAAAGCTGCCAGCGCGCAAGGATTCGGCCCAATCGGGCGCGCCGAGCAGATAGAAGATCGGCGCGAAGACATAACCGATCAACATCTGGAAGGTCACGCCCTCAAAGCCCATCAATCCCGCGGCCCAGCCGACGAAGCCATTGGCCAGCGCCACCAGCGCCACAAAAGCCAGCACCATCGCACCCACCGCAACCGCCAGCTTCACCCCGGTCTGTGCGCCTTGGGCGGCGGCCATGATGATATTGGCAGGGCGCTCCTCGTCATGCGTCGCTGCCGGCTGGCCATCCTGGGGAATGGTTTCGGCGACAACGATTGCGCCGGTCGGATCAGGCATCATGATCTTGGCCATGACGATCCCGCCCGGGGCCGACATGAAGGCGGCGGCAACCAGATAGTCGATCCGGATCCCCATGCTGGCATAGGCGGCCAGGATTGTGCCCGCCACCCCGGCCATCCCGACTGTCATCACGCAGAACAGCTGCGAGGGGGTGAGTGCGGCAAGGTAGGGCCGGATCACCAGCGGCGATTCGCTTTGCCCGACAAAGATGTTGGAGGCCGCGCACAGGCTTTCGACCTTGCTGATCCCGGTAATTTTCTCCAGTCCGCCGCCGATCCACTTGATCACCAGCTGCATGATGCCCAGGTAATAGAGGATCGAGATCAGCGCCGCGAAGAAGATGATCACCGGCAGCGCCTGGATCGCGAAATTCTGCCCCAACGGGTCGGTGGCGAGCGCGCCGAACAGGAACTTGGTCCCCTCGCCAGCATAACCGAGCAGACTGGAGACCCCGCTCGCAACAGTTTGCAACACCCTGTTGCCGGCCGGAACATACAGCACCAGCGCAGCAAAACCGGCCTGCAGCAGGAACGCTGCGCCCACCACGCGCGGCCTGATCCCTTTGCGATCGGATGACAGGATGACTGCCACCAGCAGGATACTCAGCATCCCCAGCAGGCTGTAAACGATATGCATGAAGCGGCATCCCCTGACGCGATCCTGATTTGCGGTGCTTGGTAACGAGTTGTTGGCCGAACAGTCAAATTTCCCCCGCCCTTCCCAGTGGCAATCTTCCCAGCTAGTCCTGCGCCATGACCTCACCCGCCTCCACTCCCCGTTCGCTCCTGTTGTTCGCGCTGTTCTATGGCGGCATGGTTACCGTGGCCGGCGTGCTGGGGGCCAAGCAGGTCGCCATCGGACCCTTGGTGGTCGAGGCCGGGATCTTTCCATTCCTGACGCTGGTGGGCATTTCCAGCGGGATCGCCGAACTGCACGGCAAGCAAATTGCCGATCGGCTGGTGCGCTATGGTTTCATCCCGCTGGTCGGCGCGATCCTGATGACGTTGTTCGTCCTCCAGCTGCCGACCGATCCGGGAATGTACGAACCGGCCAAGGAAGCCTTCCCGATCATCCTGGGGCAGAGCTGGCGGATGATGCTGGCCGGGATTATTTCGTATGGCACTTCGGTTACGCTCAATGTGTGGATTTTCAACCGGCTGCGCGAAGCTGGCGGACCGTTTGCCAGGCTGCGCGGATTCATCGCCGCCGCCTTGTCGCAGATCGTCGACACGCTGATCTTCATCACCATCTCGTTTTATGGCGTCCGCCCGATCTTCGACATCATGGCCGGGCAGATGGTCGCCAAGATCGTCCTGTCGGCAGTGATGGTTCCGGCGATCATCTGGATAGTCGTCCATCAAGGCCGCAAGCTGGACAATGCGTCGTCCCCGGCTTGACCGGGGACCGCTGGCCTCATCGACGCGGGGTATCGTCGATGAGGCCAGCGATCCCCGCTTGCGCGGGGATGACGGGGAAGGCTAAGCGCGATCCATGACCCAACACCAAACCGGCCTCGCCAAGGCTGAAACGCTGATTGAGGCGTTGCCCTATCTGCAGCGCTATGCGGGGCGCACCTTTGTTGTGAAATACGGCGGCCACGCGATGGGCGATCCCGAGCTGGCACGCGATTTTGCCGAGGATGTGGTGTTGCTGAAAGCGGTCGGCATCAACCCGGTGGTGGTCCATGGCGGCGGCCCGCAGATCGGCGCGATGCTCAAGAAGCTCGGGGTCGAATCGCGGTTTGTCGATGGCCTCAGGGTTACCGACAAGGAAACCGCCCAGATCGCCGAAATGGTCCTCTCCGGCGAGATCAACAAGGAACTGGTCACCTGGATCGCCGGCGCCGGCGGCAAGGCGCTGGGGATTTCCGGCAAGGACGGCGGGCTGGTCATCGCCAGCAAGGTCCAGCGCACGACCCGCGATCCCGACAGCAATATCGAGCAGGTGGTCGACCTGGGCTTCGTGGGCGAGCCCGAGCGCGTCGACATCTCGATTCTGGAAACCGCCTGCGCGGCCGGCATGATCCCGGTCATCGCCCCGATTGCACCGGGAGCGGACGGCGAGACCTACAATATCAACGCCGATACCATGGCCGGGGCAATCGCAGCGGCGCTGGGCGCAGCGCGGCTGTTCCTGCTGACCGACGTGGCGGGCGTGCTCGACAAGGATGGCGAGCTGCTGACCGATCTGACCCCGGCCGATATTGCCAGATTGCGCGCTGAGGGCACGATCTCGGGCGGGATGATCCCCAAGCTGGAAACCTGCATCCATGCGGTGGAGGCCGGCTGCGATGCGGCGGTGGTGCTGGATGGGCGAGTGCCGCACGCCATGCTGCTCGAATTCTTTACCTCTCGCGGCGCAGGAACGCTGATCCGCAAGGGATGAGAGAGGCCATGATGAAACAGGTCATGATGAAATGTGCTGCGACCCTTTTCGCGCTCACCATGCTCGCCGGCTGTGACAGCAAGGCGCCTCAGCCGGAGGCGACCAAATCTGCGGCTCGGTCTGCGGCGCTCGCGCCGTCCGCCTCGCTTGTCCCGAGCGAAGTTCTGATCGGCTGGGCCAAGGCCGTTTCGATGCGCGATTGGCCATCGGCGCGCGCCTATTGGGGCGACAACGGCGCGGCCAGCGGGCTGAGCGAACAGGCCTTTGCGCAAGCGTGGGACGTGATCAAAAACCCCGATGTCTCGCTCGGCGTAGGCCAGCTTGAAGGCGCGGCCGGCTCAAGTTTCTACTCCGCGCCGGTGATCATTGCCGACGGCAAGCGGCGGATCGCAGGTTATGTGGTGCTGCGCCGGGTCAATGATGTGCCGGGCGCCACCCCTGAACAGCTGCGCTGGCATATCGAGAGCAGCACGCTGGCTCCGTGAGCGATGGCCCCTTAACAATCGCGCGCCGTGAGTTGCGGTTGCCCTGACGTGAAACCCTCGGCTATTAGCGCCATGCAGATTAGAGAAAGATTGTGCCGTGCTGTTCATCACTTTGTTTGAAATCGTTGGTTACCTCATCAGCATCGTCGTGATGTTGGTGATCGTGCAGTTCGTGATGAGCCTGCTGATCTCGTTCAATGTGGTGAATTTGCACAATGATTTTGTCGCCGCGATCTGGCGCGCGGTGAATGCGCTGCTCGATCCGGTGCTCAAGCCGATCCGGCGTTATATGCCCGATACCGGTGCAATCGACATTTCACCGATGGTCCTGATTATCGGGCTGACCATCATCCAGATCGTTCTCAAGAATTTGGCAGTCGCAACCCTATGACCTTGGCTTCGATTATTGACGGAAAAGCCTTTGCCGCCACCCTGCGCGAACGCGTTGGCGAATATGCCGCCACTTTTGCGCAAAGCGCAGGCCGCAAGGCGGGGTTGGCTGTCGTGCTGGTGGGCGAAGATCCGGCCAGCCAGGTTTATGTCCGCAACAAGGGCAAATCGACACTGGCGGCGGGGATGAACAGTTTTGAACACAAGCTGGAAGCCGATGCCACCGAGGCAGAGCTGCTGGCGATCGTGGCAGCGCTCAATGATGATCCAGCGGTGGACGGCATTCTGGTCCAGCTGCCGCTTCCGGGCCACATCGATGAAGCCAAGGTGATCGCCAGCATTAATCCGGACAAGGATGTTGATGGCTTTCACGTGATCAATGTCGGCCGGCTTGGAACTGGTGCGCCGGGGTTTGTGCCCTGCACCCCGCTGGGCTGCATCATGCTGCTGAAAGATCAACTGGGCGCCCTCTCGGGCCTTGAAGCCGTGGTGATCGGACGCTCCAATATTGTCGGCAAGCCGATGGCGCAGTTGCTGCTGGCCGAAAGCTGCACGGTGACCATCGCCCATAGCCGAACCAGGGATCTGCCCGGCGTGGTTCGCCGCGCCGATATCGTGGTGGCCGCGGTGGGCCGACCGGAAATGGTCAAGGGTGATTGGCTCAAGCCCGGCGCGGTGGTGATCGATGTGGGGATCAACCGGGTTGCGGGCGCCGAAGAAGGCAAGACCCGGCTGGTGGGCGATGTCGATTTTGCCAGCGCCAGTGCGGTCGCCAGTGCGATCACCCCGGTTCCGGGCGGGGTTGGCCCGATGACGATCGCGGTGCTGTTGCGCAATACGGTGGTGGCGGCGCATCGCAACGCAGGGGTGGCGCTGGCTGAGGGAGCGCTCTAAGCTTCATCCCATGAAGCGCGCCATCCTGTTCCTCGCCCTTGCCGCCACCGCCTGTGCCAGCGCTGGCCCGCGCCAGTATCCGGGTGTCAAGCTGAAGCCCTCCGCCAATCCCAGCGCGGTGATCGCCGCCGAGCTGGCCTTTGCCCAATTGGCGCAAACCAAAGGTCAGTGGACTGCGTTTCGCGAAACCGCCACCGCCGGTGCCGAGATGTTCGTGCCCGAACGGGTAAATGTGCAATCCTGGCTCAAGGGCAAGGCCGATCCGACTGTCGCGGTCAAATGGCAGCCCCATCAAGTGTGGTCGAGCTGCGATGGGTCATATGCAGTGACCCGGGGGGCCTGGCAGCAGCCAAATTCAGTCGGCTATTTCACCACCGTATGGCAGCGCCAGAAGAATGGCGGCTATAAATGGGTGCTCGATCAGGGCGATGCCATGGCCATGCCGCTGGACCCACCAGAGATGATCGCGGCCAAGGTCGCTGATTGCAAAGGTCTGCCGCCGATCGCGCAGGTCACCGCCGCTCAGCCAGATCGCCGGGCAGGACTGAGTGACGACCGGACGTTGAGCTGGACGGTGCAAGTCGATCGTCAGTGCGGCCGCACCTACAGATTGTTGCTGTGGGACGGGACGAAAATGGCCGAAGTCATGTCCGGGTCGGTCGATGTTCCGCCAGCGAGCGAACGTCCCGCCAACGGCTGCGTCTAGCCGCGCAATGCTCGACCTGTTCCTCTCGGCCTTTGCGACCCTGTTCGTGGTGATCGACCCGCCCGGCTGCGCGCCGATCTATGCCGGGCTGGTCAGCGATGCCACGCAGCGCCAGGCCGCGATGATGGCCTTGAAGGCCTGCTTCATCGCCATGATCATCCTGATCGTGTTCGCGCTGTTCGGCGAGCAATTGCTCGGCAGCTTGCATATCGAGCTTAACAGCTTCCGGATCGCTGGCGGGATCATGCTGTTCGTGATCGCGCTCGACATGGTGTTCGAAAAGCGCACCCAGCGCCGCGAGGAGCGGGCCGGTAAAATCATCGCCCAGAATGCGCAAACCCCCGAAGTGGAGGACGTCTCGGTGTTCCCGATGGCGATGCCGATGATCGCCGGACCCGGCTCGATCGCCACCATCATGCTACTGATGGCGCGCGCCGAAGGGACGCAAGCGACGCTGGTGATCATGGGCGCGCTGGCCGCCGTGATGCTGCTGACGCTCGCTGCGCTGGTCGCAGCCGGACCATTGATGCGGCTGCTCGGTAAAAGCGTTGAGGCAGTGATCACCCGGCTGCTCGGGGTGCTGCTGGCGGCCTTGGCGGCGCAATATGTGATCGATGGGCTGAAAGCGGTGTTTACTGCAACGTAACCCGGCCGTCGTCACTGTCGCGCTTGCCGAAGAACTGCATCAGCTGGACCAGCAGCTCACACCGCGCCGGCAAATCCTCGGCTTCCAGTAAGGCTTGTTTAGCCGCTGCATCAAACGGCGCAATCTGCGACACCCCATCGATCAGCGAGAGATCGTCCAGCCGCGCAACCGATTCCCAATCGACCATATAGCCCTGGCTGTCGGCAAAGCGGCGGGCTTCGCGTTCAAAACTGGCGCGCTCGATCGGTGCAAGCGCGGCCTCGGCGTTCTCTTCCAGCAGCTCCGCTTCGATCTGGCGGAACGGGGTGACCACATCCAGCTCGCGCAGCAAGCGGAACCGCGCCTCGCCCTCCAGCACCAGGTTGAAATGGCCATCATCCAGTGCCTCGACCTCACCGATCCGGCCCAGGCAACCGACCGCATACAGCGGCGCTCCTTCGGTGGCGCCCCCTATTTGCTGGGTAGTTCGCGGCTGGATCATCCCGATCCGGCGGTCGCGGGCCAGCGCATCCTTGACCAGCGAGCGATAGCGCGGCTCGAAGATATGCAGCGGCAATTGCATGCCCGGAAACAGGATCGCTCCTGACAGCGGAAAGATTGAAATGCGCATATTATACGCTCACCCGAACAGTATGGTCGAGAGCCGACGCCGTGTGGCGGCTACCCAGGGATCCTCCAGCCCGATCGCCTCGAACAGCTGGAGCAGCTTGGCCTTCGCCGCGCCGTCCTGCCATTCGCGGTCGGCCGCGATCATCGCCAGCAAGGTCGCGGCGGCATTATCACGCTCACCCGACGCGATGGCCGCACTGGCATAGGCGAGCTGCGCCTCCATATCGGCAGGCCGCTCAACCGCCGCCGCACGCAGCGCGGCCAGCTCGCCGTCGTCGGGTTTGTTGCGGGCCAGTTCCAGCGCAGCGCTGGCGCGTTCGATCACCGGATCGCCGGACAGCGCCGGGTCCAGCGCCGCCAAGACGCTCGCCGCTTCCTCGATATGATCGGCCGCGACCAGCGCGCGGATCAGCCCGCTCTGGGCTAGCGCATTGGCGGGAGCCAGCTCCACAATCTGGGCGAAAATCCCGATTGCCCGCTCCGCATCGCCCTCGGCCAGCACCTCCTCGCCCATCGCGATGAGCGGCACGACATCGGGCGCTGCTTCGGCTCCGCCCGGCTGGACCGGCAGCTTGGCCAGCAGCTGATCGAGCGCCGCTTTCAACTGCGATTCACTGCGCGCGCTGGTCAGATCCGCTACTGGCTGACCCTGGAACATCGCATAGACGGTCGGGATCGATTTGACCTGAAATTGCGCGGCGATGAATTGCTCTTCATCGACGTTGATCTTGGCGAGGATCACACCCTTGTCGGCATATTCAGCCGCAACCTTTTCGAGCAGCGGGGTCAGCGCCTTGCACGGCCCGCACCATTCGGCCCAGAAATCGAGGATGACCAGGCCCGTCATCGAAGGTTCGACGACATCGGCGCGGAACCGGTCGACCGCCTTCTGTTCATCAAGGTTTAGACCAAGGCTTGCCAATTGAAACTCCGCTCATACTGTCGATCAGGTGCCAATGTGGGCTTTTGTGTCCATTTGTGAAGGGTGAAAGCGCGCATGGCTGCACTTTGCGATTTTCCCCTTGCGGGCATCCAGAGCCAATGCTAACCGCCCGCCTCTCCCCGGTCCTGCGGCATCCAAGCTGCGGATCACAAACGTTCGAGCGGGCGTAGCTCAGGGGTAGAGCACAACCTTGCCAAGGTTGGGGTCGAGGGTTCGAATCCCTTCGCCCGCTCCAGTTTTTCCAGACAACAGATATGGCGTGATCCGGCGGCGGTTGCTCGCCTTCATTGGCTTCTTGCTGGTTTTGCGCTGGCCTGGCCGCAGATCGTTCCGCTGACATCTGCGCGATGGCCGCCCCCTGGGCCCCAGCTGCAATACCGCGAGCCGGACCCTGGTCCGCCAAGCAACGGGCCTAGGCGGTCCGCCTCAGTGCCCGGCGGCGCGGCGCGCGTGACGGGGCATTTGCCCCTGCGGACTGCGCTTCCTCGCCGGTCGAGAACATCGGCTTGCCGATATGGTAGCCCTGGAGCTGGGTGCAGCCCAGGCTGCGCATCAAGGTTATCTGCTCTTCGGTTTCGACGCCTTCAGCGACGGTGTCCATTTTCAGCCCGCGCGCAAGCGCGAGAATGGCCTGGATGATCGAAAGGCTCTCGTTGTGACCTTCCACCGCCTTCTGGACAAAGCTTCGGTCGATCTTGATCGTCGAGAAAGTCGCCCGCTGGAGATAGGACAGTGAGGAAAAGCCGGTGCCAAAATCGTCCAGCGCCAGAGAAATCCCCAGCGACTGCAGCCGCGCCAGCGTCGCATCGGTACTGGCTCCCTGTCGCAGGAACGCAGACTCGGTTATTTCCAGCACCAGCCGATCGACAGTCAAGCCGCTGGCCGCAAGCGCATGGACTATATTGGCCGTCAGATCGGCACCTTCGATCTGGATTGCCGAGAGGTTGACCGCCAGTTTGACTTGCCCGGGCCAGGTTTGCGCTTCTGCGCAAGCTGTTCGCAGGACCCACTTGCCGATCTCGTCAATCAGTTTGGCCTCTTCCGCGATCGGGATGAACACCGCTGGTGGAATTGCGCCCAGCTCAGGATGCTCCCAGCGCAGCAATGCCTCTTGCGCGACAACTTCACGCGTCGCGGCATCGACGATCGGCTGGTAGGCAATAACCAGCTGGCTGTTCTTGATGGCGCCGCGCAAGTCCCTCTCAAGCCGGCTGCGCTCATCAACTTCGAGCTGCATGGAGGTGACGAATTTGGCGCTTCTTCCGCGCCCGGCGTCCTTGGCATGATAGAGCGCCAGATCAGCGCAGCGGGACAGCTGATCGATACTCGAACCGTCGAGCGGGAAGCTCGCCATGCCGACGGTTGCGCCCGTCTCGATCAGACGCCCGTCGATCTCGATCGGCTTGCTTAGTGCCGCGACAACCTCGGCGGCGAATTCCTCCGGATCGTTGATCTCGGCACTGAACGGCAGGAATGCAGCGAACTCGTCACCACCCAGCCGGCCAGCGCAGCCCCGACCGGCGACCAGGCTTCCGAGCCGCTCCGCAACGGTCCGCAGTACGGTGTCGCCGACCTGGTGGCCAAATGTGTCGTTGACCGCCTTGAAGCGATCCAGATCGATCAGGAACAAGGTGCAGGCCTGTTCATGGACCGAAGCATGGCTCATCGCTTCACCCAGCAACTCGCGAAAATGTCCGCGGTTGGCCAGGTCCGTCAGTCCATCGTGATTGGCGGCGTAAGCCAGCTGGTCGTTCGCCGCGGTCACCTTCAGCCGGGCCCGGCGGTTGGCGATGAAGGCGATCGAAATCGCGACAATGATGGCAAGAGCTGCGATGCCGCCATACAAACTGAACAGGACCGCCGAGCGCAACTGCCGGGATGATCTGGCAAGTTTCACTTCGCCCATCAACTTTGCCTGTTTGAGCCGAGCCAGACGCAGTTCCTGGTTGGTGGCATCGAACTGGGCCGCCATGAGCGCTGATTGCGCCGAAGCGGTGACGCCGTAGGTCTCATCATCAAGACGTTTGAGCGCCTTGAGGTGGATCAGCGCCAGATCGTTGCGGCCTTCGGCTGCATAGATCTGCTGTGCCGTATCGTGGAAATCGCGGTAGAGCCCCGAAGTCTGCGCGAGATCGACTTGGGCAAAGCTGCGTTCGATGAAATTCTGCGCGGTCGCGATCTGCCCCTGCTTGTAGGCGATCTGCGCGCGAATGCCCCACAGGAACGGCCGCCATTCCGCCGCGTCGCCTTCCGCCAGCGACAGACCGGAAAGGGTCGTCGCCTCGGCCGCGGCCAGTTCGCCATTCAGATATTGAGCTGAGGCGATGTTGGTAATGATCCGCGCTTCGAGCAGCGGGCTTTCGATCTTGCGTGCAATGCCCAAGGCAATGCGAAATTCGCGCAGTGCGTCAGCCAGTTTGCCCATTTCCTTGAATGCATTGCCGCGATTGTTGTGCGCAGCCAGCGAAAGGTTTGGATCCTCGCCATAGGT
>JANOFJ010000103.1:0-6213 GCA_031413595.1 Novosphingobium sp.
CCCGGCGTGCCCGCATTGCGGACATAGCTGTAGCTGCCATCGGCTCCCAGCGTCAGGACGCCGTAGCTGCCCGCCGTGGTCCCGCCGACCGTGCCCGCCGCCGCGCCGCTGATCGCGCTTACCACCGCGCCATCCGCGCCCAAAGTGTCGGCCCCGGAAACGCCGCTGGTCGTGCCGCTTCCGCTGAGAACGTTGCCGCTCTCCGGACCGTGAGTGGCGACTGCGACACTATCAGTATCATTGCGAGCGGTCGGGACGTCATCGACGATGTTGATGGTCAATCTGGCGGTTGCCACATCGCCATCGGGGTCAGTGACCATAACGATAAACACGTCTGAGGTCGTATCCCCGGACGTATTGTCGGTCAGGCGATAGCTATAGTCGATCTCGCCCCCGGCAAGCACGCCAAGCGTCATTACGCCGCGACCAGTTACGATCTGCTGACCTGGGCTTCCGGTGATCGCAATGCCGTTAATAGTGATCTGGCCAATGCCATCGGGCGATGCGATGAAGATCGTGCCAGTGGTAGTGTCCGTGCCGTTGCCCGCCAACGAACCAGGGGACTCGACGTTACCATTGACGCGCGTGCCTGGCAGTCCGACTTCACTGACGCTGTCAACAACGTCGCGGCTGGCCGGACCGCCGTCCTGGATCAAAACATCAGGCGTGCCATCTGGTTTGGCCGGAATGATCTCGCGCTCCTGCGGACGCGGAAAGGCCAGTTCTGTATAAGGCAGCAGATTACCCAGATCGAAGGCCGCCTGGATCGGGTCGACTGCTTCTGCGAAGTTACCGCCTGAACTGCGCGGTGCGCCAGCAGCCGGTTCAGGCTCGTTTCCGATCAACAATGCCGCGAAGTTGAGCGGCGGTATTGCAACGCCGTCGACGACGATTTCGGGCACGTAGACCGCGCCATCAGTGATCACATAGACCCGTCCGTCTGCGAGTTGGATCAACAGATCGCGGCCTTGGACGGTTATGTCGTCAAGCGTTGCGCCCTCTGGCAATACGACAACGTTGCCGGGACCCGGTACAAGCTGGATCGCGCCAGTGCGCGCCAAGCCGGCAGCGGATGTCATCATATCGGGGGCTACCGACCCGAATGCAGCGTCCGCTTCCGAACTTCCAGTTGCTTCATAATCCATGGCCATCGCACCGCTCGCTCAATTATGCCTGGTCCGGAGTGCCGGATCGGGCCGTTGTTCGAACGCAGAGCAGCCGTGAGGGGTTTTCGCCCAAGAATCAGGCAGAAACCCAGTAACTAGCTCTGCGACCGATCGATGGGCATTGGCGTCATTTTATTCTGCGATATCAAACTAGCGAATCGCAGCGATGCTCAATTGCCCCACACGCGATAAAGAACACTGACGGCGGGAACCCGCAAGTGCGTTAACCCTCTGGATTCACCCGGATTGGTGCAGATTCGCGCTGAATGCGGCGCTGCAAAATTGGGCGGTTTCTGGCTCAGGCAGGCGATGCGACAACTAAATATCTATTTATTATAGTGAGTTGAGGAGAGTAGCGAGGATGATGAGCAAGACCCGCGTTAACGATAATTGCTAACCAGTTCGCCAGGCTCCGCCCTAAATTGACCCATTTCGATCTGGTAAGAAATTTTCTGAATGAGCCAATGATCACGCGGCCCCGGATCGGCCTCCGCGATTGGCGGATCTGCAGCCATCCCAGGCTAGATCCAACCTGACATATCGTTGGAAATTCAATCAGGTCTGGACAGAAGCTGGTCGGCTCAATCGGCGGTCAAGACAATCTGATCAGCCGCGGCGTCGTATCTGACATCAATTCCGGCAGCTCGGATTTCGCTGAAGCTCACATATTCCGTGGCACCCGCCGAGGCGCTCATCGCTGCGAACACGCTCGAATCCATCTGGCCTTCGACAATCGAAAGAAGCGCGCTGACCTGAATTGACAGGCTGGCATCACCGCCGATCCTGACATCCAGCTTACCTGCCGGACTATCGTTCAACTGGACGGCGGTGCGGTGGAAGATAAACTCACCGACAATCCGATCCGGCGTGCTGGCCAGCTTCAAACCGGCGCGACTGGCTGCACTGGCCTTTGCCGCCAGATTCGCGCCGGCCTTGCGATTGGGATTGGCCATTGCCGGGCGAGGCTCGGCAGCCACTGACGCGCTTTTCGGGAGCATCGCCAGATCGAATCCAGAGCTGTCCAAAGGCAATACAGCCAATCCGGTGAAACCCTGCGGCTCGGCCGTGCTGGCTGCCTGAAGCTCTGCCAGGCGTGCGGTTTGAATTCCGACCACCGCCTCCGGATCAAGTGGCGCTGCACCATCCGCTACAAATCCGCCATTTTCGGGATCAAACCCGCCTGTTGCCAGATCGATCGATACGGTTGTCGGCCCGGTATCAGTTAAAGGAACCGCATCGCGCACGACAAGGCCGCCCGCGTGTACTGACGGTTTGGCGGGCACGGCACGGGCGCTCACCGCTGGCTCGGGAAAGGTCAGGCGGATCACATAATCCTGTTTGGAGGCGCTACCTTTCAGGCGTGACAAGAACGAACGGTCGGTTGCGGGCGGCTTGTCCAGCAGTGTTGCCGTGGCGACTGCCGGGGACCCGCTGCGTTCGGCTGTCCGGCCTTGTAATTCGCCGATTTGCGCTGCTTTCGTCCCGAAGCTGACCGGGATCTGCAATGCAGGGGTGACAGCTGCTGCAGGAGCCAATTCTGTTCGCACTGGCTCGGTGACCGCGCTCCAGCTCGGAAGTTGCGACATCCGGGCACCATTGGGCAGTTCATAATGAATGAAAGCGCCCACGCCGCCAGCCAGTATAACAGCTAGTAGAGCGGGCTCAAGCGCCAGGCGCTGCTCCCCAAACAAGCCGAAATTAGATTGCGCGAATGTCTGCACGACTCGCCCCCCAGGAAAGTATTGGCCCTAGCTAATCACAAATGCGGCGGAAATTCTACACTATCAAATTCCAAGATTGAAACACAAGCCGCAGCCGTACAGTCGGTTCTGGGCAAACTGCGGCTCAATAATGCTCTGACTCAATCGGTCAGGCGCTGCGCCACCAGTGCTACGTCCTGCGGATTATTGACCTCCCAGATACCCTGCGGCGGAGCTTCCACCGCGATCATCTCGATCGGCCATCCAGCGTCAAGGAACCGCAACTGTTCCAGGCCTTCCGCCAGCTCCAGCGGCGATGCAGGCATGGCCGCATATGCTTCCAGTGCTGAACGCGAATAAGCGTAAAGCCCGATATGGAGCTTAAGCGGAATGGCCGGATTTGCGCCGTGCGGGATCGGCCATTTGCTGAAATACGCCGCTTTGCCATCTTGCCGGATTACCACGCAGGTCCCGCCAACCCGGCCTGCGGCATGTTCGCCCAGGATCAACCCGGCAAGAGCCGCGTCGCAAGTGATATAGGGCGTCGCCACGGCAACATCTGGCCGCTCGAAAGCGCCGATCAGTGCCGCGACATGAGCAGCCGGCACCAGGGGATTGTCACCCTGGAAGTCCACCACCACATCGGGCGTCAAGCCCAGCTGGCGAACCGCAGCGGCGCAGCGTTCGGTTCCGTTACGCAGATCGGGCGAAGTCATGACGCTGCGCCCGCCAAATCCGCTTACCAAAGCGGCGATGCGATCATCATCGGTCGCCACGATCACCGCATCTTCGCCCACTGCGGCAACGGCGGCGCGCCAGCTCCATTCGATCAGAGGCCGCGAAACTCCGCCACGCGAGGTGATCGGAACCAGCGGCTTCCCGGGAAGGCGGCTTGATCCGTAACGGGCCGGAATGATTACGAGCGGAGTCATCGCGGAACCCGTATCAGTCGATACTCACCCTTAGCAAATCCTGCAGGTCGATCAGCCCTACGGCGACACCATTGCCCGGCTCGACCAGAAATATCGTTGTCACGCGGTGCGAGCGCGCCAGATCGAGCGCATGCGCTGCGGTTCCGGTCGGCGGCAGAGTCAGCGGTTCGGCGTGAAGCAGATCGGCGGCACACGATGTGGCAATCCGATCATGGTTGCGGCGCAAATCTCCGTCGGTAATCACCCCCAGCAATCGCCCGCTGACCGGATCGGCCACACCCGTAATGCCAAAGCCCTTGCGTGTAATCTCCGCAACAACCTCTGCCCCTGTCGCCTGCGGAGATACCAGCGGCATCCGCTCACCCGCATGCATCAGCATCCGCAGTGGCCGCAGTCTCTGTCCGATCCTTCCCGCAGGGTGAAGGATGGCAAGATCGCTGTCATTGAACCGGTTCCGGTTTGCCACCAGCGTTGCCAGCGCATCGCCCAGCGCAATGGTCGCGATGGTCGACGCCATTGGGACGCCCTCGATCGGTCCGCCTTCCTCAACCACCGGTACCGCCAAAACGTAATCGGCATCGGCCCCCAGCGAGCTAAGCGGCCGCGCGGTGATCGCCACCACCAGGATCGCATGCAGTCGCGCAAAGTGCAGCAATGGATCGAGCGCCCGGGTCGATCCCGAAACGGATATCGCCACCAGCATGTCCCCGGCGCACATCTTACCCAGATCACCATGGGCTGCATCGGCGGGATGGAGAAATAGCGATGGCTTGCCGATCGACGCAAATGTCGAGGCAATTTTCCGGGCAGCGATCCCGGACTTGCCGATACCGGTGAAGACAATCCGTCCCCGGCATTCTGCCAGCTGACAGGCAACGAGCAGCAAAGTTGGATCCAGCTGGTCTTGCAGCATGTGCAAAGCCTTGATCGCGTTGGCGACAACCTGCCTGGCCGTCTCCAGTTCACTCCGCGCTGGCAGGGCTAATGCAGTTATCCCGGCCGCTTGACTGTGGCTGGCACTCAAGTGAAATTCCTTTTTGGGATTGTTTGGGCAACCTGACCCGGCTCGCTCTTGGAATTCAAGCTATATCCGCTAGATGGACCGGATTGCAGGTTTGAACGCATAGTAGTTCTCTTCGCGCAGGAATAGTTTAGGATTTACCCATTCTTGCCGGGAACAGCATAATGCGACCTGCAGAATGGGGCATGCGTGTCATGTGAAGGGGATTGCGGTACCATGTTTGTAATTGCAGGCCCCTGCGTAATTGAAAGTGAAGCGGCTGCGCTGAATTCGGCCGAGCGGCTGGCCGAAATTGCCGCGCGATTGGGCATCCGGCTAATCTACAAATCCTCGTTCGACAAGGCTAACCGCACTTCGGGTTCTTCTGCGCGTGGTCCGGGAATCTTGCGGGGTCTGGAAATCCTGGGGCTGGTCCGTTCCGCTACCGGATTGGAAGTATTGACCGACATCCACGAGGCCAGTCAGGCAGCGCAAGCAGCTGAGATTGTCGACGTGCTTCAGGTCCCGGCATTTCTCTCGCGCCAGACGGACCTGATCCACGCCGCAATCGCGACGAACAAGCCGGTAAACGTCAAGAAGGGCCAGTTCATGGCGCCCGAAGATATGCGCCATGTTGTTGCGAAGGCCGCATCCTGTCTTCCTGCCGGAACCGATATTGGCCAGCATCTGTGGCTGTCAGAGCGCGGGACAAGCTTTGGTTATCGTGATCTGGTGGTTGATATGCGCGGCCTTGAAATCATGCGTGGTTTTGGCTGTCCGGTGATATTCGACGCTTCGCATTCGGTCCAGCAGCCTGGCGCAGCAGGCGCCACCAGCGGCGGCCAGCGTGAGCTTATTCCAGTTCTGGCGCGGGCCGCGGTGGCCGCCGGCGTTGATGGGCTGTTCATTGAAACCCACCCCGATCCAGCCAATGCCTTGTCGGATTCTGCGACCGTCTGGCCGCTAGATCGGCTGGAGGATTTGCTTGCCAGCCTGATCGAGATTGATCGTGTGGCGCGGCCCTTTAGCCCGGCACCCGCTTTCGCCGCGGCCGACCCCTTGCTTGCTGGCCGGGGCTGAGTCTGCTCCAACCCGATATGGACAGCCGCCATTTCCTTTTTCTTCAGGGTTTGCCCGGCCCGTCGATGCGCCTGATCGCGCGCCGATTGGAGCAGGGTCGTTACCGCGTCAGCCACATCAACTGCAACGGCGGCGATCTGGCGGATTGGGGCTGGACCGGCATGTCCTATCGCGGCAACTGCGCCGCGTTTGGTAGCTGGGTTTCCGCTATTTGCCAGAAACGCGGTGTGACCGATATTGTGCTGTTTGGGGCTGAGCGGCCGCTGCACCGTGCTGCGATCGCCGCCGCCCGGGAACTGATGCTTGATGTCCATGTGCTTGATGAAGGCTATCTG
>JANOFJ010000104.1:0-7901 GCA_031413595.1 Novosphingobium sp.
ATAGGCGGAACCACGGGTTCGGGCGAATCACGCGGTTCTGATCGAGCAAAGTGAGCTTGCCTTCGGTTTCCAGCACGCGCTGAATCACGAACATCACATCTGGTCGCCCGGCGTCATACTCGTCGAACACCAGCGCGGTCGGCGTCTGGATCGCCCAGGGCAGCAGCCCTTCGCGGAACTCGGTAACCTGCAAGCCATCGCGCAGCACGATCGCATCGCGGCCGATCAGATCGATCCGGCTGATATGCGCATCCAGGTTGATCCGGATGCACGGCCAGTTGAGACGGGCGGCGACCTGCTCAATATGAGTCGATTTGCCCGTGCCGTGATAGCCCTGCACCATGACCCGGCGGTTGAATGCAAAGCCGGCCAGGATCGCCAGCGTCGTGTCCGGATCGAACACATAGCTGTCATCGTGATCGGGCACGCGCTCATCCGCTTCGGAAAATGCGGGGACCTGCATGTCGATATCGATCCCGAAGTGCTCACGCACATCAAGCATACGGTCTGGCGCCTCCAGGATCGTGGTGGCGCGGCTATCGGGCTGGATATTGGGAATGTCTGTCATTGCGCCCAACCGCCTATACGGGGCTGCGCCGCGCTGCAATAAGGTTTAGGTAGCTAAATGCGACTCATCGGAAAACAACTCATGAAGATTTTCGGCTTCCCGCTCTCGCCGTTCGTTCGAAAGGTGCACTTGGTAGCCGCCGAAAAAGGTGTGGCGGTGGAGATGGTGCTGGGCAATCCGCGTGAGCCTTCGCCCGAATTTCTGGCTGCCAGCCCGTTCCGCAAAATACCGGCACTGCAGGACGGCGATTATACGCTGTCCGATTCAACCGCGATCGTGACCTATATCGACGCCAAGCATCCCGAAGCACCGATCTTCCCGGCCGATCCTGCCGCCCGCGGCAAGGCGATCTGGTTCGAGGAATTCGCCGATACGATCATCACTGCGGCGGGCGGAAAGGTGGTGTTCAACCGCTTCGTCGGCCCAAAATTCATGGGCCTGCCCGGCGACGAGGCGGCGGCCGAGGAGGGGCTTGCGGAACTTGTCCCGATCCTGGCCTATCTCGAATCGGTCGCGCCCGCAGACGGGTGGCTGACCGGCAGCGAATTTTCCATCGGCGATATTGCGGTGGCATCCACGCTGAGATCATTGGGCTACGTCGGGATGGAGCCCGATCCGGCCACCCACCCGGCAACCGCCGCCTGGTATGAGCGGGTCAAGGCGCGCCCGGCATGGCAGGCCGTGGCGGCTCGCGAAAAAGCCGTCGTACCGGCCTAGTCTGACCGATTCCGATGCAAGTTTGCGCCATTTGAGCGCGGGCTAAACTAAATCTGCTTGATCACATACCAACTGGTCGGTATGGCGGTTTGAATGATTCCTAATCAACCCTTTCGCCCCGCACCGCAAAACGCTCGCGGCAAGCTGCTTGAAGCCGCTGTAAAGCTGGTGCGGAGGGGCGGCTTTGCCGGCACATCGGTCGATCAGCTCTGTGCTGAAGCAGGCGTGACGAAGGGCGCATTTTTCCACCATTTTGCCTCAAAAGAAGCGCTGGGAGTGGCTGTGGCGGACTATTGGTCCAGCAGTACCGGGGGCTTCTTTGCCGCAGCACCCTACCACCACTTTCCCAAGGCGATTGACCGCGTGCTGGGCTATATCGATTTCAGGGCAGCACTGATCTGCGGTCCAGCGGAGAACTTCAGCTGCGTCGCCGGCACGATGGTGCAGGAAACCTTCCGCTCCAGCGACGCGATCCGTGCAGCCTGCGAAGCAAGCATCCTTGGCAATGCCGCCGAGCTTGAGGCGGATCTGGCGGAGGCGATGCGCGATGCCGACGTTACCGGCACGACGCCTGCCAGCCTGGCGCGCCATGTCCAGACAGTACTGCAAGGCGGGTTTATCCTTGCCAAGGCCCGGGGCGAAGGAGCCGCAGTAGCTACGGCGCTGGAAGCAATCGCCCATTTGCGTCGCTATTTCGAACTGTTGTTCAACGTGAGAGCCAAGGAGTTTGCCCAATGACCAAGATGATATTCGTCAACCTGCCGGTGGTCGACCTGCCGAAGTCCCAAGCTTTTTACGAGGCGCTGGGCTTCACCAGCAACCCCACATTCAGCGACGAAACCGCCGCGTCAATGGTTTGGAGCGAGGCGATTTATGTGATGCTGTTGACGCACGACAAGTGGAAGAGTTTCACTACGCGCCCGATCCCGCCTTCGACGTCGAGTGAGGTTTCGCTAGCGCTGCGGCTCGACAGCAAAGAAGCGGTCGACGCGATGAACGATGCTGCAGCGGCCAATGGCGGCAATGGAGACATCAACCCGGTGCAGGATCATGGATTCATGTACGGGCGCGATTTCACCGATCCCGATGGCCATGTCTGGGGACCGTTCTGGATGGACCAAACGGCGATGCCGCTCAGCGCGTGAGAGGAGAAGTGCAATGACCTATATCGACGGATTTGTGATCGCCTGCCCCAAGGCAAGCAAGCAGAAGTTCATCGACCATGCCACTAATGCGGACAGCATATTCATCGAAATGGGCGCGATCCGGGTGATCGAATGCTGGGGTGACGATGTTCCCGACGGTAAGCTCACTGATTTCCGCATGGCGGTGAAGGCCGAAGCGGACGAAGATGTGATCTTCAGCTGGATCGAATGGCCCGATAAAGCCACTCGAGATGCCGGCATGGCCAAGATGATGTCGCCTGATTTCAAGGATCCGCGGATGGATCCTGAGAAGAACCCGATGCCGTTTGATGCCAAGCGGATGATTTTCGGCGGGTTCAGTCCCGTCGTCAAACTGGGAGACTGACCGTGACAAATCCTCAGGGAACCCCGATCTGGTATGAGTTGATGACCAGCGACCTTGGCGCAGCCACGCCGTTTTATCGCGCTGTGCTTGGCTGGAGCATTGCGGCGAACGCCGATCCCCTCGCAGGGGAAATGGATTACCGGATGATCGAACGAACCGGGGGCGGCTTTGCCGGCGGCGCAATGGCGCTTGATCCCGGCATGATCAGCGCAGGAATGAAGCCGTGCTGGCAAATTTATTTCGGGGTCGATGATGTCGATGCCACCGTCGCGAAAGTCCAAGGCCTGGGCGGCGCTGTCCACATGCCGGCGACCATGATGGAAGGCGTAGGCCGGATGGCGATGCTGGCTGATCCGCAAGGCTCGATGTTCTATGTCATGCGCGGCGCGAGCAATGAAAGCAGCGATGTTTTTTCGGCCACCGATGCCGGACATTGCCGCTGGAATGAACTCTCCACCAGCGATGCACCTGGCGCATTGGCATTCTATAATGCCGCCATCGGCCTCCAGCACAAGGGCGGGATGCCGATGGGCGAGGCGGGCGAGTATGCCTTCATCGCAGTCGGCGAAACGACCATCGGCGCGATCAGCCCGATGATGCCGCCCGGCGCACTGCCCGCCTGGCTGCCCTATTTCGGCGCGGCAAGCACCTCCGCCACCAAATCATTGATCGAAGCCAATGGCGGCGGCGTGATGATGGGGCCGCATGAGGTGCCGGGCGGTGACTGGATCATCGTCGCCCATGACCCGCAAGGTGCGATGTTCGGCATAGTCGGTCCGAAGTGAGCAATTCTCCAAAACGATGCTGCCCCGGGAAAATGAAATGAATGAACGGTCCGTCACCCGCTTGATCGCCGCCCCGCCCGAAAAGGTCTGGGAAATCATGACTGAGCAGATTGAGCAGTGGTGGTGCCCCAAGCCGTGGCGAGCGGTGTTCGACAAGCTTGACCGGCATCCCGGCGGCGACTCGCTGGTGACGATGTATGGTCCCGATGGCGAAGTGCACAAGCAGGATGGATTCGTGCTCGCGTGGGATGAGGGCAAGCGCTTTGCCTTCACCGATGCGATCAAGCCGGACCTGATGCCCGATGGCCCCTTTATGCTCGGGATATGGTCGATTGAGGCGGAGGGGGAAGGCACTCGCTATACCGCTCGCGCGAGGCACTGGAGCGAGGAGTCGATGGTTCGCCACGAGGAGATGGGTTTCGCACAAGGCTGGGGCGTATGTGCCGACCAGCTCAAAGCGCTGTGTGAGGCCTAGGCAAAAGCCGCTGCTCTTCTGAGCAACTGATAGGCTTCGACCACTTGCTGCAATCGCCCCTCGTGTGTGCGGTCACCGCCGTTTCGATCAGGGTGGTATTTGCGAACCAGCTGCGAATAGCGGGAACGCAAGTCATTGCGAGAGGCATCAAGCTGGAGGCCGAGCAATTCCAGCGCGCGGCGTTCGTCCGGTGTCACCATCCGGCCGTCTTTGCGTTCTGCAGACATGCGCATCCGCGCACGCGCACTGATCGCTTCCAGCGGATCGGCAAAATCGGCCCAGCGCGGCGCTCCGTCAATTCCCGCTGTCGGGCTGAACGCCCGCGTTTGCCGGTCCCAGCCGTGGATCGGCGACTGCGCGGCAAGGATTTCATCGCTGGTCATCCCTTCAAACCAGTCATAGCCGGCATTGAATTCGCGGACATGATCAAGGCAGAACCAGCGGTAATCGCCCGGCCCGTCAAAACTGGAGCCGCGGCCGCCCGGCGCGCGGAACTCACCCGCCTCAGCGCAGCCGGGCGCTTCGCACGGCCGCTCGGTGCCCGCCATCCGCCCATGAAATCGATCGTGCCTCACCACTTCCACATGGCGACAGATCGGGTAGAAGTGAAGTCATGACCGGAACTATTGCAGACGAAATCGAACAGATTCTTCGCGCCGCCTTCGCGCCGAGCCGCCTTGCGGTGATCAACGACAGCGCCCGGCATCATGGCCACAGCGGCGATGATGGCAGTGGGGAATCGCATTTTAGCATAGAGATCGAAAGCGCCGCTTTTGCCGGTGTATCGCGTCTGGAACGGCAACGGTTGGTCAACCGGGCGCTGGGCGATATTCCCGGGCAGAGGGTGCATGCGCTGGCGGTGAAGGCGAAAGCACCGGGGGAATAGGAGTAAACTGATGAGCATCCTTGCCACCATCACCCCCGTTACTCACGATCTTGGCGCCTTTCAGGTGCGCCGGGCGATCCCTTCGCCGCAGCGGACTATGGTTGGGCCATTTATCTTCGTCGACCAATTTGGCCCGGCGCATTTGCCGCCGGGACAGGCGATGGACGTGCGGCCGCATCCGCATATCAACCTCGCCACCGTAACCTGGTTGTTCGAGGGCGCGATCGATCATCGCGACAGCATCGGCAGTTTTGCGACGATCCGCCCCGGTCAGGTCAATCTGATGACCGCCGGGCGCGGCATCGTCCATTCCGAGCGCTCGCCCGCCACTGAGCGGATTGATGGTCCGCGCCTGTACGGCATGCAGACCTGGCTCGCGCTGCCCGATGGGCGCGAGGAGATCGATCCCGCATTCGAGGGCATTAGCGATCTGCCGCTGATCGAGGATGGCTGCACTTCGGCGCGCGTCATCATGGGCACGCTGTGGGGCAAGACCGCGGCGACCACCCAATATGCCGAGACGATCTATGCTGAGATTCTGATGGGTCCGGGCGGCGCAATTCCGATCGACGCGGAAGCGGATGAGCGCGCGGTAATGCTGGTCGGCGGCGAAGCCAGCCTTGATGGCACGCCGCTGCAACTATATGGCTTGACGATCCTCGCTCCCGGCGCGGCGATGCAGCTGACCTCGAATGGCGGCGGGCGCGTCATGTTGCTGGGCGGCGAGGCCTTCCGCACCCCCCGGCATGTCTGGTGGAACTTCGTCTCTTCCTCGCGCGAGCGGATCAATCAGGCCAAGGATGACTGGCGGCAAGGCCGCTTTCCCAAGGTTCCGGGCGATACAGAGGAGTTTATCCCGATCCCAGATGTGCCGCTAACCAGGAGCAATACATGAGCTTTTCCGGACAGACTGCCTGGATTACCGGCGCCTCCTCGGGGATCGGCGCGGCAATGGCCAAGGCGTTGGCCAAGCAGGGCGCGCGGATAGTCTTGTCAGGCCGCAATGTGGCCGCGCTGGAGGCGGTCGCAGCAGAATGCGGCGAGACCTTGGTCTTGCCGTTCGAAACGACCGACATGGCCGCGATTGCTCCTGCCGTTGAACGCGCCTGGGACTGGGCGCTTGGTGGTTCTGGCGGGGTCGACATGCTGATCAACAATGCCGGAATTTCGCAACGCTCGCTCGCGGTCGATACCGGCTTCGCCGTCTATGAGCGGATCATCGGCGTCGATCTGCTCGCGCCGATTGCGCTGACCCAGGCGATCCTGCCGCGCATGGCAGCGCGCGGGAGCGGGCGATTCGTGATGATTTCAAGTGTCGCCGGCAAGGTCGGCGTGCCACTGCGCACCGCGTATAGCGCGGCCAAGTTCGGGCTAATCGGTTATGCCGATGCCTTGCGGGCGGAGACGGCCCACCTGGGCCTGAAAGTTCATGTCATAGCGCCTGGCTCGATCCGCACCGATGTTTCACGCAATGCGCTGACCGCCGACGGCAGCCGCCGCAACTCTAGCGACAAGGCTATCGAGGGCGGTATCGACCCGGATATTGCAGCTGCGGAAATGCTGGCCGCCATCGCCAATGACGAGCGCGAAATCATCATCGCCACCGGTGCCGAAAAGGCGATGGGCGAATTGCGCCGCACGCCCGAAGCGCTGTTTGATCAAATCGCCGGATTGATGGCCGCTGGCTATGCCGAAAAGATGAGGGCCGAAGGAAATTGAACATGGAACAGCACCGCGTCATCCTGGCGAACGGGATCGAGCTGGACGTGGTGGATCAGGGACCGCGCGACGCACCGGTGCTGATCTTCCTCCATGGCTTTCCCGAATCGCACCGCACCTGGCGGCACCAGATCGCGCATCTTAGCGGGCGCTTCCGCTGTATCGCGCCCGATCAGCGCGGCTACCGGGGATCGTCCAAGCCGCAAGATGTCGAGAGCTATACGCCGGACAGACTGATCGGCGACGTGTTCCTGCTCGCCGCCGCGCTTGACGTCGATCACTTTACGATTGTCGGCCACGATTGGGGCGGCGCACTTGCATGGGGGGTGGCACTGATGGGCCAGGGCACCGGCCGCGTCACTCGCGCGGTGATTGCGAATGCGCCGCATCCGCTGATATTCCAGAAACTGCTCTACACCGATCCGCAGCAACGCGCCGCCAGCCAGTATATGCGGGCCTTCCGCGATCCGGCCCATGATGCGCTGGTGCGCGATCATGGGCTAACCGGGCTGCTGATGAAGGCAGTCAAATGGGATCGGCCATCCAAGATGGAGCCGGAAGAACGCGATGCGCTGCTGGCGGACTGGCAGGATCGCGACGCCTGTTTCGGGATGCTCAATTGGTACCGCGGCAGCACAATGGAAGTGCCGCCGATGGACGCCCCGTTCGAGGTTCCGGCGAGCTATACGCCCCTACCACTGCCCGATCTCAAGATTCCGACGCTGGTGATCTGGGCGATGGACGACCTCGCTCTGCCCGCTTCGAATCTGGAAGGTCTTGGCGCGATCATCCCCGATCTGACCATAGTGAAAGTTCCCGATTGCGGCCATTTCGTCACATGGGAGGCACCGCAAGCCTTCAACGCCGCGCTTGACGCATTCCTCACCCAGACTGCCGATGCCGCCTGAGGCCCCTCGCGCCGGCGGCTTCGGCGCAGCAGTCGCCGCAGCCAACCAGCGGGCCCGCAAATCGCTGTTGCGCAACCATGGCGGCGGCCATGCCCCGGTCAGCTATCTCGAGCTGTTCTTCGACCTGGTTTATGTCTTTGCGATAACCCAGCTCTCCCATTTTTTGCACTATCATCTCGATCTGCTGGGGTTTGTTCAGGGGATGGCGCTGTTCCTGGCGCTGTGGTGGGCCTGGATGTTCACTACCTGGGCGTCCAACTGGGCCAACCCCGATCGGCTCCCCGTCCGCCTGATGATGCTGGCCCTGATGGCC
>JANOFJ010000105.1:0-23681 GCA_031413595.1 Novosphingobium sp.
GCCTTCAACGTCTCTTGGGACTGATGGGTTGGCCGGACTGACCGGCTCGATGGATATCAGGAATGAGAACGGCAAGGACTTCTACACTTTCCGCTATTCGCTGCCGCGATAAGCTCACCCCTCCCGCAAGCGGGAGGGGAGGAATAGGGAGCTAGGCCGCTACCATCGCCGCTTCGAGATTGGCCCGGACTGCCTCGAAGAACTGCTCGGTGGTCATCCAAGCCTGGTCGGGTCCGATCAGAATCGCCAGATCCTTGGTCATCTTGCCGCTTTCAACGGTTTCGATGCAGACCCGCTCGATGGTTTCGGCAAACCGCACCACATCGGGCGTATTGTCAAACTTGCCGCGATAGATGAGGCCCCGCGTCCAGGCGAAGATCGAGGCGATCGGGTTGGTGCTGGTCGCCTTGCCCTGCTGGTGCTGGCGGTAGTGGCGGGTGACGGTGCCGTGGGCGGCTTCGGCCTCAACCGTCTTGCCATCGGGGGTCATCAGCACTGAAGTCATCAGCCCGAGGCTGCCGAAGCCTTGCGCGACTTGGTCGGACTGCACGTCGCCATCATAATTCTTGCAGGCCCAGACGAATTTGCCGCTCCACTTGAGCGCGGAGGCGACCATGTCATCGATCAGGCGGTGTTCGTAAACGATCCCGGCAGCAGCAAACTTTTCCTTGAAGCCTTCGGTCTCGAAAACTTCCTGGAACAGATCCTTGAAGCGCCCGTCATAGGCCTTGAGGATGGTGTTCTTGGTCGAAAGATACACCGGCCAGCCAAGGCCAAGCCCGTAATTGAGGCTGGCACGGGCGAAATCGCGGATCGAATCGTCAAGGTTGTACATCGCCAGCGCCACACCGGGTGAGGGGTAGTGGAACACTTCCTCGTCGATCTTGCTGCCATCATCGCCTTCCCACACCAGCCGCAGTTTACCGGGGCCGGGGACCAGGAAGTCGGTCGCCTTGTACTGATCGCCAAACGCATGGCGGCCGACCACGATCGGATCGGTCCAGCCCGGGATCAGCCGTGGGACGTTCTGGATCACGATCGGCTCGCGGAATACCACGCCGCCCAGGATGTTGCGGATCGTGCCATTGGGCGATTTCCACATTTTCTTGAGCTTGAATTCAATCACGCGGTCTTCATCCGGGGTGATTGTCGCGCATTTCACGCCAACGCCGTATTGCTTGATCGCATTGGCGCAATCGACCGTGATCTTGTCGCTGGTCTGATCGCGCATTTCGACCGAAAGATCGTAATATTTGAGGTCGATGTCGAGGTAGGGCAGGATCAACCGCTCACGGATCCACTGCCAGATGATGCGGGTCATTTCATCGCCGTCGATCTCGACGACCGGGTTAACTACCTTGATCTTGCCCATCGCATGCGGTCTTTCTGGGGGAGAGGATTTGGGCTGTCCTTAGCAGAGAGGGGGGACTGCGCAATATGCTGGGCGCGATTCGGACTGGACAGCGAGCCGTTCTCCAGCCTAGCGTTTAACCGACCGATTAAAGATGCCCAACAGAGGATTCCTGCGATGAGCGATGCTGCTGAAGTTATCACCGAAGCCAAGGGCGGCGTACTGATCGTCACGATCAACCGTCCCGAAGCCAAAAACGCCATGAACAAGGCTGCAGCCGAGGCAATTTCAGCGGCGATGGACCGGTTGGAAGCAGAGGACGATCTGCGGGTCGCGATCCTGACCGGCGCGGGCGGGACGTTCTGTTCGGGCATGGACCTCAAGGGCTTCCTGCGCGGCGAATCGCCCTCGGTCCCGGGCCGCGGCTTTGGCGGACTATCGCAGTGGACCCCCAAGAAGCCGGTGATCGCGGCGGTCGATGGCTATGCATTGGCCGGCGGGATGGAGCTGGCCTTGTTGTGCGATCTGATCGTTGCCAACGTCAATTCGAAGTTCGGCATTCCCGAGGCCAAGCGCGGACTTGCGGCAGCGGCCGGCGGCTTGATCAAACTGCCTCGCCAGATCCCGCCACGGATCGCGATGGAATTGGCGCTGACCGGTGACTTTATCGATGCGAAGCGCGCTTACGAGCTGGGCTTCATCAACCGGATCGTCGAAGGACCGGCCATCGATGGCGCCTTGGAGCTGGCCGCGCGGATTGCCGAGAACGGCCCGCTGGCGCTGATCGCTTCGAAAGCGATCGTCCGCGATTCGCACGAATGGACCGAGGCTGAAATGTGGGACAAGCAGGCTGCCTATATCGGCCCGGTGTTTACCAGCAGTGACGCGCGCGAAGGGGCCGCGGCCTTTGCCGAAAAGCGCAAGCCGAACTGGCAGGGGAAATAAGCCTCTGGCGGGCGCTGCCCGGATGGACAGCGCCAGCCAGTTCGCTCACATAGGGCCGCTTATGGGGGCCGAGCATGGGGCGCGAATGGTTTAGAACCGCAGAATGGCTCGATCCGGGTCGGGTCCGCGGCTATTTGCTGATTTTTGCTGCGGTCAATATACTCACGCTTGTCTGGCTGATCTCAACCTCAAGCGGCGGCATCGATCGCAATGGCTTGTTGCTCGGCACCGATTTCGTCAGCTTCTGGGCGGCGTCCAGCCTGCTCCATGATGGCGGATCAGCCTATGATGCGGCAGCCCATATTGCGCAGCAGCGTGAGATTTATACGAGCCCGGGCAGCTATACCGCCTTCTTCTATCCGCCGCCCTTTCTGCTGATCTGCTGGCCGATCGCGGCGCTTGGCTATTTTCCTGCATTGGCCGTCTGGCTGGTCACCACCGGCACGGCTTATTGGTTTGCGGTGCGGGCGTGGCTGGGGCGGTTGCCGTGGTATGCTTTCGCTGCCTTTCCGGCGGTGTGGTACACAATTACCCACGGGCAGACGTCGTTCCTCGTTGCAGCGTTGCTTGGCGGCGCTTGCTGGCTAATCGCGGGCAAGCGCGGCTTCCTTGGCGGGGTGCTGCTGGGACTTGCCGTGTTCAAGCCGCAATTTGGCCTGCTGTTCCCACTGGTGCTGATTGCCTCGCGGCAATGGCAGGCGATTGCCGGTGCGGCATGCAGCGCTCTGGCCGTGGCGTTGATCGCCACGCTGGCCTTTGGACCGCAGATCTGGGGCGAGTGGCTGGCGGTGATGGGCAGTGCCCAGCAGGCGATGGGCGGCGGGGTGATCGGTTTTGCCAAGATGCAAAGCCCGATGGCCGCAGCGCGGTTGCTGGGTGCTGGGACAGAGCTGGCCTATGCGCTGCAATTCGCCGTCTCAGTCGCGGTTGGCGCGATCCTCACGCACCGGGCCTGGCGTCATGGTTTCACGCTGGAACTGGCCGCTGCACTGCTGGTCGGGGCACTGCTGGCAACGCCATTCGTGTTCGATTATGATCTGACGCTGCTTGCGTTCCCGCTCGCCCTGCTGGCAACCCGGCCCGCGCTGCCGTGGGAGCGGATCACCGTATTGGCGGGCTTTGTCGTCGGGGCGATCGCCCGTCCGCTCGCAACTACCACCGCGATTCCGACCACGGTATTTGTTCTGCTGCTGCTGTTTGTATTGCTGATCCGCCGGATCGACACAAAAAAGGCCCCGTAAATCGGGGCCTTTCTGGCGAATGGTGGGCGTAGCAAGGATTGAACTTGCGACCCCTACGATGTCAACATAGTGCTCTACCACTGAGCTATACGCCCGCACCATTCGGTCTGCCCGTCTGCGGGCAGGGATGCGCCTTTAGCGAGGCCATCCCGATCATGCAAGCCGCGAACAAAGCCTCATTTGCTGGCCTGCGATTGCTGGCCAAAAATCCGCTCCACTTCAAGGACGAGATCCTTGAGGTGGAAGGGTTTTGAGAGCACCCGCGCTTGCGGCGCGTCGCGGTTGGCTTTGAGCATGACGGCGGCAAACCCGGTAATGAACATCACTTTGGTATTGGGGCTTATCTCGGCGCAACGCTGCGCCAGTTCGATCCCGTCCATCTCAGGCATCACGATATCCGACAACAGCAGATCAAAGCCGCCATCGGCCAGCAGCGGCAGCGCCGCGCTGCCGCGATCGACCGCAACAATCTGATACCCTGCGTTTTCCAGTGCACGCGCAAGGTAAGTGCGCATGGAATCGTCGTCTTCGGCGAGAAGTATGCGGATCATCAATCAGGGTTCCGTAATTCTGGTTCAGCACTCGCCCACCGGCTGCTGGCCCGGCGGAAATTGGTTTATAGTCCTATCCGGGTTAATAATCTCGCATGCGTTGAAGATTGACCGACTTTGACACGGAGCGCCATTCGGGCCAGCGTCAGGCGATGGATGAAACCAACAAGACTGCGCGTGATTCGCACCGATTGGACGGCGGAGTGATCCCTGGCAGTCATGGCGTGCCCGCCTTCACGCTGACTTTTGCCGAACCATCCGCCGTGCCGGTGTTGATCGCGGTTCCCCATGCCGGGCGCGCCTATCCCGGATCTTTGCTTGAGCGGATGCGCAATCCCGGGTTTGCAGCACTGCGACTGGAAGATCGCTATGTTGATCGGCTGGCTGAAAAAATTGCCCAGGCAACCGGCGCGGCGCTGTTGGTGGCGCATGCCCCGCGGGCGATGATCGATCTCAATCGTGCCACCGACGATGTCGATTGGGACATGTTCAGCACACGTTCGCCCGACAGCGTTGGCAGCTATACGCCCGGCCGCCGCGCGCGCAGCGGATTGGGGCTGATTCCCCGCCGGCTTCCAGGATTGGGTGAGTTGTGGAACCGCCGTCATCACGAAGATGAGCTGGCGGCGCGGATCGCCGACATCCATGAACCCTATCATGCCTGCCTCGATGCCACACTCGAACGGTTGCGGGCGCGGTGGGGGGCGGCGTTGCTAATTGATCTTCATTCGATGCCGCCGCTGGTACTGCGCGGCGGGCAGCCCGCGCCGGAATTTGTTCTGGGCGACCGATTCGGAGCCTCCTGTAATGGCGGGCTGATCGGCAGTGCTTTCAGCTATTTCAGCGAAATGCGGCGCGGCACGGCGCATAACCGGCCCTATGCTGGCGGCTATGTGCTGGAACGCCATGCCGCTCCGGCCCGCGGCATTCACGCGCTGCAACTGGAAGTGGATCGCAGCAGCTATCTGGATGGCAGGTTGGCCGAGCCGGGCAAGGGCTTTGCCGCGGTCGCCCAATTGATTTCAGGCCTAGTTCGCAAGCTGGCGGGCGAAGTCGCCGATTTTGGGCGAATCGGCGGCGGTCTGGCTGAGGCGGCCGAGTAAATTCGCACAAAAAAACCACCTCGTGCAAGTAGCACGAGGTGGCCAAGGTTCAGGGAGGAGGTGCACAAAGTGCACCAAATCCGACCAGCGCCATGAGGGCAGCACCGATCAGACGTAGGTAAGATAGGCTTGACGAGAGGCTGTTGCAAGTACTGCTTGCATGCCCCGCGCCAAGCTACCTATTCTATTTGCTCAGTTTGCTGCTTGCGGCTGCAGCTGATCGGCCGTGACCGGGCCCTTGCCAAGCTGAATCTGCTTGGCGAAAAGTTCGCGCATATGATCAAGTGAGAACAAATGGGCGAAGACCAGCGCCAGCAATCCGCTCTGATTCCAGGTCCGCAGGACATCGCCGCGAACTTCGCGCAGCTTTTCCTGATCGACCATTTTGAAACCGCGATAGATGAACGGCTGCTCGAGTCCTTCCTGCTGGATCGAAACTTCGCCATCCATCAGCAGATTATGCTTTTCCAGTTCGGCAACGAAGGCCGTGGTGCGGTTTCCGGCCTCTTCGAAATTGCGGCAGAAATCGAGTGTGGCCTTGCACGATTCGCTTGGCTCGGTGCCTTCGAACAGCGGATTGCCATCGTCAAATTCGCCAACCAGATCGCTGGTCGGATCGAAGCACAGTGACAGATCTTCGCTTTCGGGCTGCAGCTTGGCCAGCAGGAACGGATAGCGGCGGGCGTAGGCAGGCACATACACCGGTCCGGTCAGCTTGCCTTCATCATCGACAAAGGTGTTCACGCCTTCATTGAGGCCCATCAGCGCCAGCGGCACCGGCTGATCACCGGCCGAAAACACGATCGGGAAATGACGCTGGGCGAAGACGAACTCCTCCACCGTCAGCGGGACCGCGTGCTGGCCCACCAGCCAGGTGGCCTGATCGGTGCTGCGGCTGCGCCAGGTAGCGTGATCGCGGCTGTTGAGCGGCATCAGGTCCTTGTAGAACAGCGGCAGGTTGGCGGCTTGCGGCGCGCTGGCCATGAACGTCTCTCCGAATTAGTCTTGAGCAAAAAGGGGGCGGCAATTGGTACCGCTCCCAGCGCGAAACCGCGCCTTTAAGGTGTGGTTTGAATTGGCGCAAGCGCAACAAGCGCTGGCTCAACCAGCTTTCCGGGATTAAACAGACCCGCCGGGTCAAGCGCAGTCTTGACGCTTCGCAACAACCCCAATGCCACCGGATCGCCCAACCGGGCCAATTCGCCCATCTTGGACTGGCCGATGCCGTGTTCGGCCGAGATCGAACCGCTCCAGGCCACAACCAGATTATTCACCGCGCGGCTGATCGGCTTGCCTGCGCTTTCCTCCCATTCACCGCGTACCGCGTCCGCCGGGGCGATCACATGAAAATGCACGTTGCCATCGCCGAGGTGGCCGAAGGCGACGGCGCGCACCCCAGGGAAATCGGCTTCGATTTGCGGCACCGCAGCCTCGATGAAGGCGGGCATGCGGTCTACCGGGACAGAAATGTCGTGTTGCACTGCCGGGCCATGCGCGCGTTCGGCGGGCGCGATCATGTCGCGCAATAGCCAGAAGGCTTCAGCTTGCGCTTCGTTCGCAGAAAGCACCGCATCCTCGACCAGTCCGCGCTCGATGGCACAGGTCAGCATGGCCTCGGCGAGGTCCGAAAGCTCAGCTGCGCTGGCGGCGTCGGCAACTATTTCGATCAAGGCATGCCATGGGTGCGGCGCCGCCAGCGGTGCGCGTGTATTAGGCACATGCGCCAGAACCGATGTCAGGCAGGAATGGGGGATCACCTCGAACCCTTCGAGCGCGTCTCCGGCCTGTTCCTGGCAATGCAGCAGCAGCTCACGCGCGGCAAAGATCGAGGGCAGCCCGGCCCAGACCACCACCCGGTCCGCCACCGCCGGGGCCAGCCTTAGCGTTGCGGCCGTGACGATGCCCAGCGTCCCTTCCGAGCCGATGAACAATTGCTTGAGGTCGAAGCCGCGATTGTCTTTCTTCAGCGGAGTAAGCGCGCTGTAGATGCTGCCATCGGCCAGTACCGCTTCGAGCCCCATCACCGACGCCCGCATCGAACCATGGCGAAGCACCTGGGTGCCGCCGGCATTGGTCGAGATCAGTCCGCCGATGGTGGCTGAACCTTTTCCGCCCAAGGTCAGCGGAAAGCGCAGGTTCTTCTCTGCCACCGCTTCATGCAAAGATTGCAGAACCACCCCGGCCTCACAGATCACCTGTCGCGCCGAGGCATCGATGTTGCGGATGGCTTTCATCCGCCGCAGTGAAACAAGCAGCGCGGTGCCGCTCGGATCCGGTGTCGCTCCGCCCGACATGCCGCTGTTGCCGCCCTGCGGCACGATCGGAACCCTGTGGGCGGCGCAAAGCTTGACCAGCGCGGCCAGCTCGTCCGTGTTGGCGGGGGAGGCGAGCGCGAGCGCAGCGCCGGTAAACCGTCCGCGCCAATCGGTCAGCCAGGGCGTGAGTAAATCAGCATCACGCGTCAGTCCGCGCGCGCCCAGAAGGGCGGCGGCTTCGGCCAGGAATAATTCGGCGCGCTTGTCCATCGCCGGACTTATGACACAAGGCCGTGCCGGTTCGCCAGTCCTCCATTTGCAACAGACCAGTCCTCCATTTGCAACAGAATCGCCCGGAATTGGCGACAGGACTTGCGTCACCAGACGGGCGGGTTAAGCGGATGTTCAACCGGGGGCGGTATGTCGGCATTCGTCCGGAGTTTACGGACCCCATTTTCGCTGGATATGCCGCAAAGCCGATGAATCCCACTTTCCACCTGCTTGCCCCGCTGGCATTGCTCCTGCCCGGATCGGCTGGAGAGGATGGCTCGCGCGATCTGCAGGAGCGGGTAGTGGTCGGGATCTCGGTGCCGGCCGGGCAACTTTCACTTCCGCCGCCGCCCCAGGCCCGCGCCGAAACGCTCGACGAAGGATTGTTCAGCTCGATCGCGCAGAGCTTCCGGGTCCCGTCGCAAGAGCAGGTGCGGATCGAGCAGCGGCTCACCATTCGCATCGCTCCGCGCCCGCCCGCCATGCCCGATTTTCTCGATGATCTGCCCGCCAATGGTTTCGCTCCGCGGGTTATCGAACGCAAGATGGGGCGCTGCCTGCCACTCGCAGCGATTGCCGGGGTTCAGGCGAGCGGGGACAACAAGCTGATCCTGTTTATGCGTGACCGGCGGATTGTCAGCGCGACGCTGGAGAAAGCCTGCCGGGCCCGCGATTTCTATTCCGGATTCTATGTTGCCCGCAATACCGATGGCCTGCTTTGCGTCGAACGCGACGAGCTGCAATCGCGCTCTGGCTCCAATTGCCAGCTGAAGGGTATGAAGCAGCTCATCGAACAGGACGATTGAGCCGCATTTTCTTGACTTTGCCGGGGCTTTGCGACAAGGGCGCGGCAGCTTCGACGGCCCTACGCGGGATGCCGGGGCAGGGGCGGACCCATTCGGTCTGCAAGATTTTTCCGGAAAACAGATAAGCCTATGAAATTCGCCGATCTCGGCCTCTCAGACGAATTGCTCCAGTCCGTCACCACGGCCGGTTATGATGAACCGACGCCAATTCAGGCCCAGGCAATTCCCAGCGTTTTGATGATGCGGGACATAATCGGAATTGCTCAGACCGGCACCGGCAAGACCGCTAGCTTTGTGCTGCCGATGATCGACATTCTCGCGCACGGCCGTCGTCGCGCGCTGATGCCGCGTTCGCTGATCCTTGAGCCCACCCGCGAGCTTGCGGCGCAAGTGGCCGAGAATTTTGAGAAGTACGGCAAGAACCACGATCTCAAGATGGCGCTGTTGATTGGCGGCGTGCAGATGGGCGATCAGGTCAAGGCGCTGTCCGACGGTGTGGATGTGCTGATAGCCACACCGGGCCGGTTGATGGACCTGTTCGAACGCGGCAAGATCCTGCTGACCGGTTGTGACCTGCTGGTGATCGATGAGGCCGACCGGATGCTCGACATGGGCTTCATCCCGGATATCGAGACGATCTGCTCCAAGCTGCCAGCCCAGCGCCAGACGCTGCTGTTCTCGGCCACGATGCCGCCGCCGATCAAGAAGCTGGCGGATAAATTCCTCAGTAATCCCAAATATATCGAGGTTTCGCGTCCCGCCAGCTCGAACCTCAACATCGTCCAGCACAAGGTGAAAGTCACCTCGCGCGGCAAGAAGGACGCGTTGCGCAGCCTGCTCAAGACCGACAATGTCACCACCGCGATCGTCTTTGCCAACCGCAAGACCACGGTCCGCGAACTGGCCAAAAGCCTCAAGCAAAGCGGCTTTTCTGCTGGCGAAATCCATGGCGACATGGATCAGGCCTCGCGAATTGCCGAGCTCAACCGCTTCAAGGACGGCTCGATCAACATTCTCGTCGCCTCCGACGTTGCGGCACGCGGGCTTGACGTCAAGGGGGTCAGCCACGTGTTCAACTATGATACGCCGTGGCACCCGGATGACTATGTTCACCGGATCGGCCGGACTGGCCGCGCAGGGGCAACCGGCCGCGCCTTTACCTTCTTCACCGACGAAGATGCCGAAGCGATCGACAATGTCGAGAAGCTGACCGGCGGCAAGATTCCGCTGTTCGAGATCGGCGGCCAAGCCAAGCCTGAACCTGCAGCGCGCGAAGAGCGGCCTGCCGCTGAGGCCAAGCCAGCCGGTGAAGAACGCTCAGCCCGCGATGAACGCCCGGCCCGTGAAGAACGACCTGCCCGCGATGAACGTCCGGCGCGTGAGGCAAGACCAGCTCGTACCCCTCGCAAGCCGCGCAATGAAGCGCAGGTTGCAGAGCCCGCAGCCGACCCCGTGCCGGCCCAAGCGGCTGACACTGTGCCGACAAATCCCGCACCGCACCGCGCTGCAAAAGCTGCGGCGCCAGAGGAAAGTGAATGGAACGGTCCGGTTCCAGGTTTTCTAGGGATGTCTGCGCTTTAGAAAGCTAAGCTAATCTAGCTTCTAATCTGCGAGCCTGACGAAGCTGTCGATAACCCGCTTACGTCCGGCACTTTCGAAGTCGATCTCGAGTTTGTTGCCTTCCTGTGCGGCGACCACACCATAGCCGAATTTGTCGTGGAATATTCGCGCGCCAATTGTGATATCCGCGCGCGGCTTGGCGGCGAAGCTGGCGGCGCTGCGGCTTGGCTCGGCCAAACGGGGCGGAGTCGGGTCATAAGCGGCAGCAGCTGCACGCTGCCAACCGGGGCCGCGCCCTTGTCCGCGGGCAGCGGCATCGCGCGCGACATGGGCAAACGGATCGTCCCGCTCCGACCAGCTGGCTTTCCACATCGAAGCCCCGCCAGTCAGGGTGGTTTCTTGCGCGATATGCGCCTCGGGCAGCTCGGCGATGAAGCGGCTGGGGATCGAGCTGGTCCACTGGCCATAAATTCGCCGGTTGGCTGCATGGAGGATGGTGCAGCGCCGCCGGGCGCGGGTGATCGCGACATAGGCGAGGCGGCGTTCTTCTTCGAGGGCAGCAAGGCCGCCTTCGTCCAGCGCCCGCTGCGAAGGGAAAACGCCTTCCTCCCAGCCGACCAGGAACAGATGATCAAACTCCAGCCCCTTGGCGGCGTGGATCGTCATGATCGTCAGCTTCTCGGCGTCGCTCTTGGCTTCGTTGTCCATGACCAGACTGACATGCTCAAGGAAATCGCCAAGCGTTTCATATTCTTCCATCGCGCGGGAAAGCTCGGACAAATTCTCCAGCCGTCCGGCGCTTTCGGCGCTGCGTTCAGCTTGGAGCGCGGCAGTATAACCCGATTCGTCAAGAATGCTGCGCACCAGTTCGGCGGGCGAGGCAACTCTCGCCTGATCGCGCCAGCGGGCAAAATCGCGCATTAGCGCGAGCAAGGTGTTCCGGGCCCGCGCTGGCAGCTCGTCACTATCGGCCATCTCGATTGCCGCGAGCGCCAGCGGGACGCCGCGCGCCCGGGCGTGGCGATGGAGCTTTTCCAGCGTCTTGTCACCCAGCCCGCGCTTGGGGGCATTGTAAATTCGCTCAAACGCCAGATCATCAGACGGTTGCGCGACGACTCTGAGGTAAGCCAGCGCATCGCGGATCTCGGCACGCTCGTAAAATCGAAAACCACCGATAATCCGATAGTTGAGGCCGATAGCTATAAACCTGTCTTCGAATTCGCGGGTTTGGAACTGGGCCCGCACCAGAATCGCCACGCTGTTGAGCGAGGCACCTTCGCGTTCCAGCCGTTCGGCTTCTTCGCCAACCCGGCGTGCTTCTTCTGGGCCGTCCCATACGCCGATAACGCGGACTTTCTCGCCATCATTCCGCTCCGTCCACAAGGTCTTGCCCAGTCTCTGGCTGTTCGTATCGATCAGGCCCGATGCGGCGGCGAGAATATCGGGGGTCGAGCGGTAATTTTGCTCCAGTCGGATCACCTTCGCGCCCGGAAAATCCTTTTCGAACCGCAGGATATTGGCAACTTCTGCGCCGCGCCATGAATAGATTGACTGGTCGTCATCACCCACCACGCAGATATTATGGTGGGTCTGGGCGAGCAGGCGAAGCCATAGATACTGGACCTGATTGGTGTCCTGATACTCGTCGACCATGATGAATTTGAAGCGCTGCTGATACTGCGCCAGAATTTCGCGCTCGCGGCGGAAAATGTTGAGCATGTGCAGCGTCAGATCGCCAAAATCGCAGGCGTTCAGCGCCTTGAGGCGGTCTTGATAGAGCTGGTAGAATTTCTGCCCTTTTCCGTTTGCGTAAGCCTCGTTCTCCACCGCATCGAGGTCGGCGGGGTTCAATCCCTTGTTCTTCCAGCGGTCAATGCAGCCGGCCAGCAGGCGCGGGGGGAAGCGTTTGTCGTCTACTCCCTCGGCCTTGATCAGTTGCTTGATCAGTCGCAGCTGATCGTCGGTATCAATGATCGTATAATTGCTCTGCAAGCCGACCAGCTCGGCATGACGGCGCAGCATCTTGGCAGCGATCGCATGGAATGTGCCGAGCCACGGCATTCCTTCCACTGCAGGGCCGATCAGCTGGCCGACCCGCTCGCGCATTTCGCGCGCGGCGCGGTTGGTGAAAGTGACGCAGAGGATTTCAGACGGCCATGCCCGGCGCGTGTGAACCAGGTAAGCCAGCCGCGCGGTCAGCGCCGCGGTCTTGCCAGTGCCAGCACCGGCCAGCATCAACACCGGGCCATCGGCGGTCTGCACTGCCTCGCGCTGGGGGGCATTCAGCCCAGCGAGCAGGGGATCGTCGGGCGATTCGGCAAGAGGCGGAAGGGGTTGGGACACGAGCGAACAGCTAGGGAACATCGCGACCGCGCGCAAGGCCACCGGTTGGTTTGTAATTGACAGGGCGTGCTGCGCGGGCAAGCGCACCGCCCATGCATGCTATCCGCGCCCATTCCCGCATCCTGTCTGCCTCATTGGTCGGCACCGCGGTCGAATTCTATGATTTCTACGTCTTTGCCACGGCCACGGCGCTGGTGTTCGGGCTGCTGTTTTTCCCGGGCTCCGCGCCCGAAACGCAGACAATCGCGGCCTTTATGGTGTTCGGGATTGCCTTCATCGCCAGGCCGGTGGGCGCAATTGCCTTTGGTCATTTCGGCGACCGGGTCGGGCGCAAGTCCACGCTGGTGGCCTCGCTGTTGCTGATGGGGGCATCGACGCTGGCGGTTGCCTTCCTGCCGACTTACGCCGCGATCGGCTGGGCCGCGCCGCTGCTGCTGTGCATCCTGCGGTTCGGCCAGGGCTTTGGTCTCGGCGGCGAATGGGGCGGGGCGGCTTTGCTGGCGGTGGAAAATGCGCCGAAGGGCTGGGAAGCTCGCTTCGGCGCGGCCCCGCAGCTGGGTGCGCCAGTCGGCTTCCTGGCCGCCAATGGACTGTTCCTGTTGCTGGGTCTGTGGCTATCCGATGCGGATTTCCTCGAATGGGGCTGGCGCGTGCCGTTCCTTGCCAGCGCTTTGCTGGTTGGAATCGGTCTGTGGGTGCGGCTGCGGATCGAGGAAACCCCCGCGTTTCGCGCCGCGATTGAACATGGCCTCCCGGTTGCGGTGCCGCTCGTCCGGCTGGTCAAGAACCACTGGGCGGCAGTGCTGGCTGGCAGCGCCGCGGTCGTCGCCTGTTTTGCGATCTTTTACCTCTCGACTGCGTTTGCCCTGTCTCAGGGGACCAAGGCGCTGGGTTATGCCCGCGAGGATTTCCTCACCATCCAGCTTGGTGCCAACAGCTTTCTGGCGTTCGGAATCATCATTGCGGCAGTACTGGCCGACCGGACGTCGCCGCGCCGGGTGCTTACGATCGGGGCGCTGGCGACTGTCGTGCTGGGCGTTCTGTTCGGCCCCGGCCTCGCCTCTGGCTCAACGCCGCTGATCTTCCTGACGCTCAGCGCGGCGTTGTTCGTCATGGGCTTTGTCTATGGCCCGCTCGGCGGCTGGCTACCGACGCTGTTTCCGGTACCGGTCCGATACAGCGGGATTTCGGTCGCGTTCAACACTGGCGGGATCATCGGCGGCGCCGTGACGCCGCTGCTGGCCCAGAAGCTGAGCGACGCCGGGCACGGCGGCGCGGTTGGCCTGATCCTGTCTGCCGCCGGATTGCTGACGCTGGTGGGGGTCAGGCTGGCCCGACCGGCGCGCGACGCTTAACCAGCAGCGCGCGCCGTCTGGCTTCAGGCCGCCGGGGCCGCAGTCGCTGCGGGCGTGTCAGAGACAACCCCCCAGGCTTCCTTCATCGTCCCGTCCGACTGGCGTTTCCAGCCGACCACCCAATTGCCAACCTCGGTCTTGGGCTGCTTGGTCGCGGGATCGGTATAGGTGTAGCTATAGGTCGCCCGCCAAACCGCCAGATCGCCCGAGGCAGCGACATCGATCTTTTCATCGCTCACTGAAAACTTCATCGCCGGATCCGCAACCTGCTCCTTGGTCAGCGCAAGATCGCCTTCCTTGCCGATTACATTGGGCGCGCCATGGAACATGCCGACGAAATCCGGGGCATCCCATGACACCGCCTTGTCGGCATCGCGAGCAGCGAATGCCGCGACCATTTCGGTCATATTGGCCTTGACCTCATCGCCGACCTTGGCGCTATCGGCAGCTGGCGCGGTATTGCAGCCAGCAAGCAGCACCAGCGCGACAGCACAGGGCAAGAAACGGAATTTCCGGGATTTTGGCATAGCGGTCTCTCCAATAGAGCGACCCGGTGCATGGCTGCGCCCGTTTGGCGAGAGCGTCAAGAGGCGGCTTTAAGCCGCAATAGCGTAATGAAGGCAATCCCGACCTTGCGTGACGCGATGGCTTCCAGCGCCTTCACTTGCACTGTTTCACCCACCGCCGTCTCGAGGCTGATCCAGGTCGCCGGGCCAATCCAACCCAGCCGGGTGAGCTTTTCGAGCGCGACGATGCCTGCGCCGCTGCCATAAGGCGGATCGAGCAGGATCAGGTCAAGCGGAGCCTTGGCCGGGCCGAGCGCCAGCACCGACGAGGCGCGGACATCGGACTGAGGTTGAGCCTGGAGCGCGGCAATATTCTGACGAAGTGCGCGGATCGCGGCAGGATCCTGTTCAACGAATATGCAAGTCGCCGCACCGCGTGACAGCGCTTCGAGGCCGAGTGCCCCCGAACCGGCAAACAGATCAGCCACGCTCAGCCCCTCGAATGTGCCGAGGCGGCTGACCAGCATCGAGAATAGCGTTTCGCGGGTGCGATCCGAAGTTGGGCGCGTGACTTCGCCCTGCGGCGCGGCGATCTTGCGCCCGCGCCATTGCCCGGCAATCAGTCTCATCGGCGGCCGGCCTTCATCAGCGGGAAGTTGGCCGGTTGGGGCGAGAGCGCTGCATCCGCATCCGGGCTTGCTCATGCGACTGTAGCGGCGTGGTTGTCTCTCCGGGCATTTTCAGCTCCTTGCGGAACTTTTCGACATCGGCCGCGCGAATCTCGATCGCCGCGCCGCGCGGCAAGTCGAGCAGCTTGAACGGGCCATAAGATACGCGCAGCAACCGCGAGGTCTGGAGGCCGAGATATTCCAGGACGTTGCGCACCTCGCGGTTCTTGCCCTCGGTCAGCGTCATCTCGATCCACTGGTTGCGCCCGGTCTTGCGCTCCATATTGGCGTCGATCTTGCCATAGCGCATCCCGTCGATGGTGACCCCGTGGATCAGCTCTTCCAGCCGCGCCTGTGAAATCTCGCCGAAGGTCCGCGCGCGATAGGTGCGGGGGATGCCGGTGGCCGGCAATTCCATGGTGCGTTTGAGCTCGCCGTCATTGGTCAGAAGCAGCAAGCCCTCGGTGTTGAGATCGAGCCTGCCCACCGGCATCAGCCGCGGAGTGCCTTTGGGCAGTGCATTGGTCAGCGCGGCATAGATCGTCGGCCGCCCGGCGGGATCGCGCTCGGCGGTGAGCAGTCCGGACGGTTTGTGGAAGGCGAACAGCCGCGCCGCTTCCGGGGCTTTGACCGGATTGCCGTCAACCGTGATGCCTTTTAGGGTCGTCAGGATTGTTGCCGGGGTGGTGATGACATCTTCGCCCAGTTTGATCCGCCCTTCAGCAATCATCCGCTCAACCTCGCGGCGCGAAGCGATCCCGGCGCGGGCGAGCAGCTTGGCGATGCGGTCACCCTCTTTGGGCGGGCCGTCTTTGGGGCGTGAAGTGTCTTTCATGGCGGGGCCTTAGCCTGTCCGTCATCCCGGCGAAAGCCGGGATCGCTGGCCTCATCGACGCGAGAGCAGAATGATGAGGCCAGCGGTCCCGGATCAAGTCCGGGACGACGTCTGCCCGCCCATCTGTTCTTCGCAGATTTCATGGAACCGCCGGATCCCGCCTTCGAGCATGCCAAGCGTCAGCTCGGGCACTGCCCCGGTCGAAAGGCCTTGCTGGCCGAGCGCGGCGGCACGGAAATCCTCCGCCGCGAATACCCCGCCATCGAGCAGCTCCCAACTGCGCTGCCAATGGTCGCGCGCTTTTTCGGTTTGCGGGGCCTGCGGGATCAACATGAAATCTTCGACCAGCGTTCGGTCATGGCCCTGCGGCATCAGGGTCATGACGTTGATGTAATCGGGGCTGGCGATAATGACGGTGCCGGGGAACAGTTGATAGGCAAAGGTGACATAGCGGCGCAGCGCCGACATGTCGGTCAGGTCCGCGCCTTCCAGTTCGGATGCGCGGCCGACGGCGGAGCGCTGATGCGAGCCAATCACATCGCCCGCCGTAATCCCGTCCTTGAAGAACGGCCCGATGGTTTGCGCATGAAGCCGCAGCACATGGTAGCTTTCCAGGAAAGCATCCATGATCAGCTTCCAGTTGGACGCCACATCATGCGTGCGCCGCGCAAACAGGTGCAGATCGGCCATGCCGAACGCGGCAAAGTCCTCGCCCAGTGTCTCAGGCCCGGAAAAATCTGCGCCCGCCTCAGGAGCAAACCAGATCAGCCCGCCCGCTTCGCAAGAGGGCAGCTCGCGCAGGCCATAGTCAGATTTCTCAAGGCCGGGAAAGGTCTCGGGGCGGGGCAGTGCCAGCAGCCGCCCATCCAGCGCATAGGTCCATGCGTGATACGGACAAGTCAGCCGCTTGCCGCAATGGGCATCGCTGCCCTCCACCAGCCGCGTCCCCCGATGGCGGCAGACGTTGAGAAACACATGAGCGCGGCCATCGCTGTCGCGGGTGATCAGCAGCGGCCGTCCGGAGCCGTCATGCGGAACCGCCATATTGCGCTCCGGCAGCAACGCCGATGGGGCAAGCACCTGCGGCAATCGATCGAACAGCAACGCCTTCTCGCGCATGGCATGGGCGGGATCGATATAAACGGCAGCGGGAACGCGGGTAATCCCCGATGAAGTCCTGGGGCAGCCGTCGACGATTTGGCGAGCGAGGGCCAATTGGCCGGCGGTGGGCGAATTGCCGGGAAGAGTGTGGATCGTCGCCATCGCGGGACTGGTCTTAGCGCATTTCGGCGCTAGTCTCTCGCAAAATTTCGCGCGGAGTGGTTGCATGTCGGTTGATCTGATCCGGTTTCTCATTTTTGCAGGTGTGCTGCTGGCGCTGATCGGCGTTGCGCTGACCAGCAAGACCTTCCGGCCCTATCTTCGCAAGGCACCGCTGGTAGCCTTTCTGCTCGGCATATCCAGCGGGTTTCCGCTGACCTTGCTGATCGCGACCATGACCTTTTGGCTGGCCAAGGTCGGGATCGATACTGCTACGATCGGCTTCGCGGTTGCTTTGGGAATTCCTTATACGCTTAAATTCCTGTGGGCGCCGCTGGTTGACAAGCTGCCGCTGCCGTTCCTGACTAAAGCTTTTGGGCAAAGGCGCGGCTGGCTGTTCCTGATTCAGGCGCTGCTGTTCGTGTCAGTGTGGCAATTGGGGGCAAGCGACCCGCAGCCCGGCCAGTTGGGTAGCTTTGCCTTCTGGGCGCTCATTACCGCGTTCTTCTCGGCGACGCAGGATATTGTGATCGACGCCTTCCGCATCGAAATCCTCGACGAAGAGGAATTCGCTCACGGCACTGCGGCCAACCAGTTCGGCTATCGCACCGGAAATCTCATCGCGGGCGCGGGCACGATCTACTTCGCCTCCGCTGAAGGGCTTGGGCTGGGCTGGGCGACTGCGTATGGGCTGACGGCGTTCTGCATTGTCCCGGCGATCATTGGCGCGCTGTGGATCGGCCCTGGCAAATTCGTTGATCGCTTTGCACAGGCTTCCGGGATGAGCGCCGGGCAATGGCTGACCGAGGCGGTCGTGAACCCTTTCCGCGAGTTCCTGACCCGGCACGGCGCGTTCATGATCCTTGGCTTCGTGCTGGTCTACAAGGTCGGCGATGCCATGGGCCAGGCGATGCTAGGGCCGATGATTGTCGATCTGGGCTTTGCCGATCTCGACTATATTTCGGCTAATAAGCTGTGGGGATTTGCTGCGCTGATCATCGGCTCGGCCTTGGGCGCGCCGTTCATCCTGTGGCTGGGAATGGGCCGGGCCCTGCTGATTTCGGGCCTGATGATGATGCTGTCTAACGTCATGTTCATGATCCTGGCCGCCACGGGCAACAATTATTGGATGCTGGTCGCGGCAATCGCCACCGAGAACGTGACCAGCGGAATCGGCCTGACCGTGTTCACCACCTATCTCTCCGGTCTGTCGAGCATCGCTTACACGGCGACCCAGTTCGCGCTTCTGTCTTCGTTCGCCGGGGTCGGGCGAACCTTCATGGCGGGACCTGCCGGAGTTATCGCCGATAAAATCGGCTGGATCGGGTTTTGGGGCTTCACCGTGGCCGCCGCAATCCCGGGCATGCTTCTGCTTTGGCTGCTGTGGAGCAGGGGCTATGTCGTGCAGGGTATCCGCCAGACCGGGGCGGTGGACGAACGAAAGCTGAAGGAACCGATCGGGGTGCCGCGCATCCTTGGATTTGCGCTTGTCATCGCTGGGCTGGTCGGAGTGTTGCTGTCGCAGTCGCTCAAATGGGGCAATTCGACCGCTGGGATCTTCGCGGCGATGCTAGTGTTCGGTGGATTGATCGCCTGGCTGGGCAAGGCCAGAAGGGCGGCTAATCCGGAAACTCGCAGTTAAGCCTCAGCACTTCGCCGGCAAGGTAAAGCGAACCAGCGATCAGAACATCGCCGCCGGGTGGCAGGGCGCTGAGGGCTTCGGAGACCGAGGCAAAGCTGCGCACCGGCAGATCGCTGTGCGCGGCGAAATCCTGCGGCGCATGCGCATCATGTCCCGGCGCGGGGACCACGGACAGACTGAGCAGTTGGCCTTTGAGCGGGGCAACGATCGCGGCGGGGTTTTTGGCGGACAGCATTCCGATGATCAGGTGAATACGTCGTCCCCGGTCAAGCCGGGGACGACGAGGTTCAAAAAAATGCGCAATCGCAAGGCCCGCGTCGGGATTATGCCCGCCATCGAGCCAGATCTTGCGCCCCGGTGCCAATGCCGTCAGCGGCCCATCGCCCAGCAGCTGCAACCGCGCTGGCCAGCGCGCAGCGCGGATTCCGGCTGATATCGCTTCACTCGAAACCTCAACCCGCGACTGGTGCCGCAGCATCGCCACCGCCAGCGCTGCGTTATCGGCCTGATGGGTTCCGGCCAGCGCGGGGAGGGGTAGGCTGAGTTCGCCCAGATGATCACGATAGGCGACCCCCTCGCCGGAAACATCTGCCCACCAATCCAGTCCGCGCATCGCCGGGCGTGCGCCGATCTGCATCGCCGTTTCGATCACTGTCTTGGCCACTGCCAGCGGATAGGCCTGGGTCACCAGCGGCACTCCGGGCCGCGCGATGCTGGCCTTCTCGAATGCGATCCGGCACAGCGGTTCTTGGGGTACGCCTTCTTCTGGCACCAGCAGGAAGGCCTCATGGTCGATCCCCAGAGTAGCGATCCCGCAGGCGGCGGGCTGGTCCATCACATTGGTAGCATCGAAGCGCCCGCCCAGGCCCACCTCGATCACACAGACATCGGCCGGAAACCGCGCGAAGGCGAGGAATGTGGCGGCGGCGGTGACTTCGAAGAAGCTGGGGCAAAGGTCCTCGGATTGGTCGAGCACTTCCTTGAGCAAACCCGCCAGCAGTTCATCCTCGATCAGCTGTCCGGCGATCCGGATACGTTCGTTGTAGCGGACCAGATGCGGCTTGGTGGCAGCGTGAACGCTCAGGCCCTGTGCCTCCAGCATGGCGCGCAGATAGGCGCAGGTCGAACCTTTGCCATTGGTCCCTGCGACATGAAAAACGGGCGGCAGATTGTTTTGCGGATCACCCAGACGGGCCAGGATCGCGCGGATTGTTTCCAGCCCCAACCGCCCCGATGGCAACGACAGCGCACCCATCCGGTCAAGCTGCGCCTGGACGGCGGGACTGTCCGAGACGGCGAAATCCTTCACGAGCGAGTGAGTGGCTAGGCCGCGTTGGCCGGGCTCAGATAACCCAGTACCATGGCCAGTCGCGCGCGCAGATCCTTCCGCGCTACCACCATATCGACCATGCCGTGGGCGTGGAGATATTCGGCGCGCTGGAAGCCTTCGGGCAGCTTTTCGCGGATCGTGTCCTGGATCACCCGCTGCCCGGCAAAGCCGATCAGCGCGCCCGGCTCAGCGATGTGGATATCGCCCAGCATGGCGTAGCTCGCTGTGACGCCGCCGGTGGTGGGATCGGTCAACACGACGATATAGGGCAGCCCCGCGGCCTTGAGCCGGCGGATCGCCACCGTGGTCTTGGGCATCTGCATCAGGCTGAGAATGCCCTCCTGCATCCGCGCGCCGCCCGCGGCTGTGCAGATCACATAAGCGCATTTTTCCCGGATTGCCCGGTCCACACCCGCAACAAAGGCGGATCCCACTGCCATACCCATCGATCCGCCCATGAAGGCGAATTCCTGCACACCGACGACCGCCTTATTGCCATCGATTGCGCCAATCGCATTGGTCAGCGCATCGGCATGCGGATTGGCGGCGCGGGCGATCTTGAGCCGGTCAGTGTATTTCTTGCTGTCCCGGAATTTGAGCGGGTCTTCCTTCACACTCGGGGCGGAGAGTAGCTCAAAACCTGCATCCATCAGCTGAGCCAGCCGCACATTGGCGCTAATCCGGCCGTGATGCTCGCAGCGCGGGCAGACGAATAGGTTTTCCTCATACTCCTTGGTGAACAGCATTTCGCTGCACGAAGGGCATTTGACCCACAAATTATCAGGCGTGTCCCGCTTCTGCGTGAAGGGGAGCGAATTGCGAACGCGGTTGATCCAGCTCATGCGGGCTTATCGCGCAGAATGCACTGCATCGGCAAGGGCAGCCGTCAATTCCCGCACAGGTCCGGCGGCATTTGCGCCGTGCTGGGCAATCAATTCGACCAAGGCCGAACCAACCACCACGCCGTCAGCCACCTTGGCAATGGCGCTCGCCTGCTCGGGGGTCCGCACCCCAAAGCCAACCGCCACGGGCAAATCGGTCGCGGCTTTGAGCCGGGTGACGGCTTCCGCAATCGAAGTTTGCGCCGCCTGCTGCTTGCCGGTGATCCCGGCAACCGAGACGTAGTAGAGAAACCCTGACGAGCCTTCGAGAATGGTCGGCAGTCGCGCGGCATCGCTGGTCGGAGTGGCGAGGCGGATCAGCGCAATCCCGGCGGCGCGCAGCTGAACCCCCAGCGAATCGTCCTCCTCGGGCGGAATATCGACGCAGATCACCCCGTCGACACCGGCTTTGGCGGCCTTAGTAGCAAACCACTCGGCCCCGCGCCGGACCATCGGGTTGGCATAACCCATCAGCACCAGCGGCACCTCTGAGTGGCGCGCGCGGAAGGCGGCGGCGATGGCGAAAATATCTGCGGTGGTGGTGCCCGCGCCCAGTGAGCGGATATTGGCCTGCTGGATTGCCGGACCATCGGCCATCGGATCGGTGAACGGCATCCCCAGCTCGATCACATCCGCCCCGCCTGCGACGAGGGCATCGAGGATCGCGGCGGTATCGCCGGGGGTGGGATCTCCTGCGGTGACGAAGGTGATGAGGGCGGGGCCCTTGGCGAAGGCGGCGGAGAGGCGGGTCACTTGTCGAACAACTCCTTCCGTTGATAGCGGCGAATTGCGGCAATAAGCCAAGCTATCGTCAGGAAACCCCCAATCTCGAACGGATCAAACCTGCCCTCGAACCACTCGTCCAATGGCCAAAAGGTCCAACCATCTGTGCTGAAATTATGGTTCGGCAGATAATGCAGGAGGTTGAACACCGGCGTGAGTACGAGCAATGCGAAAAGAGTTTCGACGTATACGAACGGCCAACTATACCGCCTCACAGCCCCACCCCCAGCGCTTCGGCCACCGTGAAAATATCCTTGTCCCCGCGTCCGCACAGATTGAGGAGAATGATCGAATCTTTGGGCATCAGAATGTTGCCGCAGTCTTTGGGTCTGTTTCAAGGACGGACTCGTGGAGCCCCAGGATTTGTTGCTCAGCCCTGCCTTCTGCATCCACAGCGAATAGACCCCAGGCGATACTGTCGACCTCCAGATCGTCTACATCTGGATTTTCCATCAGGTAGCACAGCGAGAACAACAGTTCGCGCTGCATGTTCCGGACGACCAGCGTCAGATCTTCCCGCCTCGCGCCCGCAGCCAGCAAGCGTACCAGTGCATCTTGGACTTCGGCATGACCATTGGTGCCGGCTCTTTGGAGGTTGTCGATCCAGTCAAGATTTTCGGGCGACAGGACTGCTTGCCATGCCTGGCGGAGAAAGAGGAAGCGGTGGAGCTGCGGTATTCCTTCGTCGATTTGCGAGGCAGCCCATCGTTGCGGTTCCTTCGCGCCCAGGCTGGCAAACAGTTGGGTCAATTGCGTAAGGTTCACAGCCCCACCCCCAGCGCCTCGGCCACGGTGAAAATATCCTTGTCTCCGCGCCCGCACAGATTGAGGAGAATGATCCCATCCTTCGGCATCGTCGGCGCCAGCTTGGTCACCGCCGCAATCGCGTGGGCGGGTTCCAGCGCCGGGATGATTCCCTCGGTCTGGCACAGCAACTGGAAGGCAGCGAGCGCTTCAGTGTCTGTCACCGAAGTATATTCCACACGCCCTACATCGCGCAGCCAGGCGTGTTCGGGGCCGATGCCGGGATAATCGAGACCGGCGCTGATCGAGTGGCCCTCAAGGATCTGGCCGTCAGCGTCCTGCAGCAGATAGGTCTTGTTGCCATGGAGAATTCCCGGGGCGCCGCCCGCGAGCGATGCGGCGTGTTCCTTGTCCAGCCCATGCCCGGCGGCTTCCACGCCGAGCATCTTGACGCTGGGATCATCCAGGAACGGGTGGAACAGTCCGATGGCGTTACTGCCCCCCCCGATTGCGGCGACCAGCACATCAGGCAAACGCCCGGTCCGGGCCAGCATCTGGGCGCGGGCTTCCTTGCCGATCACGCTCTGGAAATCGCGGACCATCGCGGGATAGGGATGCGGCCCGGCGACGGTACCGATGATGTAGAATGTGTCATGGACATTGGCGACCCAATCGCGCAGCGCCTCGTTCATCGCGTCTTTCAGCGTGGCCGCGCCGGCGGCCGAACCGCGCTTTGCCTACGCCTACGCGCTCGCGTTGGCGGACGCGCAGCAGCGTGAAGAGGGTATCGACACATTGCGCGTCGCCCTCGCCCGCTTCCCGGACGACCTCGACCTGCTCGAAGCACTTGCCTTGCTACTTCGCGACGCGGGGCGGTCGCGCGAAGCGCTCGATATCGCGAAGCGGCGCGCGAGGGGGAATCCGGAGGATCAGCGCGCGCTCGACTTGGTCACCGAATTGTCGGCGGTGAGGGATCCCTGAAGTGCTTTTGCGGCGGTCGGAGCGCCCGGCTAGACTCCTCGCCCGGCTCGCGACGTGGGGCAAAGGGAGATGGGGCGTCGGACAAATCGGGTAGTGAGGACGCTGGCCGTCGCATTGGCTGCGAGCGTGTCGCTGTCCGCGTGCATGTCACTGCGGGTCCAGGATGATTTCGATTCACGCGCTGACTTCGCGCGCTATCGAACCTTTTCCTGGATCGCTGACCGACCGCTCGCGTCAGCGCCGGACGACCTGCATCCGAAGCTCGAGAGGT